>NZ_JAVREO010000023.1:0-99818 GCF_031845445.1 Streptomyces chisholmiae | reverse complement strand
GCCCCCGGCCTTGGCCCCGTCCCCGGCCCCGGCCCCGTCCCCGGCCCCGGCCCCGTCCCCGGCCCCGGCCCCGTCCCCGTCCCCGGCCTTGGCCCCGGCCCCAGCCCCGCCCCCGCGCCGCGGTCCCCCGCGGTCAGCAGCGCGCGCCCCTCGGCCGTCGCGAGGTGGAACGCCCGGCCGGCGGTGCGGACCGTGGTGATCAGGCCGGCGGCGCGCAGCACGTTCATGTGCTGGCTGACCGCCGGGTGCGTCACCTGGAGCAGCCGGGCGGCCTCCACCGTGGAGCAACCGGTACGCGCGGCCCGCAGCAGCTCCGCGCGGGTCCGTCCGATGAGCTGCCCGAGCGGGTCCTGGTCCGCGGGCGTCGGCCCGACCGCCCGCGTGGCCCAGCCGGCCGTGTGCTGGATCGGATGGACCAGGACGGGTGGCAGGTCCCCGTCGGCCAGCGTGGTCGGCGTCGGCCAGCAGAAGAACGACGGCTGGAGCACGAGGCCGCGGCCGGCCAGCCGCAGCTGCTGGTCGACCGGGTACGTCACCTCAAGCACCGGCGGGCGCCAGCGGGTGTCCGGCCCGAGGCTGGTCAACAGCCCCTCCGTGCCGCCGTCCAGCAGGCTCCGCAACCGCCGGGCCCGGTCCGCCTCGATGTCGGCGCGGACCTGCCGCCAGTGCGGGAGGAGCGCCTGGGCCTGGTAGGCGTGGAGCGCGTCGCCGAGCCGGGCGAGTGCCTCCGCGTCGCCCTCGGCGAGCGCCCGCGTCCAGTCGGGCAGCCGGGTCGCGCCGGCCAGCCGGGACAACTCGGCGCGCAGCCGTGGGCGCGGGGTGCCGAGCAGGGTGTCGACGGCCGCCTGGAGGGTGCCGCGGTCGCCGGACGTGGGGGTGAGGAAGTCCGGGGAGTAGCCGTACGGCGGGAGCAGGGGCGAGAGCAGCCGGCCGCTCGGCGGGAGCCGGGGGCGCGCCCAGCGCCGCCAGGCACCGAACACCCGCTCCCCGTCGGTCCGTTGCAGCGTCTGCACGCTGTTGGTGATCTCCCACAGGTAGTCCGGCCCGGGGGCCACCCTGACCCGCGCCAGGTCCTGGGGGGTGAAGTGGATTCGCAGCATGGACCGCTCCGTCGGGACGCGCTCGTGCGGGCCGGTGGGGATCAGGCTCTACCCGCGCCTGGGCCGGGATATGTCAGCGGCCACGCTTGACCTGGCCCCGGCGACGCACCATGCTTTCACTACTTGATTAGTGAAAGGGGGGTTGCGGTGATCGCCTACCGGATCGACCGGCGCACCGGGGTAGCCACCTATCTGCAGATCGTCCAGCAGACGAAGCAGGCCCTGCGGCTGGGCCTGCTCGAACCAGGCGACCAACTGCCCACCGCCCGAGAGGTGGTCGAGGCCACCGCCATCAACCCGAACACCGTGCTCAAGGCCTACCGCGAGCTGGAGCGCGAGGGCCTGGTCGAAGCACGGCGCGGGCTCGGCACGTTCGTGCGGAAGTCACTGCGGGCGGCGGCGCCCCAGTCGCCGTTCGCCGACGAACTGGCCGACTGGATGCGACGGGCCCGCGCGGGCGGGCTCGCCCGCGAGGACGTCGCCGCACTGTTCAGCTCCGCACTGGAGCAGGAGTTTCCCGAGGGAGAGCGATGAGCGCGGAACCAGCCGCACTTGAGGCACGCGAACTCACGATCCGCCACGGCCGTCGCCGCACACCGGCACTGCGGGACTGTTCCTTCCGGCTGCCCGCCGGCCGGGTCTGCGCCCTGGTCGGCCCGAACGGCGCTGGTAAGTCCACCCTGTTGACCCTGGCGGCGGGGCTGCGCCGGCCGACCGCGGGGACGCTGCGGGTGCTCGGCGCCGGCCCGGCCGAGTCCCGGCCGCGGATCGGGTACGTGGCGCAGACCCGGCCGCTGTACCCGCGGCTCACCGTGGCCGACACGCTTCGGCTGGGCGCCGAACTCAACCGGGGCCGCTGGGACCAGGACGCCGCGGAACGCGCCGCGTACGCCGCCGGCCTCGACCCGAGGAGCCGGGTCCGCGCCCTCTCCGGCGGCCAGCGCACCCGGGTCGCCCTCGCGCTGGCCCTCGGTAAACGCGCCGAACTGCTGCTGTTGGACGAGCCGATGGCCGACCTGGACCCGGTCGCCCGCCACCAGCTGATGGGCGCCCTGCTGGCCGCAGTCGCCGAGCACGGCACCACCGTCGTCATGTCCTCCCACGTGCTGGCCGAACTGGAGGGCACCTGCGACCACCTGCTGCTGCTCGACGGCGGCCGGATCAGGCTCGCCGGCGCGACCGACGACCTCAGGGCCGCGCACGCCCGACTCACCGGTACCGCCTCCGACTTCGCGCCGCACACCGTCGTGGAGTCCGGTCCGACCGGTCGCGGCCACACGGCGCTGGTGCGCTCGCGGGGGCCGGTCGACGGCGCCGGGTGGCTGGTCGAGCGGCCATCCCTGGAGGAGCTGGTGCTGGCCCACCTGCGCAACCCCGACGCTCCCGCCCTGCGCACGGAGCACGCCACGCCCACCCCGAGCCAGGAGGCCGCCGCATGACCACGCTCTCGTACGCCCCGCGCCACGGCCTGACCCGGGCGGTGCTGCGGCTGCACCGGGTGTCGCTGTGGAGCTGGGCGGTGCTGGTCGCCGCCGGCGCCAGCGTGCTGGACGGCGCCCCGGGGTCGCGGTCCCCGCAACTCCTCGCCTGGCTGCCGTGCGCCATTGCCGCCTGCGCGGGCGCCACGCTGATCGGCCGGGAACTGGAACGCGGCACCGCCACCCTGGGGTGGACCCAGTCCGTCTCCCCGACCCGCTGGCTTGCCGCGCAACTCGCCGTCCCCGCAGTCGCGTTGCTCGCCGGCATGACGGCGTTGACCTGGCTGTACCGATGGGCGTGGCTGTCCGGCCCGGACGACGGCGTCAACCGGTGGAACAGTGAGTACTTCCACGCCGCTGGACCGGTGGGCCCGGCGTACGTGCTGCTCGGCCTGGCCCTCGGCGCGCTGGCCGCGCTGCTCACCCGGCGCACCCTGCCCGCCGTCGGCCTGGGCCTGGCCGGTATCGCGCTGGCCTACCACCTGGGCGACCGGGTCCGGTCCTCGCTCTGGCCGGTGAGCGAGGTGCGCGGCCCGTGGGGCCCCTCGCTCAACCACGTCGACCAGCTGGAGTTCGGGATGGTCCTGGAGTCCGGGGAACGCGCCAGCGGCCTCGACTGCGGAGACCAGGCCGTGCCCGGCGACCTCGCCGGCTGCCTCGCGGACCACGGGGCGGTCGACTTCTACGCGACGTTCCACCCGACCTCGCACTACTGGCCGATCCAACTGGTCGAGACCGGCCTCGTCCTGGCCCTGACCGCGGCCACGGTCGCCACCACGTTCTGGATCCTCCGCCGCCGCCTCCCCTGACCCCCAGGAGGCCGGGAGCTCGGGCCCGTCCCGGGGCCGCGGTCGGCCGGGCGCGAACACCGCCGGGTTCAGTAGCGGTTGACGGCCCGCAGCACCGGCGTGCCGGCCTGTTCCAGGGTGCCGAGCAGCTCCTGGTTGCTGGTGGCGCGGATCTCCGTCCAGGTTCCGTCGTTGGTCAGCACGTCGATCCCCGGCAGGCCGAAGAGGCCCTTGGGCGGCAGCTCCTCCACCACGTAGATCGCGGAGAACGGCACCTCCCACGCGGTGCCCTGGGCGGTGAGCAGCCGCAGCCGGCGGTCGCCGTAGCCGACCTGGCCCGCCGTCTCGCCGGCGAACCCCGGCAGCGTCTGGGAGTGCCCCTGGGCGGCGGGCGCGGCGGCGGCCAGCCGGCGCCGACGGCGGCGGGCCCGCAGGGCGTGCGGCAGCAGGACCGGCAGCCCGTAGAGCACCGCCCAGGCGATCACCGCCGCCAACAGCGGGACCACGAACGGGACATCGACGTCGTCGCTGTTCGCCACGCCGACCGCCGCCGCGATCCCCAGGGCCAGGAACACCCCGAGGGTGACCCCGATCGACACGCCGGCACCCCCCCACCTGCGGTAGGACACCGGATACTGGGCGACCCGCTCGATGCCGCATTCCTGGATGTGGCCAAGCGTGAGCTGCCGCCGCAGGTCCGGCGGGAACTCATGGCGTGGTGTGTGGGGGAGTGGGCCTTGGACCACGGGTCCGCCTCTCTGGTCGGTAACGCGGGAGGGCGCGCGGATCAGCCGGCGGCCGGCACCGGGGCGGCGGCGTTCTCCTGACCGCCCCCCTCGTCGCCGGTGACCAGCGTGGACTTGCCGGCGATCAACGCCACCATGGTGGCGAGTTGCCTGTCCTGCTCCGGGACCAGGCTGACGCCGGCTGCCATGATGCCGAACTCGGCCCCCGGCGCATAGGAGAGCGCGGCGGCCATGCCGCACCGGCGCGGGTCGCCGTCGCTGTCCCGCACCACCTCGCCGCCCGGCACCGTCAACGGCGGGCGACCGATCAGACCCAGGCCAAGCCCCATGTCGGTCTGGTACTTCTCCACATGGGTGAGGTAGTCCATCCCCGAGCCGCCGACCATCCGCTCCATCAGCGCCGAGGTGTCCAACTCGGCCGTGGTGGCGGGCAGTTTCATCACCGCGACCAGGATCTGCCAGAACGCGGCCCGGTCCCCGTCCCGGGCCGGCACGGTGATCACCCCGTGGGCCAGGAACCCACCGGTCCACAGCTGTTCGCGCCAGAGCATCAGGCCGTCGACGATCTCCCGGTGGCCGTCCAGCGGCATGTTGGGGAAGATCTGCGTCATCAGCTGCTCGTAGCGCCGGCGGGCGGCGACCTGGTCGTCGCCGTCCACCAGGAAGTTGAGCCAGTCGTTCGGCAGGTAGAGCCGCGCCGGCGGCCCCCCGCCGAAGATGTGCTCCTCGGGCCCGCCCGGCCCGCCCTCACCGCCCGGCCCGCCCGGCCCTCCCGCGCCGTTCCCTCCGCCCGCGCCGCTGGCGCCGCCCGTGCCACCGGGCTGGCTGGGCACCCTCGGGTCCACGGGACGCTCCGACATGGCCAGTTGGGCCGGTCCCCCGGCGCCGGTCGTCTCCATCACCCAGTCCTCAGTTCGTGCTCGTCACCGACGCGTCCCGCCACCGTGGCTCAACTCCCTGTCCGGACCGGCGAGTTGTTCCGCGACCAGCCGCTGAACGTGCCCCCGAGGTCGGTGATCGTGCCCATGTTGCCGAAGCTGTCCATGAACCGGGCCCCGCCGGCGTTGACATTGGTGGCGACGGTGAGCCCCATCACGCCCGGCAGCGAACTCGCGGCGCTCCCGTTGCGCATCGCGAAGCCGAACACGTCGTCGACCGCGCTCACGCCCCCCACCTGCAGGCTCGTCAGGGCCTTCATGCCGGCGAACGAACCGGCGCCGAACGCCAGGGCCGCCGTCGACAGCAGGAAGTTCGGGTCGGCGAGGGCCGACGTGAAACTGCCGGTCTCGCCCACCGCCGCACCGTAGTTGGCCACCACCGAGACCGCCGCCAGAGCCAGCGAGACCACGCCGAGCACCTGGAAGCCGGGGATGGGGATCATCGCCAGCAGGCCGGTGATGGAGCTGAGCAGACCGGCGATGGAGCCGATCTTGGACAGGATCGGCGCCCATTCGGCCAGAATGTCGATCAACGCGGCGCCGATGTCGTCGATCAGATCGACGAAACCCTCCGCCAGATCGCCGATCGCGTCCCCGAGCGAGGACCAGAAACCGGGCTCGTTCGGCGCCAGCTCCATGGCGTTCCGCAGCCGACCGGCGATGTTCTGGCCGGACTGGTCGTAGTCCTGCTGGAGCCGAGCCGCCCGCTCCCTGAACTGCTGGAGCGCCGCCTCGGCGGCCTGGACGGCGTGCTCCCGCCGGCCCCGCTCCTCCTCGGTGCGCTCGGCCTCCTCGCGTTCCTCGTCGGTCTCCGGCTCGGGGTCGAAGATCCCGGGGCGGGGCGGCATGCCGTCCAGGCCGGCCTGGGCGCTGTCCAGCGCGGCCAGCGCGGCCGCCGCGTCCCGCTCCAGGTGGTCGGCCCGCCGCTGGAAGTCGCCCATCTCGACCAGCCAGTCGACCATCGCCCGGTGCGCGCCGTTGAACGACTGGTAGGCCTCCTCCACCTTTGGCCGGAAGTCGTCGCGCAGCATCCGCCGGAACTCCCGCGCGGTGCGCCCCCGCCACTCGCCCTCGTCGGCCCCGGAGAGCACCGCGACCACCTCGCCGAGCACCTCGGCGGTGTCGCCGAACTCCGACGAGACGGTGTCCATCGCGCTCTGGTCGCCGGCGCACGGCACGAAGCCGAGCGCCGGGAAGTCGGATATATGTGGTTCCCTCGGAAAGGACATCTACGTTTCCCCCGTTGCTGCCGTTGGTCTTGTCCTGGCCGCACGATGCCCCCGGGCCGGGCCCGGGGGGCCGTGCCTGCGGGGCCGTGCCCGTGGACCGGTCAGGAGCCGGAGTTCGCCTCGTTGAGCGCCTGTGCCAGGCTCAGGTCCAGGTTGTCGAACTCCTGCTCGATCTGGGTCAGCGTGTCCGCCGCACCCCGGGCGAACTCGCCGATCTGGCCGATGCCGTAGCTCCACTCGTCCCCGAACTCGCCCAACCGGTCGGAGAGCGCCCGCACCCCCGCCGAGGCGGTGCCGACGGAATCGATGGCCTCGGACGGATCATCCAGGATGTCGGTGATGTGGGTCAGGTTGCTCCGCACCCGGGAGAGCACTTCACCGTCTATGTAGAGATCGCTGTCCCCGCTCACGTTTCCCCCACTGGTCCTCAGCCCGTCCCGCGCACGGGTCCCGTCGCCGCCAGCCGCGGCGACGGGCCGATTCTAGCCAGCCTTGTGTTCCCGTCCGGGCCCCTGTTCTGTCACCGTTCCGCACGATGAACGGCCCCGCGGCGGGACGGTCGCCGCCCACGGGGAGCGGGCCCGCCGCGGGCCTTGCGGCTCTGCCGGCCTCGACCGTTGGAGCGGGCGACGAGAAGCGAACGCGCGCTCCCAGCCTGGGAAGCGCTGAGCTCTTGGCGGGCCCGTGGTCGCTGGCCTGCCGGACTGCCGCCGACGGCGACGGTCCGGCAGGCCACGGAGAACCGCCGTTGAGCGTGCCCGACCGCCCCGACGGGCACGCATCGGGCAACGGCTCACCGGGCCACAAGGGCCCCCGCGGCCCGCCGAACCTTACGCCGGTGTGTCACTCGAAGTGGGCGAAGAACCTCCAGATCTCTCCCTTGGTCCAGGTGGCGACGCCGCTCTCGCCGGGGGAGCCGTCGACCGGACCGGGGAGGTGGCCTCCGTCGAGCGCGGCCCACTCGACCAGGTACCCGGCACCCAGCTCGACTACGATCGAGATCCGTGTGGGCGGCCGGAGCGAGCCGCACCACACATCTTCATCGACGCACTCCTCGGTCAGCGACCGGCCCCGTCAGGTGACGGTCCAGCGCTGGTTGCTGCCGTCCCAGCAGGAGTAGAGCTGGAGCGGGGCGCCGTTGCCGGAGCCTGCGGCGTCGAGGCAGAGGCCGGACTGGACGCCGACGATGGAGCCGTCGGAGTTCACGCGCCACTTCTGGTTGTCGCCGCCCCAGCAGCTGTAGATCTGGACCCTGGTGCCGTTGCCGGTGCCGCCGGCGTCCAGGCACTTGTTGCCGTAGATCCTGAACTCGCCGTCGGCGGTGCGCGTCCACTGCTGGTTGGTGCCGCCGTGGCAGTCCCACAGACGGACCTGGGTGCCGTCGGTGGTGCTGGAGTCGGCCACGTCCAGACACCGCGCCGAACCGACGCCCCTGATCTGCCCACCCGGAGTGGGCGTGGACGAGCCGCCGTTGAGCGCGTTGAGGACGGCGTCGTAGGCGGGCTTCTTGCTGCCGTCGTTGTTGAACAGCAGCGGCGTGTGGTGCGATCGCCAGGAGTCGCTGTCGCGCACCCCCCAGACGGTGATGCCGACGCAGCGCGCGACCGCCAGGCAGTCGTTGGTCACGTTGGCGTAGGTCGTGGGCGAGGCGCCCTGGATGTCGAGCTCGGTGACGGACACGTCGACGCCGAGCGCGGCGAAACTCTCCAGGGTGGTGCGGAAGTTGCTGTTGTAGGGGTTGCCCTCGTTGAAGTGCGCCTGGAAGCCGACACAGTCGATCGGCACGCCGCGCTGCTTGAAGTCCCGGACCATGGCGTACATGGCCTGGGTCTTGGCCGCGTTCCAGTTCTCGACGTTGTAGTCGTTGTAGCAGAGCTTGGCGGCCGGGTCGGCGGCGCGCGCGGTGCGGAAGGCGACCTCGATCCAGTCGTTGCCGGTGCGCTGCAGGTTGGAGTCGCGCCGGGCTCCCGAACCGCCGTCGGCGAAGGCCTCGTTCACGACGTCCCACTCGACGATCCTGCCGCGGTAGTGGGTCATCACGCCGTTGATGTGGTCGATCATCGCCTGGCGCAGCTCGCCGCCGCTGAGGCTCTGCATCCAGCCGGGCTGCTGGGAGTGCCAGGCCAGGGTGTGGCCGCGCACCTGCTTGCCGTTCTGCACCGCCCAGTTGTAGACGCGGTCACCGGCGGTGAAGTTGAACTGTCCCCGCTGGGGTTGGGTGGCATCGATCTTCATCTCGTTCTCGGCCGTCACCGAGTTGAACTCGCGGTTCGCGATATTCGTGTACACCGAGTCGCCCAATCTGCCCGAGGCGATGGCGACACCGAAGTAACGATCGCTCTGGGCCGCCGCGGCGCCGAGCGTGCTCTCGGCGGCGTGTGCGCTCGGCGGGGTGGCCAGTACACCGACCACGCCGAGGACGCCGACGACCAGCGCTGTCAGCAGACCGCGGAACTTCCGGCGGGCGGTGGGTGGAGATATGGCATAGGAGCCCATGACTGTGCCTCCAGGGTAGACGTCACGGAAGGGCTGAAGTGCATGGCGGCTCACCCGGCGGACCACCACGCGGCGTCGCGTACCTCTCTCAACTGGGCGAAGAGCCAGGATGCGCTGGCGTGAACCTCACCGGATCGGAAACAGGGTGGCGCGGGTGCTGGGGTGCGCGGCTCTGTCGTGCACCACAGAGTGCTCGGGGCAGACCGTTCGACGTGCGAACGGCAACTGTCCTCTCAGTCAGCGAGATTGCGGGAATGACGGGGGATCGTCAATCCTGCTCGCGAAAAAACTTCCGCGCCTCGACCGAAAATTTCCGGAAGCCTGGCGAGTGCGACGGGGACCGCTGGCCGCCCCAGCGCCGCCGTCGGTGGGCGCTGTTGGCGCTGGCCCCGAGGAAAGGGTCGAAACAGCAGGTCGGCGAGCTCCAGCGGCCCCTGAGGTGACAGGTCCAGGTGCCGGC
Organism: Streptomyces chisholmiae; assembly: GCF_031845445.1. Lineage (NCBI taxonomy): Bacteria > Bacillati > Actinomycetota > Actinomycetes > Kitasatosporales > Streptomycetaceae > Streptomyces > Streptomyces chisholmiae. The sequence goes on along the minus strand of NZ_JAVREO010000023.1, from coordinate 90,583 downwards.
CGGTCGCGCGAGGTCGAGTACCGGTCAGGGTCGGACGTGCTCCCTCAAGCCCGAAGAACAGGCGCTGTTTATGGACAGATGGGTGACAGGCCTTGACCGAGAGGCCCCGCCTTCCTAGCTTGTGGCGCCAAGGAGTCCGTGAAGTTTCGTAAGTTTTCGATGCTTGATGCTTCCCGCCCCGGAGGTCTCCCTGGCCAACGCCCACCGGACGCCCAGTGGATCCGCTGGCGTGACGGCCCCTTGGCGGTAGCCGTCACAACCGGTCGACAACCGGGACGGCCGAAGGCCGGAGGTGTCTCTCGTCTCCGTCCACGGCGAAGCGCTCCGGCTGAGCGCCCAGCGCACCAACTCCGCGGCACACGCGGCCGCTTTCGCACCTACCCCGTCCCTGACCCCCGGGGCGGCCGTTCCGGTTCATCGGGGTCACCACACCCCCGACCCCAGAAAGGGATGCCTCTCATGTGGCTTCGCCGTCCTTCCCCGCTCCGTCTCAGACGCCTGCTCGTCATCCTCGCGCCCTTGCTGCTCGTGGCCACCTTCCTCGGTGCCCAGCCCGCCAGCGCGGCGACCATCGACCCCAACGCCTCGTATGTGCTGGTCAACCGCAACAGCGGCAAGGCCCTGGACGTCTACAACCAGGCGACCGGCGACGGCGCCCGCATCACCCAGTGGACCAGGAACGATCAGGCCCAGCAGCAGTGGCAGTTCGTCGACTCCGGCAACGGCTACTACCGCATCAAGTCCCGCCACTCCGGCAAGGTCCTGGACGTCCACAACTGGTCCACCGAGAACGGCGGCTCGATCGTCCAGTGGGCCGACCTGAACGGCACCAACCAGCAGTGGCGGCTGGCCGACAGCTCTGACGGCTACGTGAGGCTCATTTCGCGCCACAGCGACAAGGCCCTCGAAGTACAGGGCGCCTCCACCGCCGACAGCGCGAACATCGTCCAGTACGACGACTGGGGCGGCGCCAACCAGCAGTGGCAGCTCGTCAAGGTCGGCGAGGACAACCCCGGCCCGTGCGCTCTGCCATCGACATACCGCTGGACATCAACGGGCGCGCTGGCGGAGCCCAGGCCGGGGTGGGTCTCGCTCAAGGACTTCACCGTCGTCCCCCACAACGGCCAGCACCTCGTCTACGCGACGACGCACGACACCGGGACGCGCTGGGGTTCGATGAACTTCAGCCTGTTCGGCAACTGGTCGCAGATGGCCTCGGCCAGCCAGAACCCGATGTCAGCTTCCACCGTGGCGCCCACGCTCTTCTACTTCGCGCCGAAGGACATCTGGGTGCTCGCCTACCAGTGGGGCAGGACCTCCTTCTCCTACCGGACCTCAAGCGACCCCACCAACCCGAACGGCTGGTCAGCCGAGCAGGAGCTCTTCTCCGGAAGCATCTCCGACTCCCCGACCGGTCCCATCGACCAGACGCTCATCGCTGACGACACGAACATGTACCTGTTCTTCGCCGGTGACAACGGCAGGATCTACCGGGCCAGTATGCCGATCGGGGACTTCCCGAGGAGCTTCGGCTCGACCTCGACCGTGGTCATGAGCGACACGACGAACAACCTGTTCGAAGCCCCGCAGGTCTACAAGCTGCAGGGCGAGAACCGCTACCTCATGATCGTCGAGGCGATCGGCGCGCAGGGCCGCTACTTCCGCTCGTTCACAGCCACCAGTCTGAACGGATCGTGGACACCCCAGGCCGTGACCGAGAACAACCCCTTCGCCGGCAGGGCCAACAGCGGCGCCACCTGGACCAACGACATCAGCCACGGCGAACTGCTGCGCACGAGCCCCGATCAGACCATGACCGTTGACCCCTGCAATCTGCAGCTCCTCTACCAGGGGCGCAGCCCCAACTCCGGCGGCGACTACGGTCTTCTCCCCTACCGACCGGGCCTGCTGACCCTGCAGCGCTGACGGCGTGACACGACTCCGGCTCCGGCATGGAGCCGACGTGGCGGGCTCGGCCTTCCGCCGAGCCCGCCGGGTCGCGCGACAACGTCACGACTCGTACGCCGACGGAGCACGGGCCGCACAACGCTCACCAGCCGGAGGGCTCCCACTCCAGCATGCGAAACGGATACCGGCGGCGTCCGGCGGTCACGCACACGCTGTAGGCGCGGCTGTCCGGGCGCCCAACGGCTCCATCTGGCACGGATCCGGCACGTGACCCCATGCCGGCCCCGCTCAGCAGAAACCCCCAGGTCGCTGACCTGGGGGTTTGAGATGGAGCGGGCGACGAGAATCGAACTCGCGCTCTGAGCTTGGGAAGCTCATGTTCTACCATTAAACTACGCCCGCCTGGACCGCCCCGGGGGGCGTTTCCTGTGGTACAGGGTACCGCATCCCCGGGGGCTGGGGTACGTCGGAGTGCCGGGCGGGGAGTGTCGGTGTGGTCGCTTAGGGTGGCGTGCGTTGTCAAGACGCAGAGGAGAAGGCCACGTTGTCCGGTGCCGGCGCCATCACCGTCGTTCGTTGTGTTGAGGGGCACGTCTTCCGTGCCGACCGCTTTCCCATGCCGCAGTTGGGGAGTGAACGGATCGGGCCCGGGCGGTTGTTGCGGTGTCCGCGCTGTGCGCGGCTGCGCAGCGCCGTGCCGGTGGGGCGGTCAGATGCTGGTGCGGTGGAAGTTGAGGTATGACCGGGACGGGGTAGGTCCGCGCTGGCCCTGGTAGCGGGAGCCGGTGCGGGACGAGCCGTACGGGTGCTCGGCCGGGGAGGTCAGTTGGAAGACGCAGAGTTGGCCGATCTTCATCCCCGGCCAGAGCTTGATCGGCAGGGTCGCCACGTTGGACAGCTCCAGGGTGACGTGCCCCGAGAAGCCGGGGTCGATGAAGCCCGCGGTGGAGTGGGTGAGCAGGCCGAGCCGGCCCAGGGAGCTCTTGCCCTCCAGGCGGGAGGCGAGGTTCTCCGGGAGGGTGATCACCTCGTAGGTGGAGGCGAGCACGAACTCCCCCGGGTGCAGGATGAACGGCTCGTCGCCCTTGGGCTCGATCATCCGGGTCAGGTCCGGCTGTTCGACCGACGGGTCGATGTGCGGGTAGCGGTGGTTCTCGAACACCCGGAAGTAGCGGTCGAGTCGGACATCGATGCTGGAAGGCTGGATCATCGCGGGCTCGAACGGGTCGATCCGCACCCGGCCGGCGTCGATTTCGGCGCGGATGTCCTTGTCTGACAGAAGCACCCGTAGAGGTTACCGAAACGGTCACCGGCCGCCGCGTCGGGATCAGAGGGTGCCGAGCTTGATCAGCATCAGCAGGCCGAGCAGCTGGATCGCCGAGGCGGCCAGGGCCCGCGGCCAGGCGATCTCGTGGGACCGGCTGACCATCATGCTGAACAGCAGCCCCGCGTAGAGCCAGGTCGCCCAGCCGAGCACCTGCACCACCGGGTGCCCGCCGCCCAGGAAGAGCGCCAGCGCCAGGCGCGGCACGTCGGTGAGCGTCATGATCAGCATGGCCAGGCCGGCGGTCGGCGCCCACAGCCCGTTGCCGCCGAGCTGCCGCGCCAGGTTGTGGGTGACGGTGCTGAGCACCAGCGCGCCGAGCACCATCGCGACGCCGGTGAAGAGCAGGTACGGGATCAGGCTCGAAATGGTGGTTTCGAGGATGGTGTCCCGGGAGTCGTCCAGCCCGAAGACAGCCACCAGCCCGTAGAGGAAGCTGACGATCAGCGCCGGCCACCACATCTGGTAGTCGCGCATCGTCCAGAAGGTGTCGCTGGGCCGCAGGACGATCCCGGTCAGCAGCGGGCGCCAGGACAGCGGATCCCGGGGCGGCCCGGGCGGCGGCTGCGGGCCGCCGTAGGGGCGGTCGTCGGGCGGCGGGGCGCCGTCGTCGCCGTACCCGTCGCCCGGGTAGCCGCCGTGCGGGTCGTGGCCGTAGCCGGCGTCCGGGTGGGCGCCGTCGCCGTAGTCCCCGTGGCGGTAACCGCCGGGCGGGTGCGGTGAGTTGCCCGGATAGGTGGGATCGCCGTATCCGGGCTGGGGCCCCGGCCCGTGCGGGTAGGGGGAACCGCCCTGCGGGTACTGGTCGTCGCGCTTCCTTCGGTTTCCAGCCACGCCGTAGAACGTACCTTCTCCTCGGGGTGTCGGACTCCGGGTTCTCCCGGAGCGACCCCCCATACCGTCTGTTTCCCGCCGGTCACCCCGGCGGCTGCCTGCCTGTGGTGGGCGTCGGCGGGTGACCGGGGCCTCAGCTGCCGGTCGGTTCGGGCGTCGGCGCCGGCTCGTCGCTGACCTCGTCGGCCGGGCCGGCGTCCGGGGTGCGGACCGAGTCCAGCAGCAGCTGGGCCACGTCCACCACCCGCAGCTCCTCCTTGGCCTGGCCGTCGTTCTTCTTGCCGTTGACCGAGTCGCTCAGCATCACCAGGCAGAACGGGCAGGCGGTGGAGACGATGTCCGGGTCGAGGGCCAGCGCCTCGTCCACCCGGTCGTCGTTGACCCGCTTGCCGATGCGCTCCTCCATCCACATCCGGGCACCGCCGGCGCCGCAGCAGAAGCCGCGCTCCTTGTGCCGGTGCATCTCCTCGTTGCGCAGGCCCGGCACCCGCCCGATGATCTCCCGGGGCGGGGTGTAGACCTTGTTGTGCCGGCCCAGGTAGCACGGGTCGTGGTAGGTGATCAGCCCCTCGACCGGGGTGACCGGGACCAACCGCCCCTCGTCGACGAGGTGTTGCAGCAGCTGGGTGTGGTGGATGACCTCGAACTGGCCGCCCAGCTGCGGGTACTCGTTGGCGATGGTGTTGAAGCAGTGCGGGCAGGTGGCGACGATCCTGCGGGCGCCGGCCTCCTTCAGCGAGGCGACGTTCTGCTCGCCGAGCTGCTGGAACAGGAACTCGTTGCCCAGCCGGCGGGCCGAGTCGCCGGTGCAGGCCTCGTCGCCGCCCATGATGGCGAACCGGACGCCGGCGATGTGCAGCAGCTCGGCGAAGGCCTTGGTGGTCTTCTTGGCGCGGTCCTCCAGGGCGCCGGCGCAGCCGACCCAGTAGAGGTACTCGACGTCGGCCAGGCTCTCCACGTCCTTGCCGACCACCGGGACCTCGAAGTCGACCTCCTTGGTCCACTCCAGCCGCTTCTTCTTGGCCAGGCCCCAGGGGTTGCCCTTGCGCTCCAGGTTCTTCAGCATGGTGCCGGCCTCGCTGGGGAACGCCGACTCGATCATCACCTGGTAGCGGCGCATGTCCACGATGTGGTCGACGTGCTCGATGTCCACCGGGCACTGCTCGACGCAGGCGCCGCAGGTGGTGCAGGACCAGAGGACGTCCGGGTCGATCACGCCGTGCTGCTCGGCGGTGCCGACCAGCGGGCGCTCGTGCTCCGGGACCGCGCCGGCCGGGTCCGCCGGGGCGTCCACCGCGGCGGCGTCGGCGCCGGCGGACGCGGCCAGCAGGTAGGGCGCCTTGGCGTGCGCGTGGTCGCGGAGCGACATGATCAGCAGCTTGGGGGAGAGCGGCTTGCCCGTGTTCCACGCCGGGCACTGGGACTGGCAGCGACCGCACTCGGTGCAGGTCGAGAAGTCCAACAGGCCCTTCCAGGAGAAGTGCTCGACCTGCGAGACGCCGAACTGCGGCTCCTCGGCCGTCTCGTCGTCCGCGTCGTCGAAGACGGTCTCGAAGTCGATCGGCTTGCCGCCCGAGGTCATCGGCAGCAGGGCGCCGAGCGCCGGGGCGCCGTCCGCGTTCCGCTTGAGCCAGATGTTGGGGAAGGCCAGGAAGCGGTGCCAGGCGACGCCCATGTCGGTGTTGAGCGCGACGGTGATCGCCCAGGTCATGGTGGTGCCCAGCTTGATCAGGGCGACCAGGTAGACGAGGTTCTGCAGGGTGCCGGTGGAGAGCCCGTCGAACGCGGCGACCAGCGGGTAGGAGAGGAAGTAGGCCGGGTCGTAGCCGTCGACGTGGTGCAGCGCGCCCTCCAGGCCGCGCAGCGTCATGATGGCCAGGCCGATGACCAGGATCACGTACTCGACGAAGTACGCCTGCCAGGAGGTGGAGCCGGTGAAGCGGGACTTGCGCCCCGGCCGGCTGGGCAGGCTGAGCAGCCGGATCACGATCAGGGTGCCGATGCCGAGCACCGTCATGGTGCCGATGAACTCGATGTACATCTCGTAGGGCAGGAAGCCGCCGATGACCGGCAGCGTCCAGTCGGCCTGGAAGAGCTGGCCGAACGCCTGGACGATGGTCAGCCCGAGGGTGAGGAAGCCGATCGCGACGAACCAGTGCGCGACGCCGACGACCGCCCAGCGGTTCATCCGGGTGTGCCCGAGGAACTCCCTGGCCAGCGTCCACGAGCGGGCCTTCGGATCGTCCGTGCGCGACCCGGCGGGGACCGGCTGGCCCAGGCGCAGGCGGCGGACGATGTCGACGACGGCCCGGCTGAATAGCGCGACGGCGACCGCGGTGAGCGTCAGCGAGATGACGATCGCGGCGAGTTGCATAACGGCTCCTCGTACCTGCGGACGGGCGGGCGGGAAGGGCTAGACGATAGCCCAGCCAACATCCTACTGAGCGGTAACTCGATTGGCTAACAGTCCTTGTCGGGGCGGTGTCGGCCCGCCGGGCTTGACTTCAAGTTGGGTTGAGATTCCAGGCTGTGGGGCGTGCCGGGGTGAGCCCCCGGACACCGGAGCGCGGCCGGTGAGCGGTCGCCACCGCAGCGAACCTGGAGGTCAGCCATGTCCACCGCCATCGACGTCCCCGGCAGCGGCATCCCCACGAGTGATCCCGTCGGCGACTCCACCCCCGCCGGCGACTCCACCACCGGCGTCGAACCTGCCGGGGCCGGCTCGGCGGAGGCCGGCCGGCCGGTCCGGATCACGGTGATCCTCGGCAGCGTCCGGGACGGCAGGTTCCTGCCCACCGTGGCGGACTGGTTCACCGAGCGGGTGGCCGAACGGGCGGCCGGCCGGGGCGACGTGCTGGTGGACCGGCTGGACCTGGCCGAGGTGCCGCTGCCGCTGGACATGGCGGCGCCGGACGGCGGGTCCTCGCCCGAGGTGGGGGCGGCGCTGGCCGCGGCGGCCCGCCGGCTGGCCGAGGCCGACGCGTTCGTGGTGATCACCCCCGAGTACAACCACAGCTTCCCGGCCGCGTTGAAGAACCTCGTCGACTGGCACTTCGCCGAGTGGCAGGCGAAGCCGGTCGGCTTCGTCTCCTACGGCGGGGTCAGCGGCGGGCTGCGCGCGGTGGAGCAGCTGCGCACGGTCTTCGCCGAGCTGCACGCGGTGACCATCCGCCGGTCGGTCAGCTTCCACCACCCGTGGAGCTGGTTCGACGAGGCGGGCCGGCCCAGCGACCCGGAGGGCAGCGCGGCGGCCGCGGCCGGGATGCTCGACCAGCTGCACTGGTGGGCCAGCGCGTTGCGCCAGGCCCGCGCGGAGACGCCCTACGCGGCCTGAGCGCCGGGGCGCGGGCGGGGCGTGAGCGCTCGGGGGCGCGCGCCCCCGGCCCAGCCCCCGCCCTTCCCCGGTCCGGTGCCGCCCACGAGGCCCGCGCGAAGACGCACAGCGGGGGCCGGCGGCCAGGACGCCGAGCCGGTCCGGCCCGGCCGCCCGGGCCGGCCGCGCGACCACCCCGGTCAAGTTCGGCCCAGTCAGAGACCAGCCCAGTCAAGGCCGGCCCGGTCAAGTTCGGTCAGGTCCGGCCCGGCCACCACTCCGGTCAGGTCAGGTCAGGTCAGGCCGGGTCCAGTCCAGACGAGACCAGCCCGGTCGAACCCCAGCTCAGCCAAGCCCCCCAGCCACACCCCAGCCACGGTCCCGGCGCGCACGCCCCGGTCCCGAGGAGAGAAGAGTCGGTCATGCCCGCCAGCAGCCAGCCGCGCTCGCCCGTCGCCATAGCCCTGGTGACCGCGCTCGCGTCGTTCACCATCGTCCTGGACACCACCATCGTCAACGTCGCGCTGCACTCGCTCGCCCGCGAGTTCGACGCGCCGCTGACCACCATCCAGTGGGTCACCTCCGGCTACGTGCTCGCGCTGGCCTCGGTGATCCCGGCCGCGCCCTGGGCGATGGCGCGGTTCGGGGCGAAGCGGGTCTACCTGGCCGCCATCGCGCTCTTCGTGCTGGGCTCGGCGCTCGCCGGGCTGGCCTGGGACGCGCCGTCGCTGATCGCCTTCCGCGCGCTCCAGGGGCTGGGCGGTGGGCTGATCACCCCGGTCGGGATGTCGCTGGTGCTGCGCGCCGCGGCGGCCGGCGGCGGTCGGCAGGGGATGTTGATGAGCATCTCGGGGCTGTCCATCCTGGTCGCCCCCACGCTGGGCCCGGTGTTCGGCGGCTGGCTGGTGGACGAGGTGTCCTGGCGGTGGATGTTCCTGGTCAACGTGCCGGTGGGGGCGCTGGCCGTGGCGCTGGCGGCGCGGGTCATCCCGGCCGACTCGCCGACGCCGGGTCGGCGGCTCGACGTGCCGGGCCTGCTGCTGCTCTCGCCCGGGTTCGCCGCCCTGATCTACGGCCTGACCAGGGCCAACGAGAGCGCGGGCGGCTTTGCCTCGGTGGACGCCTGGCTGCCGCTGGCGGTCGGGGTCGGGCTGGTGCTCGGCTTCCTGCGGCGGGCGCTGACGGTGTCGGCGCCGCTGCTCGACCTGCGGCTGCTGCGGCACCGGCCGCTGGCGCTCGGGCTGCTCGGCCTGCTGCCGTTCGTGATGGGGTACTTCGGTTCGATGCTGCTGACCCCGATGTTCTTCCAGCGGGTGCGCGGGGACAGCGTGCTGGAGTCCGGCCTGCTGACCATCCAGCTGGGGCTGGCCGCCGGGCTGACCATGCAGCTGGCCGGCCGGCTGGTGGACCGGGTGGCGGTGCGGTGGATCGTGCTGCCGGGGATGCTGACGGCGGCCGCCGGCCTCGGCTGGTTCGCGCTGGCGCTCGGGCCCGGGATCGCCGAGTGGCAGGTGCGGCTGTCGTTGACGGTGCTCGGCGTGGGCGTGGGCATGACGATGATGCCGAGCATCACGGCGGCGACCCGTTCGGTCGCGGCGCCCGACGTGCCGGCCGCCGCCACGCTGGTCAACATCGGCTCCCAGCTGGCCTCCGCGGTCGGCTCCGCGCTGATGGCGGTGCTGCTGGCCGGGAACCTGGCGGGGGCCGAGGGCGACCCGGCGGCGCTGGCGGACGGCTTCCGGCGGACCTACCTGTGGGCGGTGGCGCTGATCCTGCTGGCCGCGGTCCCGGCGGCGCTGCTCTCCCGCCGCCCGCCGGCTCGGCCAGATGCCGGCCGGGCCGCCGTCCGATCGGAGGAAGCGCGCGGCCCGGCGTCCCAAATCCGATAAGTGGCCCGGTGGGGCCCCCACCATGGACGAGCGGCCGGCGCAGGGACCGGCCGCTCGTTCGGCTCGAAGGGTGGAGCGTGGTGGCTGGCCTGATGACGCCCCAGCAACGTTTCCGGTGGTGGTTGTTGCTCGCGGTCGGGGTGGTGCTCGCGGTCGGCGCGGGCACCGCGCTCTGGGTCAGCCCGCCGGCCACGCAGGCCGGCGTCGGCCACGGGGTGGACGGGGGCCGGCCGTGATCCGGGTGCGCCGGGTGTACGAGGAGCCGGCCGGCGACGAGGACCTGCGGGTGCTGGTGGACCGGCTCTGGCCACGCGGGGTGAAGAAGGCGGAGCTGTCGTTCGACGAGTGGCCCAAGGAGCTGACCCCGTCACCCGAACTGCGGCACTGGTACCACGGGCCGGACGGGGACTTCGGCGAGTTCCGGCGGCGGTACCGCGCCGAGCTGGCCGCCGACGAGCCGGCCGCGGCGCTGGACCGGCTGCACCGGCTGGACGCCGAGGGGCGCACCGTGGCGCTGCTGACCGCGGCGAAGGACCCGGACCACATGCACCCGGGGGTGCTGGTCGAGGTGCTCGACGAGATGCGCGACGGGCACGGTGACTGAGCGGAGTTGACGGCGCCGCGACGGGCCGCGGGGGCGGTGGTGTCGAGATGCGGGTCCCGGGGGCCCGTGCTGGCATGAAGGCGTGATTATCACCATTGTTGGCGCGGGCAACATGGCCCGTTCCATAGCGACCAGGGCGCTCGCCGGCGAACACACCGTCCGGCTCGTCGACCACTCCCCGCAGAAGGCCGCCGACCTGGCCGAACAGCTGCGCGCCGGCGCCCCGCCCGGTGCCACCCCGGACGTGACCCAGTCGGACGCGATCGGCGTCGAGGGCGCCGACCTGGTGGTCCTCGCGGTGCCCTACCCGGCGGGCCTGGCGGTGGCCGCGGAGTACGGGACGGCGTTGGCCGGGTCCGTGCTGGTGGACATCAGCAACCCGGTGGACTTCGCCACCTTCGACGGCCTGGTGGTCGCCGCCGGCACCTCGGCCGCCGAGCGGATCGCCGCCGAGGCGGCGCCCGGGGTGCCCGTGGTGAAGGCGTTCAACACCTGCTTCGCCGGCACCCTGCTGGGCGGCCGGGTCGCCGGGCTGCCGCTGGACGTGCTGATCGCGGGGGACGACGAGGAGGGCAAGCGGCGGGTGGCCGAGCTGGCCGCCTCCGGCGGGCTCAACCCGCTGGACGTGGGCCCGCTGCGCCGGGCCAGGGAGCTGGAGGCGTTCCAGTTCCTGCACATGGCCGCCCAGGAGCGCCTCGGGCTCAACTGGTCGAGTGCCATCAAGATCCTCTCCTGAAGGCGGCGCCGATGACCGTGCACCGGCTCGCCGTCTGGGCCGCCGTCCTGCCGATCGCCGCCCTGGTCACCTGGGACGCCCCGCCGCTCGCCCCGCCGGGCCCGGCCGCCGAGCCGGAGCGCCCGCTGCCCGCCGTCGAGCGGCCGACCCCGGCGCCCGCGGTGGTCGGCAGGGACGAGTGGGACGCCGACGAGGGCCTGCGCACCGAGCCGGTCACCTACACCGGGGCGGCCCGCGCGGTCTTCATCCACCACACCAACCACCCGGACGACTACGACTGCGCCGACGCGCCCGAGATGCTCCGCTCGATGCACAGCGACCACGTCAGCGCGCAGGGCTGGGACGACCTCGGCTACAACTTCGTGGTGGACAAGTGCGGCACCGTCTACGAGGGCCGCGGCGGCGGCGCCGACCGGTACGTGCTGGGCGCGCACACCACCGGGTTCAACATGGACAGCGTCGGCATCGCGGCGCTGGGCGCCTTCACCGACCCGAGCGCGGTGCCGCCGGCGCTGGTCCAGGCGATCGCCGAGGTGGCGGCGTGGAAGCTGCGCCCGGGGTCCGACCCGCGCGGCCGGGTGCGGATGGTCTCCACCAACGACAACAGCCGGGTGCCGGAGGGTGATCCGGCCGAGCTGGACGTGGTCTCCGGCCACCGGGACATCGTGCCGACCGACTGCCCGGGGGACGCGCTCTACGCCCAGCTGCCCACGATCCGGGAGGAGGCGGCCCGGCTGCGGGTCGCCGAGGGGATTCAGTGAGCCTGCCGGCGCCCTACGAGGGGCTGCGCGCGCTGCTGCCGCGGCAGTTCTGGGTGGTGCCCTGGGTGCTGCTCGCGGCGCTGGCCCTGGTGCAGGCGGTGGTGCCCGGCTGGGTGCAGCTCGGCTTCGCCTTCGCCGCGCTGCCCCCGTTGACCGGGCTGCTGTACGGGCCGTGGCGGACCGGGGCGCTGGCCGCCGCGGTGCTGGCGCTGATGATCTTCCCGCTGACCAGCCCGCACCACATCACGACGCCCGACGTGGCGGCGATCGGCGCGATCGCGGTGTTCAGCGTGCTGGTCGCCTGGGTGCGGAACCGGTACACCCGGCAGCTGGTCCGGGTGGGCGACGTGGCCGAGGCGGCGCAGCACGCGGTGATGCCGCCGGTGGCCGACCGGGTCGGGGGGGTGCGCTGCGCCGGGCTCTACCGGGCGGCGCAGGTGGCGGCGCTGGTCGGCGGCGACCTCTTCGACGTACGGGAGGGGCCGTTCGGGGTGCGGGCGCTGGTCGCCGACGTGCAGGGGCACGGGCTGGCCGCGGTGGGCACGGTGGCGGCGCTGCTGGGGACCTTCCGGGAGGCGCTGCTGGACGAGCCGGAGCTGTCGGGGGTGGCGACCCGGCTGGACCGGCGGCTGCGGATCGACGCCGGCGGCGACGAGGGGGAGCCGTCGGAGGTCTTCGCGACGGCGGTGCTGCTGGAGTTCCCGCCGGACCTGAGCTCGGTGCGGCTGGCGTCCTGCGGGCACCCGCCGGTGCTGCTGCTGCGGGACGGCCGGGTGCGGGAGCTGGCGGCGGAGCCGGCGCCGCCGCTGGGCCTGGGGCTGGGCCCGGTGGTGCCCAGGCCGGTCACCGTCCCGCTGCGCGCCGGCGACCTGCTGCTGGGCTACACGGACGGGGTGACCGAGGCGCGGGACGCGGGCGGCGCCTTCTACCCGTTGGCCGAGCGGCTGGCGGCGCGCTGCGGGGCGCCGGCGCGGCAACCGCTCGACCCGGAGTCGCTGGTGCGGTTCGTCTGGGCGGATGTCACCGGTTTCGCCCGCGCGGTGGAGGACGACGTGGCGCTGCTGGCGCTCTGCCCGATCCTCGAAGCCGCCGGCCCGCACCGGCTCTGACCTGGGCGGCGGCCGCCACTGACGGGGCATTGATGGAGGTGTGGAGAACAAGCTTGAGTCGGGTTCGCTCAGGTCATTTGACTGGCGGCGCCGGCTGCGGCAGTCTTGAGTCAGCCCCACTCAAGCTAGCAGCTGGAGGAATCCGAAATGGCACGTGCGGTCGGCATCGACCTGGGTACGACGAACTCCGTCGTCAGTGTTCTCGAAGGCGGTGAGCCCACCGTCATCACCAACGCCGAGGGCGCCAGGACCACGCCGTCTGTCGTGGCCTTCGCGAAGAACGGCGAGGTGCTGGTCGGCGAGGTCGCCAAGCGCCAGGCGGTCACCAACGTGGACCGCACGATCCGCTCGGTCAAGCGCCACATGGGCACCGACTGGAAGATCGGCCTGGACGGCAAGGACTTCAACCCGCAGCAGATCAGCGCCTTCATCCTCCAGAAGCTGAAGCGGGACGCCGAGGCCTACCTGGGCGAGAAGGTCGCCGACGCGGTGATCACCGTCCCGGCGTACTTCAACGACCACGAGCGGCAGGCCACCAAGGAGGCGGGCGAGATCGCCGGCCTCAACGTGCTGCGCATCGTCAACGAGCCGACCGCCGCCGCCCTCGCCTACGGCCTGGAGAAGGACGACCAGACCATCCTGGTCTTCGACCTCGGCGGCGGCACCTTCGACGTCTCGCTGCTGGAGATCGGCGACGGCGTGGTGGAGGTCAAGGCCACCAACGGCGACAACAACCTCGGCGGCGACGACTGGGACCAGCGCGTCGTCGACCACCTGGTCAAGCAGTTCGCCAACGCGCACGGCGTGGACCTGGGCAAGGACAAGATGGCCCTCCAGCGGCTCCGGGAGTCCGCGGAGAAGGCCAAGATCGAGCTGTCCTCGTCCACCGAGACCACGATCAACCTGCCCTACATCACGGCCTCCGCCGAGGGCCCGCTGCACATGGACGAGAAGCTCACCCGGGCGCAGTTCCAGCAGCTCACGGCCGACCTGTTGGAGCGCTGCAAGGTCCCGTTCCACAACGTGATCAAGGACGCCGGCATCCAGCTGTCCGAGATCGACCACGTGGTCCTCGTCGGCGGCTCCACCCGGATGCCCGCCGTGGCCGGCCTGGTCCGCGAGCTGACCAGCGGCAAGGACGCCAACAAGGGCGTCAACCCGGACGAGGTCGTCGCCATCGGCGCCAGCCTCCAGGCCGGTGTGCTCAAGGGCGAGGTCAAGGACGTCCTGCTGCTCGACGTCACCCCGCTGTCCCTCGGCATCGAGACCAAGGGCGGCATCATGACCAAGCTGATCGAGCGCAACACCACGATCCCCACCAAGCGCTCCGAGATCTTCACCACCGCCGAGGACAACCAGCCGTCGGTGCAGATCCAGGTGTACCAGGGCGAGCGTGAGATCGCCGCGTACAACAAGAAGCTGGGCATGTTCGAGCTGACCGGCCTGCCGCCGGCGCCGCGCGGCGTGCCGCAGGTCGAGGTCACCTTCGACATCGACGCCAACGGCATCATGCACGTCTCCGCCAAGGACCTCGGTACCGGCAAGGAGCAGCGGATGACCGTCACCGGCGGTTCCGCGCTCCCCAAGGACGACATCGAGCGGATGATGCGGGACGCCGAGCAGTACGCCGACGAGGACGCCCAGCGCCGCGAGTCCGCCGAGACCCGCAACCAGGCCGAGCAGCTCGTCTACACCACGGAGAACTTCATCAAGGAGAACTCCGAGAAGGTCCCGGCCGAGGTCAAGACCGAGGTCGAGACCGCCGTCGCCGACCTCAAGGAGAAGCTCAAGGGCGAGGACACCGCGGCCATCCGCGAGGCGTCCGAGAGGGTCGCCGCCACCAGCCAGAAGCTGGGCCAGGCGATGTACGCCGACGCCCAGGCCGGGCAGGCCGCCCCCGGCGCCGAGGCCGGCGGGGCCACCGGTGCCGCGCAGGGCGCCGACGACGACGTGGTGGACGCCGAGATCGTGGACGACGAGAAGCCGAAGGGCGGTGCGGCGTGACACAGGACCCGCAGGGCTTCGACAAGGAGCCCGAGGTCCCGGACGCCGACGTGCCGAACCCCGAGGCGGCGGCCGAGCCGAAGGCGCCCGAGGCCGGCGGCGAGGCCGCGGCCGAGGGCGCCCCGGAGACCGTCGAGGACGCCGAGTCGGCCGCGGGCCAGCCGGCCGAGGCGGCCGCCCTCACCGCCCAGCTGGATCAGACCAGGACGGCGTTGCGGGAGCGCACCCAGGACCTCCAGCGGCTGCAGGCCGAGTTCCAGAACTACCGCCGCAGGGTGGAGCGGGACCGGGTCGCGGTCAAGGAGACGGCGGTCGCCAACCTCCTGACCGAGCTGCTGCCGGTGCTCGACGACATCGGCCGTGCCCGGGACCACGGCGAGCTGGTCGGCGGCTTCAAGCAGGTCGCCGAGTCGCTGGAGACGGTCGCGGCGAAGATGGGCCTGGCCCAGTTCGGCAAGGAGGGCGAGCCCTTCGACCCGACGGTGCACGAGGCGCTGATGCACAGCTACTCGCCCGACGTCACCGAGACCACGTGCGTGCAGATCCTGCAGCCGGGGTATCGCATCGGCGAACGCACCATCAGGCCGGCCCGGGTCGGCGTGGCCGAGCCCCAGCCGGGCAAGCCCGCCGAGCCCGAGGACGGCGCGGCGGAGCAGGACGACGACGGCGGCTCGGACGAGGGCTGACGCGGTGGCTGACACCACGCACGGCGTGGACCGGAAGGAGGGACGCCGAGGATGAGTACCAAGGACTTCATCGAGAAGGACTACTACAAGGTTCTCGGCGTCCCCCGGGACGCCACCGAGGCGGAGATCAAGAAGGCCTACCGCAAGCTCGCCCGGGAGAACCACCCGGACGCCAACGAGGGCGACGCCAAGGCCGAGGAGCGCTTCAAGAGCGTCTCCGAGGCCTATGACGTCCTCGGCGACGCCAAGCGCCGCAAGGAGTACGACGAGGCCCGCGCGCTCTTCGGGAACGGCGGGTTCCGCGCCGGGCCCGGCGGCGCCGGCCAGTTCAACTTCGACCTGGGCGACCTCTTCGGCGGCGGCCCAGGGCAGGGCGGGCCGGCCGGCGGGCCCGGCGGCCCGGGCGGCGCGGCCGGCGGCTTCGGCGGCGGGCTCGGCGACGTCTTCGGCGGGCTGTTCAACCGCGGCGGCCCCGGCGCCGGCACCGGCACGCGCACCCAGCCGCGCCGGGGCCAGGACATCGAGTCCGAGGTGACCCTCAGCTTCACCGAGGCCGTCTCCGGTGCCACCGTCCCGCTGCGGATGTCATCCAGCGCCGCCTGCAAGACCTGCTCCGGCACCGGCGACAAGAACGGCACCCCGCGGGTCTGCCCGACCTGCGTCGGCACCGGCCAGGTCAGCCGAGGCGGAGGCGGCGGGTTCTCGCTCACCGACCCCTGCGTCGACTGCCGGGGCCGCGGCCTGATCGCCCAGGACCCGTGCGCCGACTGCCGGGGCAGCGGCCGGGCCACCAGCTCCCGCACCATGCAGGTCCGGATCCCGGCCGGCGTGGACGACGGGCAGCGGATCAGGCTGCGCGGCAAGGGCGCGCCCGGCGAGCGTGGCGGCCCGCACGGCGACCTGTACGTGGTGGTCCATGTGGACAGCCACCCGGTCTTCGGCCGCCGCGGTGACAACCTCACCATCACGGTGCCGGTGACCTTCCCCGAGGCGGCGCTCGGCGGCGAGATCAAGGTGCCGACCCTCGGCGGTCCGCCCGTCACCCTCAAGCTCCCGCCCGGCACCCCGGGCGGACGCACCATGCGGGCCAGGGGCAAGGGCGCGGTCCGCAAGGACGGCACCCTCGGCGACCTGCTGGTCACCATCGAGATCGCGGTCCCCCGCGACCTCGGCGACCAGGCCCGCAAGGCCCTGACCGAATACCGCGCGGCAGCCGAGGGGGAGGACCCCAGGGCAGGGCTGTTCGAGGCCGCGAAGGGAGAGTAACGAGATGAACGGCCGGCACGGACAGAGCAGTAACCCCTACGAACTCACCGACGACACGCCGGTCTACGTCATCTCCGTGGCGGCGCAGCTCTCCGGGCTCCACCCGCAGACGCTGCGCCAGTACGACCGGCTCGGCCTGGTCTCACCCGACCGGGCCGCCGGTCGCGGCCGCCGGTACTCGGCGCGCGACATCCAGCTCCTCCGCCAGGTGCAGCGGCTCTCCCAGGACGAGGGCATCAACCTCGCCGGGATCAAGCGCATCATCGAGCTGGAGAACCAGGTCGCCGCGCTCCAGTCCCGGGTGGCCGAGCTCCAGCAGGCCGTGGAGGGCGCGGCGGTCCAGATGCGGCAGCGCGAGGCCCAGGTGCACGCCTCCTACCGCCGGGACCTGGTGCCCTACCAGGACGTGACCCACTCGGCGGCGCTGGTCGTCTGGCGCCCCGACCGCCCCCGCTGAGCGCTGGCCGCGCCGGCCTGAGCCCCGCCGCGGCCCGGCGGCCGCCCGGCGCGGCGGGCTGCGGCGGGCTGGCACTGGGCGCTGCGCCCCCCGTGGCCGGTCGGCCGCGGGCGGGGGGCGTGCTCCGTCTGGCTGGGGTGTCCCGGTGTGCCGCCGGGCGGTGCTGGACCGGGTGGGCTGGCGTTGGCGTCCCGAGGGGCGCTCCGCGCCCGGGGCCGAAGCCCGGCGTGGTCGGGCCGCGGGGCGGTGGCCGTTCGGCCGGCCCGGCCAGGGTTCAGTGGCCCGGGTTGGTGGTGGCGGCCCGGCGGAGGGCGCGGGCGAGCAGCGGGAGGAAGACGCAGCTGACTGCGGTCGCCAGCAGCCAGCCGGCGAGGACGTCGCTCACCCAGTGCACCCCCAGGTAGACCCGGCTGAAGCCGACCGTCAACGCCCACAGCGCCGGCAGCCCCACCGCCAGCGCGCGGGTCAGCGGCCGCCGGCAGTGCGGCCAGAGCGCGTTGGCCAGCGCGATGGCGACCAGCGCCGTGGTGGTGGCGTGCCCCGAGGGCAGCGACGGGTTGTTGACGTGGATCACCCAGTCGGACTCCGGCGGGCGGGGCCGGTCGATCGCCCGCACCAGCCCGTAGCGCAGCAGCTGGGCCAGGAGCAGCGCGGCGGCCCCGGCCACCGCGCCCCACCACCAGATGTTCCGCGCCACCAGCGCGCCGGCCACCATCGCCACCAGCACCGCCGGCGTCCGGGTGCCGGTGTCGGAGACCACGGTCAGCACGTCCGCCCAGCCGGGCGAGCGGTGCGCCAACGCCCAGTCGTGGGCGGCCCGGTCCACCGCCAGCGGGTCGTTGCCGCCGGCCACCACCACCGTCATCAGCGCCGCGCAG
This sequence comes from Streptomyces chisholmiae, assembly GCF_031845445.1. NCBI lineage: Bacteria > Bacillati > Actinomycetota > Actinomycetes > Kitasatosporales > Streptomycetaceae > Streptomyces > Streptomyces chisholmiae. Next base: position 72,814 of record NZ_JAVREO010000023.1, on the reverse strand, counting down.
AGCGCGGCGGACAGCAGGGCGAGCAGCGGCAGCGTGCCGGCGGGCGGGCGTCGGGGCACCATGAGGCGGCATCCTAGGCGACCCACCCTGACGGTTGGTCAGCTCGTGGTCAGGTAGTGGTCAGCGGCGTCGGGGTCAGCGGTGGCGCAGGGTCACGTCGGCGGCCCGGACGTAGGCGATCCGGTGGCCCAGCTGCACCTGGTAGTACTCCTCGCCGCTGATCACCCGGTGCCCCGCCGGGTCGAAGCTGACGGCCCAGTAGTAGCTGCTCGGCACCCGCTGCCCCACCACGTACGCCTGGTCGGCGGGGATCTCGTACGCCAGCGGCACCACGTCCTGCGCCGGCACGTCCGCCGGGTAGGCCGCGGCCTCCGGGTAGGCGCGGCCGTAGACCGGGATGGTCGGGGCGTCGCCGCGGCCGGTCGCCACCAGGCCGCGCGCCGGCAGGGCGGTCGGCGCCTCGGCCGGGTTGTGGAACCAGGCGAGCTGGCCCAGGTACCAGATGCCGGTCCAGTCGCCCCGCCGGTCGGCGACGACGAACTGCTGCCCGGCGGTGGCCCGCGCGCCGACGTCGTTCACCCCGGTCGAGGACCGGCCGTCGCCCGGGTGCGTGCCGAAGTCGCTGACCAGCGGCGCCTCGTGGTCCGGCGCGGTGTGCAGGCGCACGGCCGAGGAGCCGTGCGGGACGCACGCGCTGCCCGCGCCGGCGCAGTCGGTGAACTCGGGCCGGTGCGCGGCGTAGTCGGGCGCGATGGTGACCAGCCCGGCGCGCGGGCCGCCGGTCGGCTGGAAGGGCGCGCCCAGCAGCTCGAAGTAGTGCGCCCAGTCCCAGTAAGGGCCCGGGTCGGTGTGCATCCCGCTGACGGACGCCCCGGTCGGCCCCTGCACGTTGTCGTGGCCGATGATGTGGTGCCGGTCCAGCGGGATGTCGTGGCGCGCGGCCAGGTAGCGCACCAGCCGGGCCGACGAGCGGTACATCGCCTCGGTGTACCAGGCGTCCGGCTCGGTCAGGAAGCCCTCGTGCTCCAGGCCGATGGAGCCCGCGTTGACGTACCAGTTGCCGGCGTGCCAGCCGACGTCCCGGGTGGCCAGGTGCTGGGCGACGTGGCCGTCGGCGGAGCGCAGGCTGTAGTGCCAGGAGACGTAGGCCGGGTCCTGGACCAGGTCGAGCGTGGTCTCCCAGGTGGCCTCGGTGTCGTGGATGACGATGTAGTCGATCGGCTGGGACGCGGGCCGGTCGGCGCGGTCGTGGTTGCCGTAGCCGCCGTCCGGCAACTCCTCGTAGGGGGCGGGCAGCCAGGCGCAGGAGATCCGGCGCGGGCACTCGACGGCCGGGTCGCGGGCCGGGTCCGGCAGGTCGAGCGGCTCGGCGGTGGCGGTGTCGGGGGTGATGTCGGCGGGCGGCAGCGCCATGCGCTGGCCCTCGGCGGTGGTGCGGCTCGGGCCCTCGGCGATCACCCGGTACACCTCGTCGGCGAAGCCCTCCGCCGCGTCCCGGGTGTCGGCGCGCGGGTAGGCGGCGACCGCGCCGTACCAGTCGGCCGGGTCGGTGCTCGCCGGTGCCCCCAGTTCGCGCTGGGCGTGCGCCAGCAGGGCGGCGCCGCCGCGCACGTTGGCGGCGGCCTCGGCGCGCAGCTCGTCGGGCGGCAGGCCGGTGAGTTCGGCGGCCAGCGGCAGGGTGCCGGGCTCGGCGGCCAAACCGGCGGCGGGCCGGGCCTGGTGCGGATCGCTGGCGGCGGGCCGGTCCCGGGGCAGCGGACGGGCGTGGTCGCCGCGCGGGTCCTCGGCGCCGACGGCGTGGTGGCCGGCACCGTCGGCCGACTCGGCCAGCGCGGTCGCCACGTCGGTCAGGTGCAGCGGTCCGTAGCCGCCGGAGACGCTGGCCGCGCCGTGGTGCCCGTCCCAGCGCGACTGGAGGTAGGCGACGCCGAGCAGCACGCTCTCCGGCACCCCGTACTCGGCGGCGGCCTCCGAGAAGGCCCGTTGGAGGGCGGAACGGTCGGCCTCGGCGGCGGCCGGCGGCGCGGTGGTGCCGACCGCGAGCAGCGGCAGGGACAGGGCGAGCGCGACGGCCGCCTGGACGGCTCTGCGGGCGGGCCCGACCGGGCGGGCTGGCGGGTGGGACAACGGTGGCCTCCGGGACGGACGGTGCGGATCGGCCGCTGCTGGCATGACCATGCAAATACCCAACGGGGCGCCCGGTCAGACCGGTTGCGCCGGACGGCGTGCGGGGGATGTCAACGCGGCGCGCCCGGGAGGCGGGAGGTTCACCCACCCGATCGGCGGACGGTGGCTGGACTTCACCCCTGGGTGATCCCAGGGTGTCGGTATGAACCTAGCGCGCCTCCCCATAGCCATCGCCGCCACCACGGCGGCGCTGTTTGTCACGGCGCCCCCGGCGGTGGCGGCCGACCCCTGGGCACAGGGCACGGTGAGCACGGTGGGGAAGATCATCTGGGACGCGGGCGGCGGCCGCCTCGGGCTCTGCTCGGGCGCCATCGTGGACGCCCCGAACGGCAGCGTGGTCGCCACGGCCGCGCACTGCGTCAGCGGCGACGAGAGCCCGGGGGCACCGGGGGACGTCTACTTCGTCCCGGCCTACGACCACGGGCGGGAGCACTACCGGGAGGACGGCTGGCGGGTGGCCGCGTTCCACACCCCGGAGGGCTGGGACACCACGCGCGAGACCAGCGCCATCCTGCCGCACGACTACGCCTTCCTGACCCTGGAGGCCAAGGACGGGCGCACGGTCCAGGAGGTGTGGGGGGCCAACGCGTTGGCCTTCGAGCCGGTGACGGAGGAGGGCGAGGTCGCGGTGCTTGGCTACCCGGCGGCCGACCCGTACGACGGCGAGTCGCTCCACTACTGCGCCGGCGACCTGCGGGTGCTGGACCAGGGCGAGGCGGAGGCGGCCAACGTGGGCGGCCTGCTGCTGGAGGAGTGCGACCTGACGGCCGGTTCGAGCGGCGGGCCCTGGCTCCAGGACTACGACCAGGCGACCGAGTCCGGCACGGTGCTGGCCGTGATGTCGGTGGGCAGCGGCGAGGGCCAGGTCGTCGGCCGCCCGTTCCCCGACGAGGCCCGCACCCTCTTCACGGCGGCGGGCGCCGAACGCGCCCCGGCCGGGGGCTGAGCCGACCCCGGCCGGGGGCTGAGCGGAGAGCAGGGTCTGGCGGAACCCGCCGCGGGGCGGAGGGGGCGGGGGAGTGGGTCAGAGGAGCCGGCCGGTATCCAGGTCGAAGGCGAAGGGGTCGGGCAGCGGCAGCGGCTTGCCCAGTGGGACGCGGTGCTGTTGGGCGTAGTCCTGCTGGGTGGGGGCGCTGAACAGGGTGCTGGTGCCCCGGTCCCGGTCCACCAGGAGGTAGAGCGGGATGCCGCCCTGCGCGTAGGCGCGCCGCTTGTCGAAACGGTCCCGTTCGGGACGGGAACTGGTCACCTCGACCACCATCGAGACCCCCTCAGGCTCCATCCAGGCGGGGGCGCCGCGGAAGGGGTTGGCGGCCACAGGGGCGAAGGTCGCGTCGGGCACCATGCGGTTCAACGGGAAGAGGCCGCCCCGGGGGAGCAGTAGCCCCTTGTTCCCCGCGCTCAGCATGGCGGTGCCGGCGTGCAGCAGCACCTCACGGGTCAGCGCGGCGACGATGTACTCGTGGTCGCCGTCCGGCGGCGGGGTCACGACGATCTCCTCCTCGTAGACCTCGACCCGGAAGCCCTCGGGGACGTCCAGGCCGCGTAGTGCCACTTCGAGGAGGTCGTCGGCGGTGCCCGCGGCGGCGTCGTCGTCCGACGCGGGGCCGGGGTGCTGGGCAACCATGGCTGTCATGGTGCCTCCTCTCCTGTCCGGGGGCCAGTCCTGCCGGCGGACGGTCGGTCCGGGGCGGATCAGGGGTGGCTCACCCGGGCGAGGGGGGAAAGGGTGCGGGGTTGACCCCGGGATCGCTTGGCGTTCCGGGGCTTGAGTGGAATAGACTCAACTTATCGCACGTTGGCTCTGGCAGGGCCGGGCGCGCCCCGTCCCCGGGGTGTGCCCAGTGGTGGGATCGGGAGGAGTACCGCGAAGTGAACGCCGAGTTGACCAACAGAAGTCGGGACGCCATCAGCGCGGCCAGCCAGCGCGCGCTCACCGAGGGGCATCCGGACATCACGTCGGAGCACCTGCTGTTGGCCCTGCTCACCGGCCGGGACAACGAGAACATCCAGGATCTGCTGGCCGCCGTCGAGGCCGACCAGGCCGCGCTGCGGGCCGGTGCCGAGCGGCTGCTCGGCCAGCTGCCGAGCGTGCGCGGCGCCTCCGTGGCCAGGCCGCAGCCGAACCGGGAGCTGCTCGCCGTGCTGGCCGACGCGCAGGCGCGCGCCGAGCAGCTGGCGGACACCTTCGTCTCCACCGAGCACCTGCTGATCGGTCTGGCGGCCCGGGGCGGCCAGGCCGGCGAGCTGCTCACCGCGCAGGGCGCGGGGGACCGCGCGCTGGCCGCCGCGTTCCAGAAGTCCAGGGGCGAGCGCCGGGTCACCTCGGCCGACCCGGAGGGGACGTACAAGGCGCTGGAGAAGTTCGGCACCGACCTCACGGCGGCGGCCAGGGAGGGCCGGCTGGACCCGGTGATCGGGCGCGACCACGAGATCCGCCGGGTGGTGCAGGTGCTCTCCCGCCGCACCAAGAACAACCCGGTGCTGATCGGCGAGCCCGGGGTGGGCAAGACCGCCGTGGTGGAGGGGCTGGCCCAGCGGATCATCAAGGGCGACGTGCCGGAGTCGCTCAAGGACAAGCGGCTGGTCGCGCTCGACCTGGGCGCCATGGTGGCGGGCGCCAAGTACCGGGGGGAGTTCGAGGAGCGGCTGAAGACCGTGCTGGGCGAGATCAGGTCGAGCGACGGCCAGATCATCACCTTCATCGACGAGCTGCACACCATGGTCGGCGCGGGCGCCGGCGCGGACTCCGCGATGGACGCGGGCAACATGCTCAAGCCGATGTTGGCCCGCGGCGAGCTGCGGATGGTGGGCGCCACCACGCTGGACGAGTACCGGGAGCGGATCGAGAAGGACGCGGCGCTGGAGCGGAGGTTCCAGCAGGTGCTGGTCGCCGAGCCCGGCGTGGCCGACTCGATCGCCATCCTGCGCGGGCTCAAGGGCCGCTACGAGGCGCACCACAAGGTGCAGATCGCGGACGGCGCGCTGGTGGCCGCCGCCACCCTGTCGGACCGGTACATCACCTCGCGGTTCCTGCCGGACAAGGCGATCGACCTGGTGGACGAGGCCGCCTCCCGGCTGCGGATGGAGATCGACTCCTCGCCGGTGGAGATCGACGAGCTGCAGCGCGCGGTGGACCGGCTGCGGATGGAGGAGCTGGCGCTCGCCAACGAGTCGGACGTCTCCTCCCGGGAGCGGCTGGCCCGGCTCCGCCGGGAGCTGGCGGACCGGGAGGAGGAGCTGCGCGGGCTGACCGCCCGCTGGGAGAAGGAGAAGCAGGGCCTCAACCGGGTGGGTGAGCTGAAGGAGCGGCTGGACGAGACCAGGGGGGTCGCCGAGCGCGCGCAGCGGGAGGGCGACTTCGAGGCGGCCTCCAAGCTGCTCTACGGCGAGATCCCGGCGCTGGAGCGGGAGTTGGCGGACGCCTCGGCGGCCGAGGCGGCGGCCAAGCAGGACACCATGGTCAAGGAGGAGGTCGGTCCGGACGAGATCGCCGACGTGGTCGCCTCCTGGACGGGCATCCCGGCCGGCCGGCTGCTGGAGGGCGAGACGGAGAAGCTGCTGCGGATGGAGGAGGAGCTGGGGCGCCGGCTGATCGGGCAGGACGAGGCGGTCCGCGCGGTCTCCGACGCGGTGCGCAGGGCCCGGGCCGGGGTGGCCGACCCGGACCGGCCGACCGGCTCGTTCCTCTTCCTCGGCCCGACCGGCGTCGGCAAGACGGAGCTGGCCAAGGCGTTGGCCGACTTCCTCTTCGACGACGAGCGGGCCATGGTCCGGCTGGACATGAGCGAGTACGCCGAGAAGCACTCGGTGGCCCGGCTGGTGGGCGCCCCGCCCGGCTACGTCGGGTACGAGGAGGGCGGCCAGCTGACCGAGGCGGTGCGCCGCCGCCCGTACACGGTGGTGCTGCTGGACGAGGTGGAGAAGGCGCACCCGGAGGTCTTCGACGTACTGCTCCAGGTGTTGGACGACGGCCGGCTGACGGACGGTCAGGGCCGCACGGTGGACTTCCGCAACACCATCCTGGTGCTCACCTCGAACCTGGGCAGCCAGCATCTGACCGACCCGCTGGCCAAGCCGGAGCAGCGGCGGGAGGAGGTGCTGGCGGCGGTGCGCGCCGCGTTCCGGCCCGAGTTCCTCAACCGCCTGGACGACCTGGTGGTCTTCCAGCCGTTGAGCAGCGCCGAGCTGGGGCGGATCGCCCGGCTCCAGGTGGGCGCCCTGCAACGGCGGCTGGCCGAGCGGCGGCTGACGCTGGAGGTCACCGAGCTGGCGCTGGAGTGGCTGGCGCTCCAGGGGCACGACCCGGCCTACGGCGCCCGGCCGCTGCGCCGGCTGGTGCAGACGGCCGTCGGCGACCCGCTGGCCCGCCGGATCCTCGCCGGCGAGGTGCGGGACGGCGACACGGTCCGGGTGGACGCCGCGCTGGACGGCGACCTCACGGTCGAGGCGGTGCCGGCGGAGCCGGGCGCGGCCGGGCCGGGGCCGGGTGCCGCCGGGGCGGAGCCGGGGCCGGCCGGGGTGGAGCAGGCGTAGCCGCCGCCGGCGAGGGGCGCGCGGGCTGGTCCGCGCGCCCCGGCGCGGGCCCGGCGTGGATCTTGCGTGCACATGCCCCCTTCCTGCTGCTTGCCGGGCGGGGGCGGTGGTGGGGGAGGATGGGGCTGCCCGCTAATCCGTACGAAGGGACCACCCCGTGTCCGTTGACCCGTCCGCCATCCCGAACTTCGGAGGGCGGCCCAGCAAGCCGGAGCAGGAGCGTGGCGCTGGCCAGCAGGATGGTCAGCCGAAGGCGACCAAGCCGACCGGCCCGATCATGCCGAACCAGGAGCTGGTCAAGCAGCTGCTCGACCGGATGCAGCTGAAGTACGTGGTGGACAAGCAGGGCGACCTGGTCGCGCCCTGGAAGCAGTTCCGCACCTACTTCATGTTCCGCGGTGAGAAGCAGCAGCGCGTGCTCTCGGTGCGGACGTTCTACGCCCGCCCGCACACGCTGGACGACAAGCCCCAGCTGCTGGAGAGCGTGGACGAGTGGAACCACACCACGCTCTGGCCCAAGGTCTACACGCACACCAACGACGACGGCACCGTCCGGCTCGTCGGTGACGTGCACATGCTGCTGGGGGCCGGGGTCGGCTTCGACCACTTCGTGGCGAGCGTGGTCAGCTGGGTGCGCGCCGGCATGGAGTTCGACAAGTGGCTGACCGAGCGGATCGGCCCGGCCGAGGACGCCGCCGAGTCGGCCGACGGCGAGCCGGCGAACACCGACGCCGAGCCGCGCGACCCGAACGGCGCCGGGACCGCCGACCGGACCGACAGCGCCGACAGCGCCGACAGCGCGGGCGACGCCGAGAACGCCGAGAACGCCGAGGGCACCGGGAACGACCGGAGCCCGGAGTGATCGTCGCCTTCTCGGTGACCCCGATCGGCGTCGGCGAGGACGTCGGCGAGCAGGTCGCCGAGGCGGTGCGGGTGGTGCGCGACAGCGGGCTGCCCTACCGCACCGACGCCATGTTCACCTCGGTCGAGGGCTCCTGGGACGAGGTGATGGCCGTGGTCAGGGACGCCGTGGCGGCCGTCGAGGCCAGGGCCGGGCGGGTCAGCCTGGTGCTCAAGGCCGACATCAGGCCGGGCGTGACGGACGGGCTGACCGCCAAGGTCCGCCGGGTCGAGGAGCTGCTGGGCGAGGAGTGACCGGCCGTTCCCGGGGTGTGGCGCCGGCCGGCGCCACACCCCGGAAACGGGACGGTCCTCAGTCGGACGTCGCGTCGGCCGCCGCCTCGGCCACCGGCGTGCCGTCCTCGTCGGCGAAGTGACAGGCCACCGGGTGCCCGGTGCCCCGGTCGCGCAGCTCCGGCTCCTCGGTGGCGCAGATGTCCCGCGCCTTCCAGCAGCGGGTGCGGAACCGGCAGCCGCTCGGCGGGTCGAGCGGGCTGGGCACGTCGCCGGTGAGCACCGTGCGCCGCCGCTCCCGCTCCCGCCGCGGGTCGGCCAGCGGGGCCGCCGACAGCAGCGCCTGGGTGTACGGGTGCGAGGGCCGCTCGTACACCTCGTCCCTGGTGCCGGTCTCCACCACCTTGCCCAGGTACATCACCGCCACCCGGTCGGAGATGTGGCGCACCACCGACAGGTCGTGGGCGATGAACACGTAGGCCACGCCCAGCCGTTCCTGCAGGTCCTCCAGTAGGTTGACCACCCCGGCCTGGACCGAGACGTCGAGCGCCGAGACCGGCTCGTCCAGCACCAGCAGCTTCGGCTCCAGGGCCAGCGCCCGGGCGATGCCGATCCGCTGCCGCTGCCCGCCGGAGAACTCGTGCGGGTAGCGGTTGCCGTGCTCGGGGCTGAGCCCGACCAGCTCCAGCAGCTCGGCCACCCGGGCCTTGCCGCCGTCCCGCCACAGCCCCTGTACCTTCAGCGGCTCGGCGATGATGTCGTTCACCGGCAGCTTCGGGTTGAGCGAGGCGTACGGGTCCTGGAAGACCATGCCGGCCTTGCGCTGCACCGGGCGCAGCTCGCGCGCCTTCAGCCCGGTGATCTCCTGCCCGTCGAAGGTGACCGAGCCCGAGGTCGGCCTGATCAGCTGGAGCACCGCGCGCCCGGTCGTCGACTTGCCGCAGCCGGACTCGCCGACCACGCCCAGCGTCTCGCCCTGGGACACCGCGAACGACACCCCGCTGACCGCCTGGACCTGGCCGGTCACCCGGCGCACCAGACCACCGCCGCGCACCGGGAAGTTGACCACCAGGTCGGTCACCCGCAGCAGTTCCCGGTCGGCGCCGGGCGCCTCCTTCGCCATCTCGGTCGTCGTCATCGGCCCTCCTCTGCGGTGCGGAAGAACGCCGTCGCGTCCTCGGCCTCGGCCAGTCGCTCGTGGTGGTGGCAGGCGGCCAGGTGGCCGTCGCCGACCTCGGCCAGCGCCGGCTCGTCGGTCCGGCACTCGTCCGTCGCCAGCGGGCAGCGCGGCGAGAACGGGCAGCCGACCGGCAGCTGGATCAGCGACGGCGGGCTGCCGCCGATCGGCCGCAGCCGCGCGTCCCGGTCGCCGTCCAACGCCGGTATGGAGCCCAACAGGCCGGCGGTGTACGGCATCCGGGGCTCGTAGAAGACCTGGTCGGTGCCGGCCACCTCGACCGGCTTGCCGGCGTACATCACCAGCGTCCGGTGCGCCATGCCGGCGATCACGCCGAGGTCGTGGGTGATCATCAGGATCGCCGCGTTGACCTCGTCCTTGACCTCCAGGAGCTTCTCCAGGATCTGCGCCTGGACGGTCACGTCCAGCGCCGTGGTCGGCTCGTCCGCGATGATCACGTCCGGGTCGTTGATGATCGCCATCGCGATCATCACCCGCTGCCGCATGCCGCCGGAGAACTCGTGCGGGTAGGCCCGCAACCGCTTCTCCGCCTGCGGGATGCCGACCAGGTCCAGCATCTCCCTGGCCCGCGCCAACGCCTGCCGGCGCGGCACCAGATGGTGCGCCAGCACCGCCTCGGCCAGCTGGTCGCCGATGCTGCGCACCGGGTTGAGCGAGGTCATCGGGTCCTGGAAGATCATCGCGATCCGCCGGCCGCGCAGCGCCCGCTGCTGCTTGGGCCGCAGCCCCAGCAGCTCGGTGCCGCGGTACCTGATCGAGCCGCGGATCCGGGCCGACTTGGGCAGCAGACCCATGATCGCCATCGAGGAGACGGACTTGCCGGAGCCCGACTCGCCCACGATGCCGAGCACCTCGCGGGCCCGTAGCCGGTAGCTGAGGCCGCGCACGGCCTGCACCGCGCCGTCGTCGGTGGGGAACTCGACCGTCAAATCCTCGACGGCCAGGATCTCCTCGTCGGACGGCGGCTCGGCGTCGGCCAGGGTGTGGGCCGTGTGCACATCTTCGGCCGCCTCGGTCACCGCCGCCTCGCCTGGCGGGGTGGGGCTCGCCGGAGTGTTGATGGGAGGAGTCAGGGACATCAGTCACGCACCCGGGTCTGTCGGGGGTCGAAGGCGTCGCGCAGGCCGTCGCCGATGAAGTTCACCGACAGCGCGATGGCGATGATGAAGCCGCCCGGCCAGTAGAAGAGCCAGGGGCGGGTCCCCAACGCCGTCCGGTAGTCGGTGATCAGCCGGCCCAGCGAGGTGTCCGGCGGGCGGACGCCCAGGTTGAGGAAGGACAGCGCCGACTCGGTCAGCACCGCGCCGGCGATGGTCAGCGTCGCCGACACGATGATGATGCCCACGGTGTTGGGCAGCACGTGCTTGAAGATGATCCGGCCGGCGGAGGTGCCCACCGAACGGGCCGCCTCCACGTACTCCTTCTCGCGCAGCGAGAGCACCTCGCCCCGCACCAGCCGGGCGATCTGCGTCCACATGCACAGGCCGAGGAAGACCGCGAACAGCAACACGCCCTTGCCCGCGACGATCACCCCGATCAGGCCGGCCAGCAGCAGCGTCGGCACGGCGATCACCACGTCGGTGACCCGCATCAGCACGGACTCGGTCCAGCCACGGAAGTAGCCGGCCAGCGCGCCGATCACGGTGCCCACCAGGGTGGCCACCAGGCCGACGATCACCGCGATCAGCAGCGACACCTGGGCGCCGCGCATGGTGAGCGCGAAGTAGTCGCGGCCCACGTTGTCCTGGCCGAACGGGTGCTCGCCCAGGTGTACCCCGCCGCCGCCGAGGAACTCCGGCAGCAGCGACAGGGTCGGCCGGCCGCCGTCGACGACCGAGCCGGTGGTGGTCGGCTCCTTGTCCCACCAGCCGGGGATGAAGCCGGCGCCGATGCTGGTCACCGCGAGGACCACCACCAGGAAGAACAGCACCATGCCGGCCAGGGCGCCCTTGTGCCGGAAGAACCGGCGCCGTACCAACTGCCCCTGCGAGCGGGCGACCACGTTCATCCCGTGCGCCGCCGCCGTCTGGGCCGCGGCGCTCCCGGGTGGGGCGTCCGGTGTCTTCGCCGCCCCGCTCTCCGCGTTTCGCGTCATGGTCAGTCTCCTTTACGACAACCGGATGCGAGGGTCGAGGAACGCGTAGACGATGTCGGCGACCATGTTGAAGACCACGATCGCCCCACCGGCCACGAGGAAGAAGGCCATGATGGGCATGGGGTCGCCCTGCTCGATACCCCGGAACAACAGGGACCCCATCGCCGACCAGCCGAAGACCTCCTCGGTGAGCACCGCCCCGCCGACGATGGTGCCGATGTCGTAGGCGACCAGCGTGGTGATCGGAATCAGGCCGTTGCGCAGCACGTGCCGGGTGACGACCGCCCGCTCGCTCAGCCCCTTGGCGCGGCCGGTGCGGACGTAGTCCTGGTTCATCACCTCCAGCATGCTGGCGCGGGTGTAACGCGTGTAGCTCGCCAGCGAGATCAGCACCAGGGCCAGCGTCGGCAGCGCCAGGTGGCCCGCCGAGTCCAGCCCCGACTCCCAGAAGGTGCCCGTGTAGTTGGGCGTCTCGGCGCCGATCGTGGAGATCGGCCGGCCGCCGACCGAGTCGCTGTAGTCGGCGAACGACTGCAGCATCCGGTCGGTGAAGATCACCGCGCCGGTGAAGAGGCCGGTAAGCACCGAGGCCGGCACCGCCGACCGTCGGTACAGCTCGCCGCCGAAGTACCAGCCGACCGCGCCGCTGACCGCGACGGTCAGCAGGGCCAGGCCGATGATGGTGACCAACTCCGGGTCCTTCAGGACCGGTTGCAGGGTCAGCGCGGCGACCACGCCGATGCCGGCGGTGGTCAGCGCGGCCTTCAGCGGCGGCAGCCACTCCAGGCCGCTGACCAGCGTGGTGAAGCCCAGCGCGGCGCCCGCGGCGGTCAGCGCGATCACCACGGGGCCGAGCCCCGGGTCGGCGAACCACTCGGTGGCCGACAGCACCGCGAGCAGCACCGCCATCGCGCCGGTCGAGCCGCCGAACGCGACCAGCCGGCTGCGCCGGTCACCGACCACGACCGAGCCGCAGGCCAGGCCAACGAGCAGCGAGATCCCCCCGATGAAGACCGGGGAGATGGTCGGGTCGGCGAGCCAGTCGTTGAAGTCGAGGGCGAGGAACTGCTTGAGGAGGGTGCCGACCCAGAAGAGCGGCAGCGAGAAGCAGATGAAGGCGACGAAGGTGACGGTCTGGTCCAGCGCCGTGTACTGCCGCAGCGCGGAGACGACACCGACCGCGATGCCGATGACGATGGCCAGCACGGTGGCGCCGGTGATCAGCTGGAGGGTCGCGGAGAACGCGGTTTCCAGCATGGCGTTGACGCTCTGGCCCTGCCGGTCGACGCCGAGGTCGCCGGTGAGGACGTCGCCCAACCAACGGAAGTAGCGGGCGATGACCGGGTCGTCGAGATGCATGCGCTCGGATATCTCGGCCATGGCCGCCTCGCGCGCGCCGTCCGGGAGCTGCCTGGCTTCGGCCAGCGGATCACGGATGCGGGTCGCGAGATAGAACACCACGACCGTGGAGGCGAGGAAGACCCAGACCGAGATGAAGAGCCGCCGCGCGATGAAGACGAGCATGGCGCTGACTCCTGAGATTCACGAGGGTGGGGGAGCTTCGGAGGGGGGACGGGAAGGACGGCCGCGCACTGCCGGGTACGAGACGCGGGGCCGGGACGCTTTCGTTCCCGGCCCCGCGGCGCCCCCGTTCAACGCGGCGCGACGATGGTGCCGTTGGCGGTCACTCAGCGGTGGCCGCGCGACGCGGGGCGCGTCGCGCGGTGCTCACCTCGTCAGCTCTTGCTCCACGTCTGGGCGTTCCAGACGATGCCGTTCTGCGACGGGTTCGGGATCACGTTGGAGACCTGGCTGTTCCAGGCGGTGATGCCCGGGTGCTGGTACAGCGGGATGGTCACCATGTTCTCCCAGAGGTGCGCCTCGATCTGGGCCGTGATGTCGACGGCCTCCTCCAGCACGCCGGTGCGCAGCACGTCGTCCAGCAGCTGGTCCAGCTCCTCGTTGGAGTAGCAGCCGTTGTTGTTGCCCTTGCCGTCCGCGGTGCACTCGCCCACGGTCCGGTAGGTGGAGTTCCAGCCGGAGCGGTCGGGCGACCCGGACCAGGCGTACATGGCCACGTCGAAGCGGCCCTCGGAGAGCGCGCCCGTGGTGTCGAAGAAGTCGGCCGCCGGCTGGAAGTCGACCTCGAAGCCGGCCTCGTTGCAGGAGCTCTGGATCAGCAGACCGGCGTCGTTACGGCGCTGGTTCTCCAGGGTGCCCAGCACCACCGGGGTGCCGACCGCGTCCAGCTCCTCCAGCATCTGCCGGGAGCGCTCGATGTCGGTGACGCCGTAGGTCTCCAGCGTCTCGGCGGAGGCGTCGACGGCCTCCTGGTAGCCCGCGTCCCAGGGCGCCACGTTGCGGACCTGCTTGACGGTGGCGTCCGGCACCACCGGCGCGATCAGGTTGTCGATCAGGGTCTGGTAGGGCACGCAGAGCGCGAACGCCTGCCGCAGCTCCAGCGAGTCGGCGAACGGACCGTCGTTGAAGTTGAAGTCCAGGTGCTCGTAGGTGTACTCCTCGGCCACCTCGGACTCCAGGCCGCTGGCCGCGGCGATCTGCTCCGCCATGTCGACGGTCGGCTGCGGCTCGATGATGTCCACCTCGCCGTTCTGCAGCGCCTGCACCTGCTCCGGCTCGGCGACGAACCGGATCACGATGGAGTCGGCCGCGGCCGGCTCGCCCCAGTACGCCTCGTTCCGGCTGAGGGTGACCGACTGGTTGGCGGTGTAGTCGGTGATCACGTACGGGCCGGAGGCCGGGATCAGGGCCGGGTCGGGCAGCTCGTTGTTGATCAGCCAGCCCTCGTTGAAGAAGGCGGCGGCCTCCTCGAGCGGCGCCGGGTCGTCGCCCTGGAGCGCGGTGAGGAACTCCTCGGGCGAGGCGAAGCCGCCCTGCTCGGCGACCACGTGGGCCGGCATCATCGCGGTGTTGCCGCCGCCGGGGCCGGCGGTCAGCCAGTCGGCGTAGGGCTGGTCGTAGACCAGGGTGAAGGACTTCTCGCCGGGGGCGCAGTCGGGCATCGCGGTGTCCTCGATGCCCTGGGTGCCGGGCGACGAGAACAGCCCGTCGAAGTTGCCGCTGTTCGACGTCCACCACATCATGATGTCGTCGCAGTCGATCGGCGTGCCGTCCGACCAGACCGCTTCCTCGTGGATGTTGTACTCGACGGTCAGCGGGTCCTCCGAGGTCTGCTCGAAGGTGCCGAAGTCCTCGTTGGGTATCGGCTGACCGTCCTCGTTGCCGAAGCGCCAGAACCCGCCGACGACCTGGTGCATGACCTGGCCGTTGGCCACCGAGTTGGCGCCGGCCGTGGTCTGGTTGTAGCTGTCCCAGGGCTGTGCCATGCCGTAGGTGACCGTGTTGCCACCGCCGGAGGCGTTGGAGTCGTCGTTGTCGTCGTCGTCGCCACCACCGCCACATGCGGAAAGGACGAGGGTCCCTCCCAGGGCGGCGGCCACGATCTTCGACATTCTGCCGAATCGGGTCATCGTCTGGCCTTCCACGGGTGAATGACATCGGGATGAAGTTGTCGAGAGCCTCCTCACAGTTGGAGGTCCTAACAAGTGCCGCAGAGTGACCGTTGTGCAGCCGAGATGTGAAGAACGCCGGCTCGTGACCGAGGAGTTGGAGTATTCGGGGGCCAACGGGGGCGATTCGCCCCGATCTCCGCGCGTTGACAACCATCGAGTGTCCGATATCCGGGCGGCCGAAAAGTGGACACCTGACCTACCCTGTCCCCTGACGGGGGAAAAACTGTGCACTTGCGCAAAACGCCTGTGGAGGTGGGGAGTTCCGTGGTTCGGTGGTTGTGTTGCTCTGAGGAGGGTAGGGCGCACAGGACCACCCTCGACTGCGTGTCACAGCGGGGGGCGGATCATGCTGACGACCATTAACACCACCTTCACCGACACTCGGGCGGGCGACCTGACCTGGTCGCTGGAGTGCGGACCACAGCCGGCGCTGGCCACTCTAGACCTCGAACTGGCGGATTCAGCTGTCCAGTTGCGGGTTCTCGGGGCCTCACACCAGGTGCTGCTCGACAGCGAGCAGGGCCGGTGCGCGGAGACGGTGGCCTGCCTGCCCGGGGACAACTCCCCGCTGCCGCTGGGGGTTTCCCGCCGGCTCGGGGAGTTCGACTACGAGTTCGCCGCCCATGTGGAGACGCTCAGCGCCGGCTCGTTCGCCGGCCGGGCGCAGGAGTTGCTCGCGCTGGTGGCGGAACACCCGCACGGACTCGCCGCGTTGTTCCCCGGCGACCCCAACGCGTTCACCGCCCTGCTGGCGCACTGCCGGGACGGCCAGGTGCACTGGCGCACCTGGCACTCCTACCCGCAGGAGCGCCGGCTGGTGGCCACCAGGACCCGGGTGGTCGGCGCGCTGCGCGCCATGCCGACGACGGCCAAATCCACTCCTGTGGGTGACAAGTTGGGTGCAGGGTGTGACGTAACGTTCGGTTCATGATCGAGACGTCCGAAGCCGAGCGCGCGGGCGGCGCCTCGGCCGCGCTGCCGGTGTCACCGGGCGTGGGGCGGGCCCTGGTGCTGGCCGCCGTCTTCATCTGCGCGGCCTGCGGACTGGTCTACGAGCTGGAGCTGATCGCCCTCGCCGACTACCTGGTCGGCGACACGGTCACCCTGACCTCCATCGTGCTCTCCTCGATGGTCTTCGCGATGGGCATCGGCTCGCTCGGCGCCAAACGGCTGCGCGCCCGCGCCGCCGTCAACTTCGCGCTGATCGAGGCCCTGTTGGCGCTGGTCGGCGGCTGCTCGGCCACCCTGCTGCACCTGGCCTTCCTCTGGACGGCCGAGGTACGGCCCATCCTGGTGGTGCTGTCGCTGGTCATCGGGCTGCTGATCGGTGCCGAGATGCCGCTGCTGATGACCATGATCCAGCGGATCAGGGCGCAGGACGCCGGCCGCGCGGTGGCCGACCTCTCGGCCGCCGACTACGTGGGCGCGCTGCTCGGCGGCCTCGCCTTCCCCTTCCTGCTGCTGCCCGTGCTCGGCCATCTGAACGCCGCGCTGCTGACCGGCGCGGTGAACGCGCTTGCCGGCGGCGCGGTGGTGCTCTGGCTCTTCCGCGGCGACCTCAGCCGGGCCAGCCGCACCGGCCTCACCCTGGTCACCCTGGGCGTCACGGCGCTGCTGCTGGCCTGCACCCTGACGGTGGACTCGCTCGACGAGCGGACCGAGGCGCTGCTGCGGCAGCGGGCCGCGGCCGAGCGGGTGCCGGCGCTCTCCTGCGGGCCGGCGCCCGCGGCACGCGGTGCATATGGGCCGACCGGGAACATATGCGCCACCCAGTGGGTAGGCTCCGCGCCATGGAGCACGAGGTCTACCTCCCGTACGCCCCCGCTGTCGTCCTGAGCGCCTTCACCGAGCCGCGACGCGTGGCCCGTTGCGTCCCCGGCCTCCAGCCGGCCCAACCGGGCACCCCGGCCGACCGGGACGCCGGCCCCGACGAGTTGCGCGGCCGGCTGCGGCTGCGCGTCGGCTCCGCCACCATCACCTACCGGGGCGCGCTCACCATCGAGGGGCCGGCCGCCGGGAGCGGCTCGGCGGACGCGGGCTGCGTGGTGCGGGCCGAGGGCGGCGAGGCGCGGGGCGACGGCGAGGTCAGCCTGCTGCTGACGATCCGGCCGCGGCCGGTGGACGGCGGCGCTGGCTGCGTGTTGGCCATCGAGGGCCGGCTCACCGGCAGCGGGCGGATCGCCGAACTCGATCACGAGCAGCGGGAGTCGGCGGGCCGGCGGCTGCTGGATCGTTTCGCCGCGGCGCTGGCCGACGAGCTGTCCGGGGAGGCCGAGCCGCCGCCGGTGGCCGGCGGGATCGGCGAGCCGGACGACAACGAGCGGGCCATCCCCGGCATTCCGGCCGCGCCCGGCCCAGGCCCGGACGCGGGCCCGCCGCCTCCGCCGCCGGCCGCGCCGGCCCAGCCGGCGGCGGAGGCCGACGGGGGCGGGCTGGCGGCCGGCCCGGCGGGTGCCGCTGGCGCGACGGGCGCTTCGGGCGCTTCGGGCGTGGGGCCGGCCGGGCGGTCGGCCGAGCCGGAGCCGGTCGGCGAGCGGCCCCGGGAGGGCGCCGTGGAGCCGGCCGCATCGGAGCCGGCCGCGGAGCCGGCGGCCGGCGGCCGGCCCGGCGAGGCCGTCCCCCCGGCGCTCGACCCGGACCGGGCCGAGCCCGCCGGCACGCTGCCGGCGCCGGAGGCGGACCACGCCCGGCGCACGATGATCGGCCGCAGCGCGGAGGAGGTCGACCACGCCCCACCGCGCGGCCGGTACGCCCCCGAGCCGGCGCCCGGCGGGGGCGCTCGCTCCGGCGCGCTGCTGCGCTGGGCGGCGCCGGCCGCCGCGCTGGCCATCGCCTCGGCGGTGGCCATCCACCGCGCCCTCCGCCACCGCCGCTGACGCGGACCGCCGGCGGGCCGCCGGGCCGCGGTGGCCCGGCTCGCGGGAGAGCGCTCTCGACGCGGGCGGCGGTTGGGGCGTGCCTATTAGTCATTTCATAGATCAGATCGTTATCGTCGTGGGGTGACCACCGATGACACCGCACGTGGAATCCGACTCCGCGCCGGCGATGCCGAGTTGACCGTCCGTCCCGACCAGGGCGCGCGGATCTCCTCGCTGTCGGTCGGCGGCCTCGAACTGCTCCGCCAGGGGGAGCGGTACGGCTCCTTCGTGATGGCGCCCTGGTGTGGTCGGACGGGGCAGGGCAGGTTCCGCAACGGCACCGTGGAGCACCAGCTGCCGGTGGACGCCGGGGCGCACGCCATGCACGGCACGGTCCGGGGCCGCGCCTGGCGGACCGCGCGGGTGGACGAGCGCTCGGTCGCGCTGGTCACCGAGCTGACCGACCCGTGGCCCTACCCGGGGCAGGTCACCCAGCTGGTGGAGCTGGCCGAGGACGGCGGCTCGGTCACCCTGACCCTGGGGGTGGAGACGGCCGGCAACTCCTTCCCGGCGCAGGCCGGTTGGCACCCCTGGTTCCGGCGGCAGCTGACCGAGGGCGGCCGGCCGGTGGAGCTGGACTTCACCGCCGAGTGGCAGGAGGAGCGCGGCGCCGACCACCTGCCCACCGGGCACCGGGTGGAGCCCAAGCCGGGGCCCTGGGACGACTGCTTCGGCATGCCGGACGGGGTCGAGGTGACGTTGACCTGGCCGGAGCAGCTGGAGCTGACCGTGAGCAGCCGGGCCGAGTGGGTGGTGGTCTACGACGAGCCGGCGGACGCGGTCTGCGTGGAGCCCCAGTCCGGGCCGCCCAACGGGCTCAACACCCACCCGCGGCTGGTCACGGAGCTGGAGCCGCTGGAGGTCTCGACGCGGTGGGCCTGGCGGCTGGCATAGGCTCGGGGGCATGAGCGCGCGTGCACAACTGCTCCAGCAGATCAAGGACAAGGCTGTCGTCCACGGCCGGGTGATCCTCTCCTCGGGACAGGAGAGCGACCGCTATCTCGACCTGCGTCGGGTCGCCCTGGACGGCGAGGCCGGCCCGCTGGTCGGGCAGACGATGTTGGACCTCACCAGCGAGTTGGACTACGACGCGGTCGGCGGGCTGACCATGGGCGCCGACCCGGTGGCCGCGGCCATGCTGCACGCGGCGGCGGCCCGGGGCGAGCGGCTGGACGCCTTCGTGGTGCGCAAGGCCGGCAAGGCGCACGGCCTCCAGCGGCGGATCGAGGGCCCGGACGTGGCCGGCCGCCGGGTGCTGGCCCTGGAGGACACCTCGACGACCGGGAACTCCGTGCTGACCGCCGTCGAGGCGCTGCGCGAGGCCGGCGCCGAGGTGGTGGCCGTGGCCGTGATCGTGGAGCGCGGCGCGGCGCCGGCGATCGAGGCGGCCGGCCTGCCCTACTACGCGGCGTACTCGTTGAGCGATCTCGGCCTGGACTGACCTGCGGCGACTACGCACCGTCATGGTTTCACGTGAAACTGCGGCAGGCTGTCACGGCGGCCTGCCGCCGTCTGGGAAGATAGGCCGGTCGATGACGCCCGGGACGCCAACGAAGACGTCTCCTGATTTCGAGTAGTAGCCCCTCGCACACTCTTCTCCAAGGAGCGGACAGATGCCCATCGCGACCCCCGAGGTCTACAACGAGATGCTGGACCGGGCGAAGGCCGGCAAGTTCGCCTACCCGGCCATCAACGTCACCTCGACGCAGACCCTGCACGCCGCGCTGCGTGGCTTCGCCGAGGCGGAGAGCGACGGCATCGTCCAGATCTCCACGGGTGGGGCCGAGTTCCTCGGCGGCCAGTACAACAAGGACATGGTCTCCGGCGCCCAGGCGCTGGCCGAGTTCGCGCACATCGTCGCCGAGAAGTACCCGGTGAACGTGGCGCTGCACACCGACCACTGCCCCAAGGACAAGCTGGACGGCTATGTCCGTCCGCTGCTGGCCATCTCCCAGGAGCGGGTGGACCGGGGCCTCAACCCGCTCTTCCAGTCGCACATGTGGGACGGCTCGGCCGAGACCCTGGCCGACAACCTGGAGATCGCCGCCGAGCTGCTGACCAAGGCCGCCGCCGCCCGGATCGTGCTGGAGGTGGAGATCACCCCGACCGGCGGCGAGGAGGACGGCGTCACGCACGAGATCAACGACGAGCTGTACACCACCGTCGACGACGCGCTGCGGACCGCCCAGGCGCTGGGCGTCGGCGAGCGGGGCCGCTACCTGCTGGCCGCCTCCTTCGGCAACGTGCACGGCGTCTACAAGCCGGGCAACGTGGTGCTCCGTCCCGAGCTGCTCAGCGACCTCCAGCGGGGCGTCGCCGAGGCCACCGGCAAGGAGAACCCGTTCGACTTCGTCTTCCACGGCGGCTCCGGCTCCACCGCCGAGGAGATCAGCACCGCCCTGGAGAACGGCGTGGTGAAGATGAACCTGGACACCGACACCCAGTACGCCTTCACCCGGCCGATCGTGGACCACGTCTTCCGCAACTACGACGGGGTGCTGAAGGTCGACGGCGAGGTCGGCAACAAGAAGACCTACGACCCGCGCAGCTGGGGCAAGTCCGCCGAGGCCGGCATGGCCGAGCGGATCACCAAGGCCTGCGCCGACCTGCGCTCCACCGGTACCCGGCTGAAGTGAGCCACCGGCGGCCGGCGACGGCCGCCGGCGGAGGTTTCCGGCCGCGCTCGGGAGACGACTGGGCGCGGCCGGGCCGGCCAGGCAGACTGGACCCCATGGTCACGCACGAGAATCTCCTCGGGGGCCCGCCCCCGACCGAACTGCCCGACGATCCCGAGCCGCGCGAGCTGCTGGCTTCCGGCACCGCCCCCGCCGAGGTGGCGGCCAAGTACCCGGCCTCCTCGCTGGCCTGGGCACAACTCGCCGACGACGCGTTCAGCGAGGGCCGGACCGTCGAGTCCTACGCCTACGCCAGGACCGGCTACCACCGGGGGCTGGACGCGCTGCGGCGCAGCGGCTGGCGCGGGCACGGCCCGGTGCCGTTCGAGCACGAGCCCAACCGCGGCTTCCTGCGCGCCCTGCACGCCCTGGCCCGGGCGGCCGGCGCCATCGGCGAGCAGGAGGAGTACGAACGCTGCACCCAGTTCCTCCGGGACAGCTCGCCGACCGCGGCGGACACCCTGTCCTGACCGCGCTGTCCGGGCCACACCGCCCGGCCGCGCCGTCCCGCACGTCCCGTTCCGACCGCCTGTTCGGCACGTCCCGTCCCGTGGGTGCCCCTCGGCGCCGTGCGGTCCGGAACGTGCCGTCCGGCAGCCGCCGAGGGCTGACCCCGTCGGCGGCCGGCGGCCGGCACCTTCAGGCGCCCCGATCGCGGGGCGCCTTCGCCGGTGCGGGCCCCGCCCGGCCCGGCCCCCGCGCGGGGCGGCGGGCCGGCCTTCCGTCACCGAGCGACAGGGAGTCCCGCCGTGACCGCAGCAGCCACCCCACCGCCCCCGGGGACGCCCCCGGGCGACCACCCGGCCGGGCCCCTGCGGGCCAGGGCGGCCGAGCTGGACGCGGCCGACCCGCTGCGCTCCGCGCGCGACCGGTTCGTGCTGGACGACACGGTCTACCTGGACGGCAACTCGTTGGGCGCGCTGCCCCGTTCGGTGCCCGGCCGGATCGCCGACGTGGTGGCCGAGGAGTGGGGCCGGCGGCGCATCAGGTCCTGGACGGAGTCCGGCTGGGACACCGCCCCCGAGCGGATCGGCGACCGGCTGGCGCCGCTGCTGGGCGCCGCCCCAGGCCAGGTCGTCGTCGGTGACTCCACCAGCGTCAACCTCTTCAAGCTGCTGGTCGGCGCGGTGCGGCTGGCCGGCGACGAGCGGGACGAGATCCTGCTGGACGCCGACACCTTCCCCACCGACGGCTACCTCGCCGAGTCGGCCGCCCGGCTGACCGGCCGCCGGCTGCGGGCGGTGCCGGCCGCGCTGATCCCCGCCGAGGCCGGCCCGCGCACCGCGGTCGCCCTGGTCAACCACGTCGACTACCGCACCGGGGAGCTGCGCGACCTGCCGGGGACCACCGCCGCCCTGCGGGCCGCCGGGGCGCTCAGCCTCTGGGACCTCTGCCACAGCGCGGGCGCCCTACCGGTCGAACTCGACCGGCACGGCGTCGACTTCGCCGTCGGCTGCACCTACAAGTACCTCAACGGCGGCCCCGGCGCGCCGGCGTTCTGCTACCTCGCGGCGGCGCACCTGCCGCGCTTCGACTCCCCGCTGCCCGGCTGGTGGGGCCACCGCGAGCCGTTCGCCATGACCGGCGACTACGCGCCGCACGCCACCGTTCGGCGGGCCCGGGTCGGCACCCCCGACGTGCTGTCGATGCTGGCCCTTGAGGCCGCGCTCGAGGTGTGGGACGGGGTGGAGATCGGCACGGTGCGGGCCAAGAGCCTGGCGCTGACCGACTTCTTCCTGGAGTGCGTGGCCACGCTGGTCCCGGCCGGCGCGGTCGAGTCCCTGACCCCGGTCGAGCACGCCGGCCGGGGCAGCCAGGTCGCGCTGCGCTGCGCCGGGGCGGAGGGGGTGATGGACCGGCTGGTGGCGCGCGGCGTGGTCGGCGACCACCGGCCACCGGACGTGCTGCGGTTCGGCTTCACCCCGCTCTACACGAGCTTCGCCGAGACCGTCAGGGCCGCGGTCACCCTCGCCGAGGTGCTGGCGCCGGACGCCGACCGGTGACCGCCGGGGCGCCGGAGCGCGGCCAGGACGCGGTGGAGCTGGCGGCGCTGCTGGCGCTGACCGCGGACCGGGCCGGCGCCGGCGGCACCGATGGCGCCGGCGGCCCGGTGCGGACGGTGCGCTACGGAGCGCGCCCCGACCAGCTGGTGGAGCTGCACGGGCCGGGCGACCCGGCGGTGGTGCTGCTGCACGGCGGGTTCTGGCGGGCGGCCGTCGACCGGTCCTACCTGGCCCCGCTCGCTCGGGCGTTGGCCGCCCGGGGGGTGCCGGTGGCGGTGCCCGAGTACCGCCGGGTGGGCGCCGGTGGCGGCTGGCCGGCGACGTACCACGACATCGCGGCCGGCCTCGCCGCGCTGCCCGGCGACCGGCCGGTGCTGCTCGTCGGCCACTCGGCGGGCGGCCAGCTCGCGCTCTGCGCGGCCGACCAGCCGCGGGTCGGCGCGGTGCTCGGCGTCGCGGCCGTCAGCGACCTGGCCCTGGCCGGGGAGCTGGACCTGGGGCGCGGCGCGGTCCCCGCCTTCCTCGACGCCGACGCCGACGCCGACGCCGACGGCCCGGCCGGCCCGGTGCCCGAGCCGGACCCGGCGCTGCGGCCCCGCCCGCCGGTGCCGGTGACGCTGCTGCACGGCACCGCGGACGGTCAGGTGCCCGCCGAGCTGTCCCGGCGCTACGCCGAACGCCACGGCGCCGCCCTGGAGTTGCTGCCGGGCGTCGGCCACTACGCGCCGTTCGTCCCGGCCACGGCGGCCGGCGCCCGGCTGCTGTCCCGGCTGGCCGGGCACCCGCGCTGACGCCGGCGCCGCGCCGACCGCGGGCGCGGGGCCGGGGTCAGGACGGGCCCCACACCGGCTCCGGCACCGGATACGGCTCCGCGTACCAGCCCTCGTCCGCGTACAGGTCCTCGTCGAGGTAGAAGTCCTGCCCGGACGAGTAGTCCTGGTCCTGGTACGGCTCCTCCTCGGGGTACGGGTACGGTTCCGGCGCGGCCTCGTCCGCCGGCTCGGGCACGTACTCGGGCTCCGGCTCGTACTCCGGGGCCGCCTCGTCCGCCGGCTCCGGCTCGCTCTCCGGCGCCGGCTCGTCCGCCGGCTCCGGAGCGTGCGCCAGGGAGTCCGTCAGCCGGGCGTAGGCGACGATGTTGGAGTCGTAGCCGCCGTCCTCGCTCCACCGGCCGCCGCAGGTGATCAGGCGCAGCTGCGGGCTGGAGACCGAGCCGTAGACCCGCTCGTCGGGGAAGTCCGACTTGGGGTACTGCTCCACCGAGTCGACCGTGAAGACGGCCACCTCGCCGCTGGCCCGGTCGATCTCGATGGTCTCGCCCGGCTGGAGCGAGCCCAGGCCGGCGAAGGCCGCCGGGCCGTCGTAGGTGTCCAGGTGGCCGACCAGGATGGCGGCGCCGCGCTCCCCGGGGGAGACGCCCCCGGCGTACCAGGCGGCGCGCATCGCGTCCTCCTCGGAGGGGGACGGCGGCCCGCCGTCCGGCGTCAGGTCGGCGCCGAACACCTCGACATCCGTGTCCAGGTACGGGATGCGCACCCGGATCGGCACCGAACGTTCCAGCGGCGGCGCGACCACCACCTCGTCCCCTGGCCCCGTGCCGGTGGCGTCGGCCGTCGAGCCGGCGTCGGGCGCGGCGGCCGGCGCGTCCACCGCCTCCGGCCGGGAGACGCCCTCCGCGATGCTGCTGGACGCCCGGGCCTCGCGCACCGCGGCGCCGTCCGGGCCGCCGCCCGGCGCGAACACCCCGACCAGCAGGCCGAGTACGACCACGGTCACCGCCACCGTGGTCTCCAGCCGCCGGCTGCGCAGCGCCTGCCGCTGGTGCCGGGTGCGGGCCGTCGGCGGCGGGGGCGGGGGCCCGGCGGCGCCGCGCACCGCCGTGGCCACCGCGACCCTGGCCTGCCCGAACGCCGTCGTCCTGGCCCGGTCGCTGACCAGCCGGACGGTGGCGGGTCCGGCGTCCCGGCAGGCGCCGAGCCAGCGCCGAGCCAGCGCGCCGGCCCGCTCGGTCAGCGCCCGCCAGCCCGTGGTGAGCGCCCGCCGCCGCGCGGCCAGCCACCGCCCGGCCGCCGCCGGCCGGGCCGGGCCGCGCCGCGCCGGCCGGGCGGTGTCCGCCGGGCCGGCCACGGGCCGGCGCTGGCCGGTCGGCGCCGGCCCGGGCTCGACCCGGCGGTGCGCCGCGACCGGCCGCTTGGTCAGCGCCGGGCCCGGCCGCCCGGCCGGCGCCTCGGCCGGCGGCGTCCGCGGCCGCTCCGCCGGCCGGCCGGCGTGCCGGGAGCTGGCGTCGGCCGGCCGCCGCCCGGCGTCCGGCCGGCCGCGCGCCCACCCGATGCGGGAGAGCCCCCGCAGCCCGCGCGGCAGGCGGGGGAGGCGCGGACGGGCCGCCGCGCGCGGGTTCCTAGCCACGCCGGGCCCTTCAGTAGGAGTGCGAGCCGGAGCGGCGGCGCTTGGCGAGGAAGACGTACCCCACCCCGCCGGCCACCGCGACGCCGCCACCGACGGCGAGCGCCGTCGCCCGGGCGCCGCCCTCCTCGCCGCTGCCCGAGCCGCCGAAGCCGGCCTCGGCACCGCCGCTCGGCGTCCCGGCGGTCGCGGTGAAGGTGGCGGTGAGCCGCACCCCGTCGGCGCAGTTCACGGTGACCGGGTAGCCGCGGCCCACCTTCAGGCCGTGCTTGATCTTGCCGGTGCCGACCCACTGGCCGGAGTCGCCCCGCTCCAGCTCGATCGGCTTCTTGAAGGCGTCGGAGGTGGCCGGCCCGTCGGGCCGGCAGTTGGCGCGCACGGTCACCGAGGTGCCGGGCCCGCCGGAGTTGGGGGAGATGGTGAGCGGGGCGACGTGGTCCCAGGCGGGCTTGGCGTCCTCCAGGACGGCCAGCCCCTCCTGCGGCACGGCCTCCGAGATCTCGGTGACCTCCTCGGGGGTGGCCTCCTGGGCCAGGGCCGGCCCGCCCAGCGTCAGGGTGAGCGCCGCGGTGACGGCGACCAGACCCAGGGGTCTGGCGTAACGGGCGCGGGCGGTGGAGCGGTTGAGCTTCATGAGCGGATGACCTCCGGGCGTCTGCCGCACGCGGGTGCGTGACGTGCTGTCACTCATGCGAACAGTCCGTGACGGCATCCGCATCCGGAGTGGGTCCTCGCGGGTGCATCGCTGCTCCGTCAGGGCGGCCGACCCGGCCTCGCGCTGATTCGGCGTCAGCCGCCCCGCCGAGCCTCGGGCGGTGGTGGCGCCGGCCGCCCGGCGAGGAGCGGGAAGAGCCGGGTGACCGCGGTGACCGGAACGCCGCCCGGCGCCGCCCGGTCGCGGTAGCCGGCGAACGGGTCGCGCACCCTGGCGGCCCGTTCGGCCGCCCCGGCCGGCGTGCGGTACGGCACACCGCCGAACGACTCGTCCCGGCGCCCCGCCGGCCCCGGCCGCGCCCCGGCGGTGTCGCCCCACCCCCGCCACCCCCGGCACCGGTTGATCGCCGGCGGCCGCCCCACGACCGCGCCGATCGGGCCCCGGCTGTTCGGCCGGGCGGCCCGCCCCGGCCGCACGCCCCATGGCGCCCCGTCCGGGCCGGGGGCCACAGGTCGGAGGCTGACCGGCCGCCCCACCGTCGGCCGGAACCGCCTGGCCGGCCGCCGCCCCTCGGACCCCGCCGCCGGCTGGGGATCGCCCGGGCGGGACTGACCGGACGGGACTGACCGGACGGCTGCGTCTCGGCCGCCCCGGCTGTTCGGACGGCGCCCCGGCCGCCGCCCCGGCCCGGGGCCGATCGGCCGCCTGCCGGCGCCGGTTGACCGGCCGCCGCCCCGTCGCATGGCGCCCCGTCCGGGCCGGGGGCCGCAGGCCGGGGACCGACCGGCCGCCCCACCGTCGGCCGGGACCGCCCGGCCGTCCCACCGCCGATCGGGCCCCGCCCGGCCGGCGCCCCGCCGGCCGCCCCCGCCGCCCCACCCGGCTGGCCGGCGCCCCCGCCGCCCCGCCTGGCCGACTGGCCGGGCGGCCGCCCGCCGGCCGCCGGCCGCCCCCGCCGCCCCACCCGGCCGGCCGCCGCCCCCGCCGCCCCACCGTCGGCCGGGGCCCGCCCGGCCCCCGCCCCCGGGGGCTCACCTCAGGTCCAGGTCCCGTCGGCGGGCGCCGAGCAGGCCGAGGGCGCTGAGCGCCGCGGCCAGGGCGGTGAGCACCAGCAGCGGCGGCCACTCCAACGGCGCCGCCGGCACGGTGGGCACATGGCCCAGCGGGGAGAGGTCCCGCAGCGCGCCCGGCAGGTCCATGATCTCGCCGAGGAAGACGACCGCCAGCGCGTAGCCGGGGATCGCCCACACCGCGGCCGCCGCCCGGGGGAACCAGCCGTAGAGCGCCAGCGCGCAGCCGCCGGTGAACCAGACCGCCGGCGCGTACGCCAGCGCGGCCAGCGCCAGCTCCGGCAGCAGCGCCGCGTCGCCCACCGAGACGGCCCCGGCGGCGCCGAGGCCCAGCCCCGCGATCAGCAGCACCAGGGTCGCGCCGCCCAGCGCGAACGCCAACTGCCCACCGAGCCAGGCCGTTCGGGACAGCGCGGTGGCCAGCAGTGGTTCGGCCCGGCCCTCGGTCTCCTCCGCGCGGGCCCGGAGCAGCGCGGCCACCACGGCGGCGAGCGCCACGATGGCCAGGATGTTGAGCCCGACCGAGGTGAAGACGTCGGTGACCGAGGCGTCGTCCAGCGCCAGGTGCCGGGCCATCTCCTCGATCTCCGCCAGCATCTGCTCGGCGTCGGAGAGGATCGAGCCGAGCATGGTGCCGAGCAGCAGCCCGCCGGCGGCGAAGCCGAGCAGCGTGCCCCGGCCCAGCCGGGTGGCCAGCCCCAGCGGGGTGGCCAGCCGGGCGCCGGCGCCGCGCGGGCCGGGCCGCGGCGCCCGCAGGCCGGCGTTGAGGTCCCGGCGGGTGCTCAGCCAGAAGGCCGCGCCGGCGGCGCCGGCGGCCAGCGCCAGGTGCAGGAGCAGCGGCCACCAGCGGTCGTCGAGGAACGGGTAGGCGCGCTGCGCCCAGCCGATGGGGGAGAGCCAGGAGACCGCGGTCGGGCCGACGTCCCCCACCGCGCGCAGCGCGTAGGCGGCGCCGACCACGGCGAGGCCGAGCCCGGTGGCGCCCCGGGAGAACGGGGTGAGCTGCGCGGTGACCCCGGCCACCGCGGTGAAGACCAGGCCGAGTCCGGCGGTGGCGGCGCCGTAGAGCAGCGCGCCGCCGAGGGTGATCCCGTCGCCCGCGTAGCCGGCGAGCGCGCCGGCCAGCAGCAGGCCCAGCAGCAGGCTGGCGCCGCCGGCGACCAGCAGCGCTGCGGCCAGCTGGGCGTGCCGGCCCAGCACCCCGGAGCGGACCAGCTCGGCGCGGCCGGTCTCCTCCTCGATCCGGGTGTGCCGGACCACGGTCAGCACCGCCAGCAGGCCGACCGCCAGGGCGAAGAAGCCCAGCAGCTGGTGGGCCGTCATGGCGCCGATGTCGTAGCCCCGGTCGAGGTAGTGCTCCGGGCCCGACATGGCGATGCCGGCGGGGGAGCGGAGCGTCTCGGCGGCGCCGGCCCGGTCGGCCGGGTCGGCGTAGTTGGTCCGCAGACTGCTGACGGCGGCGGCCGTGCTCAGGGTCAACCCGCCGAGCCAGAGCGGGAGTCGGACCCGGTCCCGGCGGAGCGCGAAGCGGGTCATGGTGGCGGTGCCGGCGAGCGGGCCGACGCCGCCGGCCCGGGTGGCCCGGGGGTCGGGCGCGGGCCGGCCGGCCCGGGGGGCGAGGGTGTCGCTCATCGGCCGGCCGCCTGCCGCGCGGAGCCGCCGGCCCGGCCGGGGCCCTCCGAGCCGTCGGACCCGTCGGCGCCCGAGGACTCGCCGGGCCCCTCCTCCGGCCGGTGCCGCCCGTCGCCGTAGTGCCGCAGCATCAGCTCCTCCAGGGTGGGCGGGTGGCTGAGCAGGCCGCGTATCCCGAACTCGGCGAGCCGGCTGATGGCCCGCTCCAGGTCCGGCCCGTCCACCGAGAACCGCACCCGGTGCCCGTCCGCGCCCGCGGGGCCGGCGGGGGCCGGCTCGGCGCGCAGGTCGTGCACGCCGGGCAGCTCCGCCAGGCCGGTGACCGGCCGGCGGGTGGTCGCCTCGACGCTGGTGCGGGTGAGCTGACGCAGGTCGTCCAGCGAGCCGGACTGGACCACCCGGCCCTGCCGGACGATGCTCACCCGGTCACAGAGCTTCTCCACCTGGGCCATGATGTGGCTGGAGAGCAGCACCGTCTGGCCGTTCGCCCGGGCCTCCCCGATGAGGTCCTGGAAGACCGCCTCCATCAGTGGGTCGAGCCCGGACGTCGGCTCGTCGAGCAGCAGCAGCTCGGCGCGCGAGGCGAGCGCGGCGACCAGGGCGACCTTCTGCCGGTTGCCCTTGGAGTAGGTGCGGCCCCGCTTGGTCGGGTCGAGCTCGAAGCGCTCCAACAGCTCGGCGCGGCGCCGCTGGTCGAGCCCGCCGCGCAGCCTGGCCAGCAGGTCGATGGCCTCCCCGCCGGTCAGGTTGGGCCACAGCTCCACGTCCCCCGGCACGTAGGCCAGCCGGCGGTGCAACGCCACCGCCGCCGCCCACGGGTCGCCCCCCAGCAGCCGCACGTCACCCGCGTCGGCCCGCAGCAGGCCCAGCAGCACCCGGATGGTGGTCGACTTGCCCGCCCCGTTGGGCCCGAGGAAGCCGTGCACCTCGCCCGCGCGCACGGTGAGGTCGAGCCCGTCGAGGGCTCGGGTGGAGCCGAAGGTCTTGACCAGATCGGAGATCTCGATCGCGTTGCTTGAGGGCGTCATGCGAACACGCTACGCTTCTTTCATAAATTTGTGAAGTTATGGAAGTGTCAAAACTCCGGAGCCGGCTGGCAGGATGGCGGGATGACCATGGACCAGCCCGGGAGCGAGGCGCCCGAGGAAGTGACCGAGGGTGCCGGGCGGGGCGCGGCCGACCTCCCGGCCGACTACCCCAGCGAGGTCGCGGAGTTCGTGGAGCGCTTCGCCGCCGACCTGACGGCGGCCGGCTTCCAGCGGATGGCCGCCCGGGTCTTCGCCTGCCTGGTGGTCTCCAGGGACGGCGCGCTCAGCTCGGCCGAGCTGGCCGAGCGGCTGCGGATCTCGCCGGCCGCGATCTCCGGCGCCGTGCGCTACCTGGGCCAGATCCACCTGATCAGCCGGGAGCGGGAGCCCGGTTCCCGCCGGGAGCGGTACCGGCTGCACCAGAGCGTCTGGTACGAGGCGATGACCCAGCGCGACCAGACGCTCAAGCGGTGGGAGCTGACCGCGCTGACCGGCGCCGACGTGGTCGGCCGCGACACTCCGGCCGGCCGCCGGCTGCTGGAGACGGCCGCGTTCATGGTCTTCCTGGAGGAACAGCTGGACGAGATCATGGAGCGCTGGCACGCGCACCGCGCGGTGGCCGCCACCCCCCTGGAGCGCGACGACGAGCGGGGTGGCTGACCGGCGCCGGCCGCCGGCGCCGGGCGCCGGTCAGCCGATCGGAACGGTCAGCCGCAGCGCCCCCGGACGGACCGTCCACGTCCTGGCCCTGGTCGGGCCCAGGTTCACCGCGTTGGCCCGGTAGCTGAACCCGGTGCTGCCGAAGACCGTGACCGAGCTGGCCCTGGCCCGCACCTCCCGCTCCGGCCGGCCCGAGCGCACCACCACGTCGGCCAGCCCGTCCGCCGGCCGCACCGAGACCTCGGCCACCGGCCGGTCCAGGTCGGCCAGCACCCGGCCGTCCGCCTCCACCCGCAGCCGCTCGCCGGCCCGGGCGCGCGGCCGGGGGAACGGCACCGCCCGGCGCCAGGCGGCGATCGGCGGCCCGGCCGCCGGCGCCGGGATGCCCAGGCCGCCGAGCACCACCCCGCCCGCGTCGTCGGTCAGCACG
Organism: Streptomyces chisholmiae; assembly: GCF_031845445.1. NCBI lineage: Bacteria > Bacillati > Actinomycetota > Actinomycetes > Kitasatosporales > Streptomycetaceae > Streptomyces > Streptomyces chisholmiae. Next base: position 42,657 of record NZ_JAVREO010000023.1, on the reverse strand, counting down.
TCGAGCCGTCGGGTGTGCCCGGCCAGCACCGCGCGGGAGGCGGCGACCGCGTCGGTCGGCACCCCGAGCGCCCGGGCCACCGCGACCGGCGCGCCTACCGGCACCAGCCCCAACGGGCGGGCACCCAGGGCCCCTTCGCGGTGCAGCAGCCGGACGGCGCGGAGCAGCGCCCGGTCGTCGCCGACCACCACCACCTGGCGGCCCTTCCGCCGGGCCAGCGCCCGGGGCATGGCCTGCGGCTGGTCGAGCACGCAGACCTTCACGTCGTCGCTGGCCCCCGCGCACAGCACGTCCCTGGCGATGCGCACCGACTCCCCGTCCACGCGCCGGGCCGTCGGGTCGATGACGATGAGCACCTGACTGTTCGCCTCCCGGCTGCGTCTCCCGTAAGCTCTCTGTGCAAGAGCCCCTGTCGCGATTGCGCAGGGGTTTCGTCGATCCGGGGCAGCAAAGCGTAGATGCCCCGCTCGAAAGGGGTGTACGCCTGTGCCCGCACTTGTGCTGCTCGGCGCTCAGTGGGGTGACGAAGGCAAGGGCAAGGCCACGGACCTGCTCGGCGGTTCCGTCGACTTCGTGGTGCGCTACCAGGGTGGCAACAACGCCGGCCACACGGTGGTCGTCGGCGACCAGAAGTACGCGCTGCACCTGCTGCCCTCCGGCATCCTCAGCCCGGACTGCACCCCGGTCATCGGCAACGGCGTGGTGGTGGACCCGCGCGTGCTGCTCTCCGAGGTGGCGGAGCTGAACGAGCGAGGGATCGACACCTCCCGGCTGCTGATCAGCGGCAACGCACACCTGATCACCTCGTACCACCAGACCCAGGACAAGGTCTCCGAGCGCTTCCTGGGCAAGCGGAAGATCGGCACCACCGGGCGCGGCATCGGCCCGGCCTACGCCGACAAGATCAACCGGCAGGGCGTCCGGGTCCAGGACCTGTTCGACGAATCGATTCTTCGGCAGAAGGTCGAGGCCGCGCTGGACCACAAGAACCAGCTGCTGGCCAAGATCTACAACCGGCGGGCCATCGACATCGACCAGGCCGTCGAGGAGCTGCTGGGCTACGCGGACGCGCTGCGGCCCTATGTCCGCGACACCACGCTGGTGCTCAACCAGGCGCTGGACGACGGCAAGGTGGTGCTCTTCGAGGGCGGCCAGGGCACCCTGCTCGACGTCGACCACGGCACCTATCCGTTCGTCACCTCGTCCAACCCGACCGCCGGCGGCGCCTGCACCGGCACCGGGGTCGGGCCGACCAGGATCGACCGGGTGATCGGCATCCTCAAGGCCTACACCACCCGGGTCGGCGCCGGCCCGTTCCCCACCGAGCTGCTTGACGAGGACGGCGAGCGGCTGCGCCGGGAGGGCCACGAGTACGGGGTCACCACCGGCCGGGACCGCCGCTGCGGCTGGTTCGACGCGGTGATCGCCCGCTACGCGGTGCGGGTCAACGGCGTCACCGACTTCTTCCTCACCAAGCTGGACGTGCTCAGCGGCTGGGAGCGCATCCCGGTCTGCGTCGGCTACCGGGTCGACGGCCGCGAGGTCAGCGAACTGCCCTACAACCAGAGCGACTTCCACCACGCCGAGCCGGTCTACGAGTACTTCCCCGGCTGGCAGGAGCCGATCTCGTCGGCCCGCTCGCTGTCCGACCTGCCGAAGAACGCGCAGGCGTACGTGGCGGCGCTGGAGGAGATGTCCGGGGCCCGGATCTCCGCCGTCGGCGTCGGCCCCGGCCGGGACGAGACCATCCAGGTCCACGACCTGCTCTGACCCGCGCCGACTCCGACCCGCGCCGACCGGCGCGGGAGACGGCCGGCAACGCCCGTGGGCCGGGCGGTGGTACGCGACCACCGCCCGGCCCACGGGCGTTCTCCGGAGGGCTCCCGCCGGGCGACCGGCGGGAGCCGACCCGGCTACTGCACGATGTTGGCGGTGAACTCGCCCTCGCCGCTCAGCGGGGTCAGGGTGATGGCCTCCGGGTCCGCGTCGGACGCCGTCCAGTGCACCCGGTAGCTGGGCAGCGGGTCACAGCTGCCCAGCGTCGCCTCGCCCGGGCCGACCACGATCTCGCTGGCCTGCAGGCCACCCGCCACCATCATCGACTCCCAGGTGCAGGAGCCGTCGGTGACCGTCATCGCCAGCTGACCGGCGTAGCTGGTGGTCTCCATGTCGATGGTGAGGCCGGAGCCGGACCAGGTCTCGCTGTGGATGTCGAACGGCATCGCGTCGCGGCCGCTCTCCGTCTCCGAGAGGGTCATCTCCGACTCCACGCCGAAGCCGGGCGCCGCCCAGGTCGCCGTGCCACCGTTGAAGGTGAGGGTCTGCTCGCCCCACGCGTTGCAGTTCGCGGTGCTCGGGAACTGCTCGTCGATGGTGTCGCTGGTGAGCGTGGCGGTGCCGTTGAAGTCCGTCAGCACCGAGGACTCCACACACAGGGTGCCGGGCAGCGCCGTGTACTGGGTGGTGACGGTGTCCCCGGCGACGCCCTCGGAGACCTCGATCCGCTGGAACCAGGTCTCGCCCGTGTTGCTGGTCATCTCGCCCTCCCAGGCGCCCACCAGCTCCGAGGGTATGGCGCCGGTGCCCCCGCCGAGGCCCGGGTCCTCCGTCGGCACGGGGTCCTCGGTGGGGTCCTCGGTCGGTCGCTCGGTCGGCTCCCCCGTCGGGTCCCCGGTCGGCTCCACGGTCGGGTCGTTGCCGCCGGCGTTGTCGTTGTCGTCACCGCCGCTGAAGGCGAAGATCGCGACACCGGCGACCAGGGCCAGCGCCACCACGGAGGCGACCACGATCCACAGCGTGTTGTTGTTCTTCCGGCCGCCGGGGCCACCGGGGCCGCCGGGTCCTGGCGGTCCGTAGCCGCCAGGGCCGCCGGGGCCGTAGCCGCCGTACGGGTTGTTCGGGTCCGCGCCGACCGCCGGGTGGCCGTAGCCGGGGGTGCCCTGGCCCTGCTGCGGGTAGCCGTAACCACCCTGCTGCGGCGGGCCGTAGCCGGGCGGCGGCACGGCCGAGGTCATCGTCGCCATGTTGTCGACCGGCGCGTTCGGGTGCGGGCTCGGCGGCGGCGTGGCCGGCACGCTCAGCGCGGTCGGCGTGGGCGGGGCGGCGGCCGGGTGACCCGGCGCCGCCGACGGCGGGGCCGGGGTGGGCGGCGCGGTCGGCATCGCCGGCGGCGGGGAACCGGCCGGCAGCGGCGGTGCCTGCAACGGGTCCTCGGAGTCGAGCAGCTCGACCGCGTGCCGGCCCAGCTTGGCGACCAGCGCGCCGGGCAGCCACGGCTCCTCGTCGTCCTCCGGGGTGTCCGTCGCCTCCAGCAGCTGCTCCAGCGTCGGCCGCTCGGCCGGGTGCCCGGACAGGCACGCCTCGATCAGCGGCCGGAGGCTCTCGGGCACCTCGGTCAGGTCCTGCTGGCCCTGCACGATGCGCAGCATCAGCGCGGTCATCGCGCTGTTGGCGTCGCCGAACGGGGTCCGCCCGGTGGCCGCGAAGGTCAGCACGGAGCCGAGGCAGAAGATGTCGCTGGCGGCCGAGAGGGTCTCCCCCCGGCACTGCTCGGGCGACATGAAGCCGGGCGAGCCGACGGCCGCGCCCGTCCTGGTCAGGCCCTCACTGGTGGCCTCCAGGGCGCGGGCGATGCCGAAGTCGATCACCCGCGGGCCGTCGATCGTGATCATCACGTTCGACGGCTTGAGGTCGCGGTGCACCAGGCCGGCCGCGTGGATGTCACGCAGCGCCCGGACCAGGCCGTTGGCCAGGATGCGGAGCGTGCGCTCCGGCAGCCGGCCGTAGGTGCTGGCCACCACCTCGTGCAGCGAGGGCCCGGCCACGTAGCCGGTGGCGACCCACGGCGTCGCGGCCTCGGTGTCGCCGTCCAGCACGGGCGCGGTCCACTCACCGCCGACCCGGCGGGCGGCGTCCACCTCCTGCTGGAAGCGCTGCCGGAACTCCGGCTGGCGGGCCAGCTCCGGCTGCACCACCTTGACGGCCACCGTGCGCCCGCGGTCGGAGCGGGCGAGATAGACGCTGCCCATTCCGCCGGCGCCCAACTTCCCAAGCAGCCGGTAGTGGCCTACGCGTTGGGGATCTGTCGGCCCGAGCGGTTTCATGCTGTCCTACTCCTCTTCGGTCCGTTAAGCCTCATGAGAATACGGTCGCCTCCACACAGGAAGGAGGACAGAAGCCGAACCGTGATCGGTTCCCCGTCATCCGTTTTGATCCGCACTCGTGTCAATTCGTGACCTGGCACTTGCCTAATCGTTGCGCTGGTGCTCGGCCGGGTCGTCGTCGAGCGCGTCGAGCCAGTTGATCTGGAGGGTGTCCTGATCGCCTTCCTTGAGCCTGACCCGAATGCTGGCATAGACCCCGCAGGTGGCGTCCCGCCCGGTCTCCGCCAACTGGTCGGGGCCGAAGGTGAGCTGCTCACCGGCCACCCTGACCAGGCGGTTCTCCCAGACACACTCGACCTCGTCGTCGTCCTGCTCGGTCCGCACGTAGCGCAGCAGCTTGTCGCCGACCGCGCCCTGCTCGATGGTGATCACGTCCCGCCAGTCGTTGCCGTCCCGGTCGGTGAACTCATGTTCCCACTCGGCGAGCAGTGCCTCGGGCACCGCCTCGTCCGAGCGGTCCGGGCCGCGGCTGAGAGTGGCCTCCTGCTCCCCGTACGTCCACACCATCTCCTCACCGCCCTCGGCCAACCGCAGCGTCTGCACCGTGCTGTTGTCCCGGCACGCCTCGGTGACCTGACCCTCGGGGACGCTCCAGTTCGACTCCTCGGTGAAGTGCAGGCCGTCGTCGAACGAGTCGAGCCGCACATCATAGGCGCACAGGATCTCCGGGGTCAGGGTCAGGGCGTTCCCGACCAGCTCGCCCTCACCGCCCTCGGCGATCTCGAACCGCAGCTCCCGCGCCTCGTCGCCGGCGGTGCTGTACTCGCCCTGCCAGACCCCCAGGTACGCCTCGTCCACCGCGTTGCCGTCCGAGCCGCCCAGCCGCGTGACCAACACCACGGCCAGCACCACCAGCACCAGCCCGGAGGCGACCAGCGCGGCCAGCGGCGCCTTCCGGTCCCGCCAGCCACCGCCCTTGGCCGCGCCCTGGCCGGCGGGGCCGGCCTGCCAGCCGCCGGTGCCCGGCTGGCCGACCCCGCTCGGCGGCAGGTAGGAGCCGCTGGGCATCGAGTAAGGCGAGGGCAGCGGGGTCGGCCGCGGCGCCGGCCGGGCACCGGGCCAGGACGGCTGGGCCGCCTGAGCCGCCTGAGCCGCCTGGGACGGAGCGCCGGGCGGGCCCGGCGGCGGGGGCACCGAGCCACCGCCCGGCTGGGCGGCGGGTCGCGGCGTCGGGTCCGCGGTGGGCACCGCGGGCGGCGGCGGCGCCGGATCGGTGCGCGGCTGCCCCGGCAGCACCGGGATGTCCACCCGGCTGACCGGGCTCTCCGAGTCCAGCAGCGCGACCGCGTGCCGGCCCAGCTGCGCCACCAGCGCGCCGGGCAGCCAGGGATCGCGCGAGGTGACGTCCGGCTGGGTCCTGGCCAGCAGCTCGTCCACACCGATCCGCCGCTCCGGCTCCTTGGCCAGGCAGCTCGCTATCAACGGGCGCAGCGCCTCGGGCAGTCCGTCGAGGTCGGGCTCCTCCTCGGCGATCCGGAACATCAGGATGTGCACGCCCGAGTCCAGCGCGCCGAACGGGGTCCGCCCGGTGGCCGCGTAGGCCAGCAGCGACCCCAGGCAGAAGATGTCGCTGGCCGGCGTGACCTGCTGGCCGCGCACCTGCTCGGGCGCCATGAAGCCGGGCGAGCCGACGGTCGCGCCGGTCCTGGTCACCCCGCCGCCCGGGCCCGGCTCCAGGGCGCGGGCGATGCCGAAGTCGATCACCCGCGGGCCGTCGATGGTCATCAGCACGTTGGACGGCTTGAGGTCGCGGTGCACCAGGCCGGCGCCGTGGATCGCGCGCAGCGCGTGCCCGAGGCCGTTGGCCAGCAGCGCCACGCTGCGCTCGGGCAGCGGGCCGTAGTCCCGGCCGACCACCTCGTGCAGCGAGGGGCCGGCGATGTAGCCGGTCGCCACCCAGGGCGTCGCCGCGTCGGTGTCCGCGTCCAGCACCGGGGCGGTCCACCGGTCGCCGACCCGCTGGGCGGCGGCGATCTCGTCCGCGAACCGCCGCCGGAAGTCCGGCTCGGCGGCCAGCTCGCCCTTGATCGTCTTGACCGCGACCGTCCTGCCCCGCTCCGAGCGGGCCAGGTAGACCTGGCCCATGCCGCCCTCGCCGAGCCTGCCGAGCAGTCGGTACTCACCGATCCGGTGCGGGTCCTGCGGCCTCAGGCGATCCATGTGGAAACAGACTCCCCCGCTGACGATATTGGTTCCCTCCCCCGAGGATAGAGGCGCGGCCGGGGCCGACTCATCCTGGTTCGCCACCTGGACGGGGCCCGCCGTCCGGCCGCTGGCCTGCGCCGCGATCCCGTTCCCCGGCGGGGCGGAGCCCGGCGCGCGGGCACCAGCGCAACGCGTCGCGAGACGGCCCGTGTTGAGGTGAACGGGGGCGCGTGGAAGCACGCCTGGAGGTGAACGTGGCGCCCCCCGCCGGACCGCCGACCGCGCGCCACGGCCCGCGCCGCCGGCCCCCGCCGCCGAAGGGCCGGGGGAGACGCGCTGATCAGCAGGTCAGGCCGTTGTCAACGGGGTGTCTGTAGTCTGGGCTGCCGTGATTCAACGCAGCACACTGCGGGAGCAGTTGGCGGAGGCCCTGCGCGAGGAGATCCTGGCGGGTCGGCTCGCGCCCGACGCCGAGTTCACCGTGCGTGAGATCGCCGAGCAGTACGGCGTCTCGGCGACCCCGGTCCGGGAGGCGCTGGTCGACCTGTCCGCGCAGGGGCTGCTGGAGGTGGAGCAACACCGGGGCTACCGGATCAGACAGCTCACGCTCACCGACTTCCACCAGATGGTCGAGGCCCAGGCGTTGGTCGGGGACGGGGTGCTGCACCGCAATCCGACGTTAGCCCGGAACCTCGGCACGCCGGAGGCGTTCACCTCGATCCGCCGGCGCGCGGTCGCAGCCCGGCAGGCCGCCCTCGCCGGTGACCTGGACATACTGATCGGCTACGACCTGCGCTACTGGCGCGAGTTGGACGCGCTGCTGGACAACCCGCCGATCGCCGACTTCCTGGACCGGCTGCGGGTGCGCTGCTGGGCGTTCCTGGTGCCCCGGCTGCGCCAGGGGGAACGGCTCGCCGGCCGGCTGTGGGCCGGGCACCTGCCGCTCGCCGACGCCGTGGAGAGCGGGGATCTCGCGGAGACCGCACAGTTGCTCAGCGAGTACCGGTCACACATCCTGGCACTGGCCGCCGAACTCGGCGCGCCCTGACGCCGGACCGGAAGTGAGCCCCGTGTGGCCTGTGACCTTTGGTTGGTCCCCCTCGTCGACGTGCTCTGCCACAGCCCAGACAACCCGTTCGCCGAGGAGATCGCCGAGTACGACCGGGCGTTGACGGCGGCGGGACTGCCCCCGGTGCCGGTCTTCGGCTACGTGCCGGGCATGGTCGGCGAGGTCGCGCCGGTCGCCGGGTTCGACTACACCGCGCTGCACCTGCTGCGCCGCGCCTACCTGCTCCAGCGCAGCGGCCTGCCGGTGACCCCGGCCGGCGCCCTGGACGGCGACTACCAGCAGCTGCTGGAGATGTTCGAGAGCGGCGCCCAGGAGTCCCACCTGGTCTGGCACTTCGACCACGCCGGCGGCTACGTCCCGGTGGACTTCCCGCACCCGCTGGTCAACGACGCCCTGATGGCCGGTGGCGGGCCGCTCGGCTCCAGCCACGGGCTGCTGCGGGAGCTGGAGTTGGTGGCCCCCGCGCTCGACCTCGACCCGGCCAACCCGCCGGCGCCGCCCGCCCCGCCGACCCGCCCGACCCGGCTGGACGAGCCGGCCGGCGGCCCGGCGGCGGGCGAGGCCGGGCCGTTCGTCCGGGAACGCCACGTCTGGCTCGGTCTGCACGCGGCGGCCACCCGCAGCCTCGCCCAGGGCTCGATGATCGTCTTCAGCTGACCCCTGCCGGGGCCACGGCAGGAACGGCCCCAGGCCGGCGGCCCCTGGGCGGCGCCGGTCCTGGCGCGGCTGGGCCGCCGCCGGTCCCGCGCCCGGCCGGGCGGCCGTTGGCCGGGCGGCGGGGGGCCGTTGGTCGGCCCGTGGACGGGGCCGTCGGGGTGTGGGGGGCCGCGGTTAGGCTGCTCGGCGTGAGAATCCTCGTCATCGGCGGCGGCGCCCGCGAACACGCCCTGTGTCACGCCCTCTCCCGCGACCCGGCCGTCACCGAGCTGCACTGCGCCCCGGGCAACGCCGGCATCGCCGAGCTGGCCAGCTGCCACCAGGTCGACCCGCTCGACGGCGAGGCGGTCGCCGCGCTGACCCGGCGGCTGGCGGCCGAGCTGGTGGTGGTCGGCCCGGAGGCGCCGCTGGTGGCCGGGGTCGCGGACGCGGTGCGCGCGACGGGCGTGCCGGCCTTCGGGCCCGGCGTCGAGGCGGCCAGGCTGGAGGGGAGCAAGGCGTTCGCCAAGGAGGTGATGGCCGCGGCCGGGGTGCCGACGGCCCGCTCCCACGTCTGCGTCACGCCGGCCGAGGCGGACGCCGCGCTGGCCGAGTTCGGCCCGCCCTACGTGGTGAAGGACGACGGGCTGGCCGCCGGCAAGGGCGTGGTGGTCACCGAGGACCTCGCCGTGGCCAGGGCGCACGCCCGTGGCTGCGACCGGGTGGTCATCGAGGAGTACCTGGACGGCCCCGAGGTGTCGCTCTTCGCGGTCACCGACGGCGAGACCGTGGTTCCGCTCACCCCCGCGCAGGACTTCAAGCGCGCTTTCGACGACGACCGCGGCCCCAACACCGGCGGCATGGGCGCCTACTCCCCGCTGCCCTGGGCCGACCCGCGGCTCACCGACGAGGTGCTCGAAACGGTGCTGCGGCCCACCGTGGCCGAGCTGCGCCGGCGCGGCACCCCCTTCTCCGGGCTGCTCTACGCGGGCCTGGCGCTCACCTCGCGGGGCGTGCGGGTGGTGGAGTTCAACGCCCGCTTCGGCGACCCGGAGACCCAGGTGGTGCTGGCCAGGCTCCAGACGCCGCTGGCCGGCCTGCTGCTGGCCGCCGCCACCGGCGAACTGGCCGCGTTCCCGCCGCTGAGCTGGTCGGACGGCGCGGCGGTGACCGTGGTGGTGGCCGCCGAAGGCTATCCGGCGGCGCCGCGCGGCGGGGACCCGATCGGCGGCCTGGACCGGATCGCCGAGCTGGACGGGCCGGACGCCTACGTGCTGCACGCCGGCACCCGACGGGACACGGACGGCCGGATCGTCTCGGCCGGCGGCCGGGTGCTCTCGGTGACCGCGCTGGGCGCCGACCTCACCGAGGCCAGGGAGCGCGCCTACCGGGCGGTGGGCCGGGTCGAGCTGGCCGGCGCCCACCACCGCACGGACATCGCCCAGCGGGCAGCCTCTCACCAAAGCCCCACCATCGAGTGACCGATCCCCGGTCCGGCTGACGCGCCAGCCGCGCCCAACTAGGGTGCGGCGCACGCCCAACTACCGGGCGGCGCAGCCTCGTCGTCCCCACCCGGCGGGCCCTCAGGCGTTCGGCGCAGCGCGCCTTGCACTGTCGGTCCCCGGTGTCACAGTGGAGACGGACGTGAGGGCGGACGGACAGCGGAGGGCCGGCATGGTGCAGCGCGAAGCGCGTAACCCCACTTACTCCGCGCGGGAGCACGCGCTGGCCGTGCTCCGGGTGCGGAACACCGCGCTGGCCCTCGCCCTGGCCCCGGCGGCGCTCGCCGTGGTGCTGCTGGTGGTGGGCGCCCCGGCGCCGGTCGGCTGGGCGGCGGCCGGGGTGGCCGCCGTGGTGCTGGCGGTCGCCGGCGCGCTCGCCGCGCTGATCGCCTCGTCCCGCCAGGAGCCGACCCCGGCGGTGCCGCTGCCCGAGCCGGCGGCGCCCGCGCTGCACCGGCTGATACGCGAGCTGGCCGACCAGCTCGACGTGCCGCCGCCCGGCGGGATCGCGCTCACCCCGGACTGCGACAGCTGGCTGGAGGAGCCCAGGCGGCCGGTGGCCGGGCAGCCGCCGACGCTGGTCATCGGCTCGCCGTTCCTGTGGTGGCTGCGGGTGGGCGAGCTGCGGGCGCTGCTCGCCCCGGTGGTCGCCGGCACCGGCCCGGCCGCACACCCGGACGTCGCCTCGGCCCGCCGCTGTCTGCGGGCCTGGGACGCGGCGGCCGGCCGGGCCGAGGGCGCCAGGGCGGCGGCCCGGCCGCTGGTGGCGGCCGCCGGCTGGCTGGCCCGCCGGCTGCTGCGGTCGGCCGCCTGGCACTCGGCGGAGCTGGAGCGCGGGGTGGCCGCCGCCTCGGCGGCCCGGGCCAGGGGAGTGGACCAGGGGCTGCGCACCCTCGCCCAGGAGCAGGTCGGCCTCGCCTACGCCGGGTGGGACCGGCTGTTGACGCGGGTCGCGCTGCCCGCCTGGCGCACCGGCCGCTGGCCCAGCGGGCTGGACGCCGGGGTGGCGGCCGCGCTCACCGAGCTGTCCGGCCGGGACCGGCTGGCGGATGGTTTCTCCGCCCGGCTCGGCCAGCGCCCGGCCTGTGACCTGCTGGAGCGGCCGGGCGAGGTGGACCGGCAGGTCTCGCTGCTGGCCGCGCAGCTCTTCCACGGCCAGCCGGCGGACGCGACGGCGGCCTGGGCCCCGGTGGAGTGGCCGGCCTACCCGGACGAGGTGGTGGACCGCGTCTGGCGGGACCGCGCCGCCCGCCTCTTCACCGCGCTGGACGCGGCCGAGACGCCGACGCTGGCCCGGGTGCTGCACGGCCTGGCCGAGGCCGCCGAGGCGGACGGCGGCACGGACGCGCTGGCCGCCCGGCTGGCCGCCGAGGCGGCCAGGGCGGAGGCGGCGCACGCGCCCCGGCCGTGGGTGCCGGCCGACGGCCGGCCCGGGCCGCTGCCGTTCCCGCCCGGGCCGCCGCGCGGCCGGCGGGAGACGCTGATCGACCACGTGGCGGCGGCGGTCTGCTGCGCCGCCGCGGACACCGCGGGGGCCAGTCCCGGGCTGGACTGGCTGGACGGCCCGGTGCTGCGCACCGCGGCCGGCCGCCCGCAGGAGTTGAGCACCACGGTGCACCGCCTGGTCGAGGAAGGCGACCAGGGCCCGCTGCGCGACTGGCTGGCCACCGCCGGCGTGCGTTCCGACAAGCCCGTGCGGCTGGTGTGAGCCGGGCCGCCGGGGTGCCCGCGCGAGGGGTCGACACCCTTCGCCCGCGGCGCCAGTATCAGGCGACCACCTCCGGTCAATCCCGCGACGAACGGTGACCGCGCGCTCGCCATATGTGATGTGCTGTTGGCGGCACGACGGCACGGAGGTGCAGGGAGGGGAGCTTGAGAGAAACCACCGAGCGTATTCGCCGCTGGGAGGCGGGCACGCTCTCACACGCGGTGTCCGATCCCTACGGCCAGGGCCCGCTGCCGTGGCTGCGGTCCAGCGAGGGGCACTTCTACGACGCGGGGTACGCGCTGCCGGCCCAGCGCGTGGAGACGCTCCCCTCGGGGCCGAGGACCGCCGACGACGTGGGTTGTCAGATCAAGGGCTTTGTCTCCGAGGGGGCGGTGGAGCCGGGGCAGGCGCTGGACTTCCGGGTGACGGTCGACCCGCCGCGGGAGTTCACCATCGACATCTACCGGATCGGCAACTTCGCCGGCGACGGCGCGCAGTTACTCCTGCGCAGCCCCAAGCTGATGGGGATCAGACAGCCGCAGCCGCTGGTCGCCGGGCGCACCGCCTCCTGCCACCACTGGTGGCTCTCCTGGCGGCTCCAGGTCCCGCCCGACTGGCAGCCGGGCGCCCATGTCGCGGTGCTGACCACGGCGGACGGCGCGTTCCGGTCCCACGTGCCGTTCGCGGTCCGCGACGACCGGCCGGCCGACCTGCTGCTGGTGCTGCCCGACGTGACCTGGCAGGCGTACAACCTCTTCCCCGAGGACGGCCGGGCCGGCGCCAGCCTCTACCACGGCTGGGACGCCACCGGCCGGCTCCTCGGCGAGCAGGACGCCTCGGTCACCGTCTCCTTCGACCGCCCCTACGCGGGCGCGGGGCTGCCCCTGCACGCGGGGCACGCCTACGACTTCATCCGCTGGGCCGAGGGGTACGGCTACGACCTCTCCTACGCCACCGCCCGCGACCTGCACGCCGGCCGGGTGGACGCGGCCAGGTACCGCGGCCTGGTCTTCTCGGGGCACGACGAGTACTGGTCGGTGCCGATGCGGCGGGCCGTGGAGGAGGCCAGGGAGATCGGCACCTCGCTGGTCTTCCTCGCCGCCAACTCGATGTACTGGCAGGTCTCGCTCGGTCCGCTGCCGTCCGGCGACCCCGACCGGCTGCTGCACTGCCGCAAGCGGCAGGGCCCGGGCCGCGCGGTCCTCTGGCGCGACCAGGGCAACCCGGAGCAGCAGCTGCTCGGCATCCAGTACGGCGGCCGGGTGCCCCGCCCGCACCCGCTGGTGGTGCGGAACGCCGACCACTGGCTGTGGGAGGCGACGGGCGCCGGCGAGGGCGACGAGCTGCCCGGGCTGGTGGCGGGCGAGGCGGACCGCTACTACCCGCGCACCCCGCTGCCGGAGAACCTCAGCCGGGTGCTGCTGGCGCACTCCCCCTACCAGGACGAGTCCGACACCCAGCGGCACCAGCAGACCTCGCTCTACCAGGCACCCAGCGGCGCCTGGGTGTTCGCCTCCGGCACCTTCGCCTGGTCGCCGGCGCTGGCCAGGCCGGGGCACATCGACGGCCGGGTGCAGCGCGCGACGGCCAACCTGCTGGACCGTATCTGCAAGCGGGACTGACGGCCGCCACGCGGCGGGGTGGTGCGCCCGCGCCCGGCCGCGCGCCCCCGCGCCGCCCCGGGCGCCGGGGCGGGTGCGCGCTACGGGACAATGCGTCACGAGAGCAAGCGCGTGACGCGAAGACCAGGCGGGCCGCCGAGCCCACGGCAGCAGCCACCCCGAGTCGCCAGGAGGCGCAGTGCCAGGATTCGTCGAGAAGCCCGAGCCCGTCCAGGTGCCGGGGCTGACCCACCTGCACACCGGCAAGGTGCGGGACCTCTACCGGAACGAGGCCGGCGAGCTGGTCATGGTCGCCAGCGACCGGGTCTCCGCCTACGACTGGGTGCTCGGCGGCGAGATCCCGGACAAGGGCCGCATCCTCACCCGGCTCTCGCTCTGGTGGTTCGACCAGCTGGCCGACCTGGTGCCCGGCCACGTGATCAGCACCGAGCCGCCGGCCGGCGCCCCCGCCGACTGGGCCGGCCGGACGATGGTCTGCCGGTCCCTGGACATGGTGCCGGTCGAGGCGGTCGCCCGCGGCTACCTCACCGGCTCCGGGCTCGCCGAGTACCGGGAGCACCGCACGGTCTGCGGGCTGGCCCTGCCCGAGGGCCTGGAGGACGGCTCCGAACTGCCGGCGCCGATCTTCACGCCGGCCACCAAGGCCGAGGTCGGCGAGCACGACGAGAACGTCTCCTACGAGGAGGTCGCCCGCCGGGTCGGCGCCGAGACGGCGGCCCAGCTGCGGCAGACCACGCTGGCGATCTACCTGCGCGCCAGGGACGTGGCCAGGGACCGGGGGGTGATCCTCGCGGACACCAAGTTCGAGTTCGGCCGGCCGGCCGGCGCGGATCCGGAGAGCCCCGAAGGGGCGCTGGTGCTGGCCGACGAGGTGCTGACCCCGGACTCCTCGCGCTTCTGGCGCAAGGACGAGTGGCAGCCGGGCCAGCCCCAGCGGCCCTACGACAAGCAGTACATCCGGGACTGGCTGACCTCGCCGGCCGCCGGCTGGGACCACCGCGGCGAGACGCCCCCGCCGCCGCTGCCCGCCCAGGTGGTCGAGCAGACCAGGCAGCGCTACACGGAGGTCTACCAGCTCCTGACCGGCAACCCCTGGGACTGAACCGGCTGTTGCCCGCTCACTCGTCCGGGTGACTTCGCCGCCCGCCCCCCGGGGCCGGGCGGCGGGCCCCGACGTCCCCCACGGTTGTCCCGTCCCCCACCCCCCGCAACGCCGGTTGACGGGCCCCGCCCCGAGCCGGCGGCGCACGGCCCCGCTTCCGCCGCTCGCCGAGCCGGCCGGCCGGCTTTTGGGCCGGCGGTCAGCGCGTGAGCGGTGGCCGGTGCCGGTGGGCACGCTCGCGGCGGGCGGCCGGTGGCGACGCTTGCCGAGCCCGCTGCCCGGACCCCGGCCCGGTGGCGGGCCGCCAGCCGCCAGCCGGCGCCGGTGACCGGTCTCGGGCCGGCGATTACCGCCGTGTCCAGCCAGTGGTGGCGGCTGGCCGCGCGGCTGTTGGCGGCTCCTGCGGGCGGCCTGCCCGTGTCCGGCCGGCGTCAGCGACCAGCGGTGCCGGCGGTGGTCAGAGCCAGCCGCGTTCCCTGGCCCGGCGGACCGCCGTGTGACGGTTCTCCGCGTGCAGCTTGGCCACCGCCGAGGAGAGGTAGTTGCGGACCGTGCCGGGGGCCAGCGCCGCGCGCTCCGCGACCTCGGCGATCGGCGCCCCGTCCGCCGCCAGTTCCAGCAACTCCGCCTCCCGGTCGGTCAACGGGGAGTCGCCCGCGCTGATCGCGTCGGCGGCCAGCTCCGGGTCGACGTAGCGGTTGCCGGCGTGCACCGTGCGGATGATCTCGGCCAGCCGCTGGGCCGACACCGTCTTGGGCAGGAAACCCCTGGCCCCGGCGGTCAGCGCCCGTTTCAGGTGGCCGGGTCGGCCGTGCCCGGTGACGATCATCGCGGCGCACCCGGGCAGTTCGGCGCGCAGCGCGGTCACCACCGCGATCCCGTCCGAGCCGGGCATCTGGAGGTCGAGGACCGCGACATCGGGCTGGTGCGCGCGCGCCATGGCCAGCGCCTCGGGGCCGGAGGCGGCCTGGGCCACCACCAGCAGGTCGTCCTCCAGCGCCAGCAGCGCGGCCAGCGCCCCGCGGATCAGATGCTCGTCGTCGGCCAACAGCACTCGGATCACCGAACGTTCCCCGGTCAATGCCGTGCCTCTCTCGCCTCGGACCCCGGCCGCCGTGCGGCCCCCGGTCCGTTCTCCGGTTCCGGTCCCCGTGCCCCCGGTCGGGCCTCGCCAGCCGCCACCCCACCGGCGACGGCCCCGCCCCCGACGCCGTCCGCGTCATCGCCCGACCCCACCCCCGACGCGCCACCGGCGCCCCCCGCGACGTCCGCCGCCCGGCCCGCGGCCGGCGTGCGCAGCGGCACCCGGGCGGTCAGCCGGAAGATCCCGTCCGGGGTCAGCTGCGTGGTCAGCGAGCCGTCCAGGGCGGCCAGCCGCTCCCGCAGCCCCACCAGACCCGCCCCCGCCCCGCCGGCGCGCGACCCGCCGGCCGGCACCCCGTCGTTCTCCAGCGTCAGTTCGGCCAGCCGCCGGTCGTCCGACCTGGTCAGCCAGATCTCACAGCGGCTCGCCGAGGCGTGCCGCAGCACGTTGGTGGCGCCCTCCCGCACCACCCAGCCCAGGGTGGCCGCGACCCGGGGCGGCAGCGCGCCCTCCAGGGCCGTCACCCCGGTCACCGAACAGCGGATGTCCGCCGCCTCCAGCACCCCGCGGGCGCCCGCCACCTCGGCCCGCAGGTCGGCCTCCCGGTAGCCCCTGACGACCTCCCTGATCTCCCGCTGCGACTGCCGGGCGATGTCCTGCACCTCGGCCAGCTGGCCGATCGCCTCCGTCGAGCCCCGCCGCACCAACTGGGCGGCCAGCTCGCTCTTCAGCGCGATCACCGACAGGTTCCGGCCCAGCACGTCGTGCAGGTCACGGCCGAACCTGAGCCGCTCCTCGGCCACCGCCAGCCGGGCCTCCACCTCCCGCGCCGCGTCCACCCGGTCCAGCACCCGCAGCGTCCAACCGGTCGCCCGGGTCGTGCCGGCTAGGAAGACGACCATCGCCACCAGCACCGACAGCTGGATCATCACGGAGGTCGCGGACAGCTGGTAGCTGGCTTGGGCCACCAGCGAGCAGCCGACGGGCGCGGCGACCAACACCGCCGCCCGGCGCGGTCGCAGCAGGGACAGCGGCACCGCGAGGTACGCGGTGACGAAGACCGCCACCGGCATCGTCGAGGGTGCCAGCAGGTCCAGCGCCATGCCCGCCGCGACGGAGAGCGAGATGGCACAGGTCAGCGCCACGCCCCCGACCAGCAGTCGGCGCGGCTCCGGCCCGGTGCCCAGGTAGTGGGTGAGTGCGTCCCGCAGGGTCAGCAGCATCAGCACGGTGTGCCCGCCGGTCAGCACCCCCACCACGACCAGCGCCCGCCAGGCCGAGTCAGCCCGGTCGTTGGCCAGCGCGGCGCCGACCGTCAGCAGCTCCATCAGCCCGATGAAGTAGAGCGAGTACCGGGTGTAGACGTGCACCCGTCGCCGGTGGCTGGCCCGCCGCCACTCGGCCCACCAGCCGGAGAACCACATCGAGCCTGTCCCCTTCCGAACCACGGCCGGCACGGGCCCCACCCGGGCGCGGAAGCGCCCGAGCGCGGCCGGCGCCGCTTGTCTCACTGCCTCGGGTCCCAGCGGAACCAACGCCTCACAGCAAACACCCCGGCGGCCACCCAGGCCAGGGCGAGCAGCCAGGCGCGGGTCAGCTCGGCGCCGTCGAGCCCACCGAGCCAGCCGTGCCCGATCAGATCCACCGAGGGCGTCAGCGGCAGCAGCCCACAGACCTGGGCCACCGTCTCCGGCAACACCTCCAGGGGCACCAGGAGCACCACGGCCAGGGCGCTCCCACCCACCAGCACCAACGGCGCGCCCGGCAGGGCGACATCTCCTCGGTCGGCGTAGCTCCGGCGCGGCCCGCGCACCTCGATCGCCGTTCCCATGCCTTCCAGGCTCCCGCCCGGCCCGGCGGGTCGGCAGTGCGCGCTGTCACCGCCCCGTGTGACAGATGTCAGGTCGGCCGGCGGCCATCGGTCGGGGAGGGGCCGGGACCGCCGGACACGACGAAGGGCCCGACACCGGAACCGGTGTCGGGCCCTTCCACTGAGCGGACGACGAGATTCGAACTCGCGACCCTCACCTTGGCAAGGTGATGCTCTACCAACTGAGCCACGTCCGCACGGGTCACCCGCGAACGGGTGATGCCTGACCTACTGTACCCGATCCGAAGACCGGTGCAGTGGTTGGAGCGGGTGACAGGAATTGCACACTGCGCCTCCCTCTTGGAAAGAGGGTGTTCTGCTACTGAACTACACCCGCGTGTCCTCGGGGCCCTGGCCTTCCGGCCCTTGCCCCTCGGCGTGTTCCAAACTCTAGCGGATCACCCGGGGGGCATGGCAAGTCGGCTCAGACGGCGGCCGGCTTGGCGGCCGGTCCGGTCAACGAACGGAGGCGTGCGCCTCGTTGAACGCGTCGTAGACCTTGCGGGGGATGCGGCCCCTGGCCGGCACCCCGAGCCCGTTGGACTCCGCCCAGGCGCGCACCGCCTTCGGGTCGGGGGCGACCGCGGTGCGGTGGAAGGCCCGGCCGGACCGGCTCTGCTTGCGGCCCGCCTCCATGAACGGGGCGAGTGCGGTGCGCAGCTGCTCAGCGTGGTGGGAGCTGAGGTCGATCTCGTACGCCTTGCCGTCGAGGCCGAAGGCGACCGTCTCCGACGCCTCCCCGCCGTCGATGTCGTCGGAGAGAGTGACCACTACGCGTTGTGCCACGGAAATCGGTCCTTTCGGGAGTGTCTTCGCCGTATCTCCCCGGCCTTCCGGGGGGTGGTCCCACCGGTATCCCGGCGGCCACCGACTCGGCGCTCCCCTCGTCTGTGGGCGTCTTCATTTAATTTGTACTGCTGGACCGCGCAATGTGGACGGCGGAATTGCCGGCGCGTGTCATCGGGTGGAGATCTCGTCATCTCGTGCCGAGCGTCACCACGTACTCGGACCCTACTTTTTCGGCGACGTTTCTTGCAGGGGTTTGTTGGCCCGATACCTTAACGTGACCACTAGCCCACGTCTACCCGAGTAGATTTCTGTGCCGGGTACGCTGATCCGTGCGGCGCCAAGCATCGTGTGACCACCGGGTCAGGCCGCGTCGTCCCGCATCATCATCACCGCACCACCACCGGGAGTAACCAGTGGCCCGCGTCGTAGTTGACGTCATGCTCAAGCCGGAGATTCTCGACCCACAGGGGCAGGCCGTGCAACGCGCGCTACCCCGCCTCGGGTTCGAGGGGATCACGGACGTCCGCCAGGGCAAGCGCTTCGAACTCGACCTGGACGGGCCGGTTGACGAGGCGGCACTCGCCCGGATCCGGGAGATGGCCGGCGAGTTTCTGGCGAACACCGTGATCGAGGACTTCCGGGTCCGCGTCGAGGAGCCGGAAGGCGCGGCGGCCGGGGAAGCGGCCGAAGAAGAGGTGGCCCGGTGACCACTCGTGTGGGAGTCGTCACATTTCCCGGCTCTCTCGATGACCGGGACGCGGCCCGGGCGGTAAAGCTGGCCGGCGCCGAGCCCGTCGCGCTCTGGCACGGCGACAAAGACCTGCGCCAAGTCGACGCCGTGATCCTGCCCGGCGGATTCTCCTATGGGGACTATCTGCGTTGCGGCGCCATCGCGCGTTTCTCCCCGGTACTGGAAACGATCATTGCCGGCGCCCGCGACGGACTGCCCGTCCTGGGTATCTGCAACGGTTTCCAGGTGCTCTGCGAATCGCATCTGCTGCCCGGCGCGCTGACCCGCAATGACCATCTGCACTTCGTCTGCCGGGACCAGCGGCTCCGCGTGGAGAACGCGGACACCGCCTGGACGCGGGACTTCGAGACCGGCGCCGAGATCGTCGTCCCGCTGAAGAACGGCGAGGGCGGCTACGTCGCCGACGAGCGCACCCTGGACGAGCTGGAGGCGGAGGGCCGGGTCGTCTTCCGCTACCTGGAGGTCAACCCCAACGGCTCGCGCCGCGACATCGCCGGGGTCAGCAACGCGGCCGGCAACGTCGTCGGCCTGATGCCGCACCCGGAGCACGCCGTCGAGGCCCTCACCGGGCCGACCACCGACGGCATCCCGTTCTTCACCTCGGTACTCAAGAAGCTGGTCGCCTGATGTCCGCACAGTCCAAGCCCGTCCTGGACACCGTCAAGCACGCCGCCGACACCCCGGACGCCGCCCAGCCCTGGGCGGAGCTGGGCCTCAAGGAGGACGAGTACCAGCGGATCCGGGAGATCCTGGGCCGCCGCCCGACCGGGGCCGAGCTGGCCATGTACTCCGTGATGTGGTCGGAGCACTGCAGCTACAAGTCCAGCAAGGTGCACCTGCGGCAGTTCGGTGAGAAGGCCCCGCCCAGCGACGCGCTGCTGGTCGGCATCGGCGAGAACGCCGGCGTGGTGGACGTCGGCCAGGGCTACGCCGTCACCTTCAAGGTCGAGTCGCACAACCACCCCTCCTACATCGAGCCCTACCAGGGCGCGGCGACCGGCGTCGGCGGCATCGTGCGGGACATCCTCGCCATGGGCGCCCGGCCGATCGGCGTGATGGACCCGCTGCGCTTCGGCGCCGCCGACCACCCGGACACCCGCCGGGTGCTGCCCGGCGTGGTCGCCGGCATCGGCGGCTACGGCAACTGCCTGGGCCTGCCCAACATCGGCGGCGAGGTCGTCTTCGACTCCTGCTACCAGGGCAACCCGCTGGTCAACGCGCTCTGCGTGGGCGTGATGCGGCACGAGGACATCCACCTCGCCAAGGCCGCCGGCGCGGGCAACAAGGTCATCCTCTACGGCGCCCGCACCGGCGGCGACGGCATCGGCGGCGTCTCCGTGCTGGCCTCCGAGACCTTCGACGCGACCGGTCCCACCAAGCGCCCCGCGGTGCAGGTGGGTGACCCGTTCCAGGAGAAGCTGCTCATCGAGTGCACCCTGGAGATCTTCGCCGAGAAGCTGGTCACCGGCATCCAGGACCTGGGCGGCGCCGGGCTCTCCTGCGCCACCTCCGAGCTGGCCTCGGCCGGCTCCGGCGGGATGCGCGTCGAGCTGGACACGGTGCCGCTGCGCGACTCCTCGCTCTCCCCCGAGGAGATCCTGATGAGCGAGTCGCAGGAGCGGATGTGCGCGGTCGTCGAGCCGGCGAAGGTCGAGCGCTTCCTGGAGATCTGCGCCAAGTGGGACGTGATCGCCACGGTCATCGGTGAGGTCACCGACGGCGAGCGGCTGGAGATCTACTGGCACGGCGAGCAGGTGGTGGACGTCCCGCCGCGCACCGTCGCCCACGAGGGCCCGGTCTACCAGCGGCCCTACGCCCGCCCCGACTGGCAGGACACCCTCCAGGCCGACGACCCGGCGCGGCTGCCCCGCCCGGCCGACGCCGCCGAGCTGCGCGCCCAGGTGCTCCGGCTGGTCGGCTCGCCGAACCAGGCGAGCGTCTCCTGGATCACCGACCAGTACGACCGCTACGTGCTGGGCAACACGGTGCTCGCCCAGCCCGAGGACAGCGGCATGCTGCGGATCGACGAGGAGACCAACCTCGGCGTCGCGCTGGCCACCGACGGCAACGGCCGCTACGCCAAACTGGACCCGTACACCGGCGCCCAGCTGGCGCTGGTCGAGGCCTACCGGAACGTCGCCGCCGGCGGCGCCCGGCCGCTGGCCGTCACCGACTGCCTGAACTTCGGCTCGCCCGAGGACCCGGCGGTCATGTGGCAGTTCGCCGAGGCGACCCGCGGCCTGGCCGACGCCTGCCTCACCCTCGGCCTGCCGGTCACCGGCGGCAACGTCTCGCTGTACAACCAGACCGGCGAGACCGCCATCCACCCGACGCCGGTGGTCGGCGTGCTGGGCGTGATCGACGACGTCACCCGGCGCACCCCGATGGCCTTCCGCACCGAGGGCCAGCTGCTCTACCTGCTGGGCGAGACGGCCGACGAGTTCGGCGGCTCGGCCTGGACGGACGTGGTCCACGGCCACCTGGGCGGGCTGCCGCCCCGGGTCGACCTGGAGCGGGAGCGGCTGCTGGCGGAGATCCTGATCGCCGCCAGCCGGGACGGCATGATCGACGCCGCGCACGACATCTCCGACGGCGGCCTGGTCCAGGCGGTCGTGGAGTCCTGCCTGCGGGGCGGGGTGGGCGCCCGGCTGGTGGTGCCCGAGGGGCTGACGCCGTTCACCTTCCTGTTCTCCGAGTCCACCGCCCGCGCGGTGGTGGCGCTGCCGCGGAGCGAGGAGGTGCGCTTCACCGACATGTGCGCGGCGCGCGGGCTGCCGGTCGCCAGGATCGGCGTGCTGGACGGCGCGGACATCGAGGTGCAGGGCCAGTTCACGCTGCCGCTCAGCGAGCTGCGCGAGGCGCACGAGCGTCCGCTGCGCGAGCTGTTCGGCTGAGCCGTCGGGCTCGGCGCCGACCGGTGGCCGCCCCCGCGCCGGGGGCGGCCACCGCGGCTCGGTCGGCTCAGGGGCGGGTCTCGTAGCGGGGACCGAGGTCCGGGTCGTCGGTGCGTTCCAGCTTGGTGACCAGCCGCTGCGAGGTCACCAGGTCGTGCAGCAGCACCTTGGCCCGGTCGTGCGGGATGCCGGCGGTGCGGGCCACCTCGTGGGCGTAGACCGCGTTCCCGCCGTGCCGCTGCTCCGCCTTGGCCACCGCCTGGAAGACCGCCTGGTGCTCCCGCCCGTAGCCCGGGTCGGTCCGGCCGGTGAACGAACGGCCGGGCGGCGGCGCCGGGGGTGGCTCGGCGCGTTCCGCCGCCCGTTCGGCCGCCTCGAACCACTGCTTGCCGCGGTCCAGGGGCTCGATGCGCTCCTCGTGGTCGAGCGAGTTCCGGCCGGGCACGTGGGTGCGCTGCTTGGAGCCGCCGGTGGTGGCGTTCCTGGCGCTGGGCGACTCGCCCGCCTCCCGGGCGGCCCGGGCCGCCGCGCGCCGCTGGACCTCGTCGCCCTCAACCTTCTTGCGAACCATTGCCGCGCTCTCTTTCCGCCGGCCGCCGAGCGTCGCCGGCCGCCGGCTCGTCTCTCGAAGGGCCGCCGATCCGCTTCCGGCCGCTGCCGGCCGAACGCGGCGTCAGCGCTGGTGGAGACCGGTCAGCAGGCCGCTGGCCAGGCCGTGCTGGCTCATCGTGCGGTGCACCTGCCCGGCGGTCGCCGCCTCCGGCAGCGGCACCGGCTCCGGCACCGCGTACAGCCGGAACCGGTAGCGGTGCGGGCGGTCGCCGACCGGGGGCTGTGGGCCGTCCCAGCCGCGGTCGCCGAAGCCGTTGAGGTGCGCGGTCCCGCCGTCGGGCAGCTCGCCCGCGGCCACCCCGCGGCTCTCCGGCTCGATCCCGGTGACCAGCCAGTGCACGAAGGTCCCGGACGGCGCGTCCGGGTCCTCGCAGAGCAGCACCAGCTCCGTCGTCCCCTTGGGCGGCGCCGACCAGGTCAGGGGCGGGGAGATGTTCTCGCCGTCCAGGGCGTAGCGGCCGGGGATCGGCGTGCGGTCGTTGAATGCCGTGCTGTGCAGTTCGATACCAGCCATGCCGCCGGGGTACCCGGCCTGGCGTGAGGCATTCGGGGGAACGGCCGGCTTTTCGGGATTTCCCGGACCAAACGTCCGGATCGCCGCCGTTCCCCGGAGCGCGGCGAGGTCAGTACGGCGGCCGCGTCGGCGGCTCGTCGCGCAACCCGTCGATCGCCTGGTACACCAGCTGCTTGAGGCCCTCCGGGTCCGGCACGTGCCGCAGCGTCATCATGCCCTGCTCGGACGCCGACTGGACGCGGACCGTGCCGTAGCGCATCAGCCGCTCCCAGAGCGAGGCGGAGAAGGCGACGTCGTTGACCCGGGCCAGCGGGATGCTCCGGCCCGACTTGGAGAGGAAGCCGGAACGCTTGTGCAGCCGCTTGGTGGTGAGGAAGTACACGGTGGCCCGCCACTGGAGCAGCGGCACCAGCCACAGCCAGACCGCCGCCACCGCGGCGACGCCGAGCACCACCCAGGTCGCCGTGCGGCCCCAGTCCTCGTCGGTCGGCAGCGCCCAGACGGCCGCGCCGGCCACCACGACGATCAGGCACAGCAGCAGGAACTCGCTGACCAACGTGGTCCAGTGCTGCCTGGTCTCGTAGAGAAGCTCCTCGTCGTCCGCCAGGTACCGCTCCGCGTAAGCCATGCGCGCATCCTAGGTGGGCCGGCCGCCCGGATGGCCGGATTGGCCGGGTCCGGTACGACCTTGTCATCAACGGCAGCGGCGTCGCCCGGCTCGGCACCGCCCCCGCGGCGTCCACGTCACGCACGGCACCCGGGTCACCCCGGGCGCGTGACGTCCCGCCCGGCCACCGGCCGTTTCCCGGGCCCCGTCGTAAGCTCCCTGACATGTCTGCCGTCCGTCGCAAACCCCGGGGCTACCACGCGGAGCGCGTGCGGGACGCCCTGCTCGCCCAGGTGGAGTTCGTCCGGCTGGCCGCCCACGAGCTGCCGGCCGAGCGGCTGACCCGGCCGTCCGGGCTGGCCGGCTGGGACGTCGGGCTGCTGCTGACGCACCTGGCCCAGGAGATCGACGCGCTGCCCCGGCTGCTCGCCGGCCCCGCGCCGCGGGCCGCCCGCCCGGAGATCGGCCTCGACGGCTGGGCCGCGCGCACCGCGGGCAGCGCCGCCGAGCTGGACCGGGAGACCCGGGACGCGGCCGAGCGGCGGCCCGACTGCCGGGCGGCGATCGACGGCGCGGCCGAGGAGCTGGAGGCGGTGGTGGAGACCGGGGTCCGGGAGGACCTGCTGCTGCCGCACCCCTTCGGCGCGATGCGGGCGCTGGACTTCGCGGTGACCCGGGTGGTCGAGCTGGTGGTGCACAGCGACGACCTGACCCGGGCCACCGGGGCCCCGGTGCGGCTGGACCGGCAGGCGCTGGCCATCACGGTCCGGATGCTGGCGGACGCCCTGGCCACCCGGGCGCCGGGCGCCTCGACCGAGCTGCGGGTGCCCCCGTTCGTCGCCGTGCAGTGCCTGGCCGGCCCCCGGCACACCAGGGGGACCCCGCCCAACGTGGTGGAGAGCGATCCGATCACCTGGCTGCGGCTGGCCACCGGCCGGCTCGACTGGCCGGCCGCGGTCGCCAGCGGCCGGCTGCGGCCGAGCGGGGAGCGGGCCGCGGCGCTGGCGGACGAACTGCCCGTGCTCGGCTGACCGCCCAGCGTCCCAAAGCACCCGAATCCCGGCGGCGCATGGGGCATGTCTCACAATCCCGGGTTCTCCCCGACCCACCGTTCTGGCCTAAACTCATGGTGTGCCACGTGGTGACGGACGAATCAACCACGACCTCGACCCCGGCGAGAAAGGCCCGAGGGACGCCTGCGGCGTCTTCGGTGTCTGGGCCCCCGGCGAAGAGGTCGCCAAACTCACCTTCTTCGGGCTCTACGCGCTACAGCACCGCGGACAGGAATCCGCGGGGATCGCGGTGAGCGATGGGGCCAAGATCCTGGTCTTCAAGGACATGGGGCTGGTCTCGCAGGTCTTCGACGAGACCTCTCTCGGCTCGCTGACCGGCCATATGGCGGTCGGTCACACGCGCTACTCCACGACCGGGGCCCCGACCTGGGAGAACGCCCAACCAACCTTCCGGGCGACCGGCCACGGCTCCATCGCCCTGGCCCACAACGGGAACCTGGTCAACACCGCCGAGCTGGCCCGGCTGGTCGCCGAGCTGCCGACGGGCCGCGGCTCGCGCCAGCGGGTGGCCACCACCAACGACACCGACCTGGTGACGGTGCTGCTGGCCGGCCAGGTGGACGAGAACGGCGAGCCGCTGACCGTGGAGGAGGCGGCCCCCCGGGTGCTGCCCCTGGTGCGGGGCGCCTTCTCCTTCGTCTTCATGGACGAGAACACCCTCTACGCCGCCCGCGACCCGCAGGGCTTCCGCCCGCTGGTGCTGGGCCGGTCGGAGCGCGGCTGGGTGGTCGCCTCCGAGACGGCGGCGCTGGACATCGTGGGCGCCTCGGTGGTCCGCGAGGTGGAGCCGGGCGAGCTGATCGCGATCGACCAGGACGGGTTGCGTTCCACACGCTTCGCGGAAGCGAAGCCTCGGGGCTGTGTCTTCGAGTACGTCTACCTGGCCCGGCCGGACACCGACATCGCCGGCCGCAACGTCTACCTCTCCCGGGTGGAGATGGGCCGCCGGCTGGCCGCCGAGGCCCCGGTCGACGCCGACCTGGTGATATCCACCCCGGAGTCCGGCACGCCGGCCGCCATCGGCTACGCGGAGGCCAGCGGCATCCCCTACGGCTCCGGCCTGGTGAAGAACTCCTACGTCGGCCGGACCTTCATCCAGCCGAGCCAGACCATCCGGCAGCTCGGCATCCGGCTCAAGCTGAACCCGCTCAAGGAGGTCATCCGGGGCAAGCGCCTGGTGGTCGTGGACGACTCCATCGTCCGGGGCAACACCCAGCGCGCCCTGGTCCGGATGCTCCGCGAGGCGGGCGCCGCCGAGGTGCACGTCCGGATCAGCTCGCCACCGATCAAGTGGCCGTGCTTCTTCGGCATCGACTTCGCCAACCGCGCCGAGCTGATCGCCAACGGGCTCTCGGTGGCGGAGATCGGGGCCTCGCTCGGCGCCGACTCGCTCTCCTACATCTCGCTGGACGGCATGGTCGCGGCCACCACCATCGCCCGGCCCAACCTCTGCCGGGCCTGCTTCGACGGGGAGTACCCGGTGGAGCTGCCCGACCCGGAGCTGCTGGGCAAGGACATCCTGGAGCAGCCGGCCGGGGACGGCCCGCCGGCCGGCCCCGGCCTGCCGCTGCTCACCGGTCCCGGCGCCGCCGACGCGCTGCGCCGTCCGTGACCCACGGGCTCGACACGGTGCCGCACGACCACACGAGGAAGACCTGATGACGACGAACGCGCCCGGTGCCAGCTACGCGGCGGCCGGTGTCGATATCGAGGCGGGGGAGACCGCCGTCCGGCTGATGAAGGAGTGGGTGGCCAAGGCCCAGCGCCCGGAGAGCGTCGGCGGCCTCGGCGGCTTCGCCGGCCTCTTCGACGCCTCGGCGCTGACCCGCTACCGTCGTCCGCTGCTGGCCTCCGCCACCGACGGGGTGGGCACCAAGGTCGCCATCGCCCAGCGGCTGGACATCCACGACACGGTGGGCCGCGACCTGGTCGCGATGGTCGTCGACGACCTGGTGGTCTGCGGCGCCGAGCCGCTCTTCATGACCGACTACGTGTGCGTCGGCAAGGTCTACCCGGAGCGGGTCGCCGCGCTGGTGAAGGGCATCGCCGAGGGCTGCGCCCTGGCCGGCTGCGCCCTGGTGGGCGGCGAGACCGCCGAGCACCCCGGCCTGCTCGGCCCCGAGGAGTACGACATCGCGGGCGCCGCCACCGGCGTGGTCGAGGCGGACCAGCTGCTGGGCGCCGACCGGGTCAGGCCGGGCGACGTGGTGCTGGCCCTGGGCGCCAGCGGACTGCACTCCAACGGCTACTCCCTGGTCCGCCACGTGCTGCTCAACCACGCGGGGTGGGGGCTGGAGCGCGAGGTGCCGGAGTTCGGCCGGACGCTGGGCGAGGAGCTGCTGGAGCCGACCAGGATCTACTCGCTGGACTGCCTGGCCCTGATCGAGGCCGTCGAGGTGCACGCCTTCGCACACGTCACCGGCGGTGGGCTGGCCAACAACCTGGCCCGGGTGCTGCCCGGGACCGTGCGGGCCGAGATCGACCGGGGCAGCTGGCGACCGGCACCCGTGTTCGACGTGGTCGGCGCGGTCGGCGGGGTGGCCAGGGACGAGCTGGAGCGGACCCTCAACATGGGGGTCGGCATGGTCGCGGTGCTGCCGCCGGCGGCGGTGGAGCCGGCGCTGGCCCTGCTGGCCGAGCGGTCCGTCCCGGCCTGGGTGGCCGGTGAGATCCACGGTGCCGACGAGGCGGGTGGCACGGTCACCCTCAGCGGGAACTATGCGAGCTGACCCGGCTGACCCGACGACGAGGCGCGGGGGCCGCGCGGCCCCCGGGTGGCGGGATGATGACGGTCGGCTCCCGGTCTGACCGCGCCGGAGACAACACTGAGACCGGTCCGGGAGAGTCCCGGACCGGGCCAGTCAACCGCGCGAGTCGAGGAAGACGTGCGGCGAAGCGGGTCAGCCGCCTCGCCGTTTGGAGGAGTCGGGAGACGACTCGTGGTCGTCCTCCTCGTCCTCTTCGTTGTACATCTCCGCGTACCGCGCGTACAGGTCGTCGTCCAGCTCATCGTCGCCCTCGAACCGCTCGCCGTTGGACGGCTGCTGATCCGGCGTCGGTGAAGCACCCAGCTCTTCGGCCAGGCGAGAAAGGTCCGTCCGGCCGCTGTTGTACTTCAGCTGGCGGGCGACCTTCGTCTGCTTGGCCTTGGCCCGGCCGCGCCCCATTGGCTCGACCCCCTCAACGACGGGGCTCGACGGCCCCGGAGTGTTGACATCCGTTCATGATTGAGAGTGGGCCCTTCGCGAAGCGCCCAGTCCATCGGCTTTCAACCGTACCTGCTTCCGGGAGCCCGCGGTACGCCGTCCGCAGGACCCGAGCCGCCACGGCCGGCGCCCGATGAACCTCTCTGCTGGTCAACGGCGATTTTACCTTCTTTCCCGGTACGACTCGTCCGCGGGGGGGTGACATGTCTTACGCAAACGGGCGATCCACGCCCCTGGCCTGCGCGATCCGCTGTTCCGCGATCCGGTCGGCGGCCACCGCCGGGGGCACGCCGTCCGCGTCGGCGCGTTGGAAGATCTCCCGCGTGGTCAGCCGGATCTCGGCCGCCTTTTCCTTTGCGCGAGCGAAGTTGAAACCCGAGAGCTCGTCCGCGACCTGGATCACCCCGCCGGAGTTCACCACGTAGTCGGGGGCGTAGAGGACGCCCCGGTCGGCCAGGTCCTTCTCGACGCCCGGGTGGTCCAGCTGGTTGTTGGCCGCGCCGCAGACGATGGCGGCCCGCAGCAGCGGGACGGTCCGGTCGTTGAGCACCCCGCCCAGCGCGCACGGTGCGTAGATGTCCAGTGCCGGGTCGGCGACCAGCTCGTCCACCGACGGCACCGCGGTCACCTCGGGGTGTGCCGCCCGCACCCGCGCGACCGCGGCCGGGTTGACGTCGTTGACCAGCACCCGGGCGCCGGCCTCGACCAGCTGGTCGACGAGCAGGTGCCCGACCTTGCCGACGCCGGCGACGCCGACCGTCCGGCCGGTCAGCTCGGGGGAGCCCCAGCGGTGCTCGGCCGAGGCCAGCATGGCCTGGAAGACGCCGTAGGAGGTGAGCACCGAGGAGTCGCCGGCGCCGCCCTGCTCCGGGGAGCGGCCGGTGGTCCAGCGGTTGCTCCGGGCGATCACGTCCATGTCCTGGACGTAGGTGCCGACATCGCAGGCGGTGACGTAGCGTCCACCGAGCGCGGCTACGCAGCGACCGTAGGCCAGCAGGAGTTCCTCGGTCTTGATCTTCTCGGGATCGCCGATGATCACGGCCTTGCCGCCGCCGTGCGGCAGGCCGGCCAGCGCGTTCTTGTAGGTCATGCCCCGGGCCAGGCGGAGCGCGTCGGCGAGCGCGGCCGACTCGGGGTGGTCCGCCTCCTGGTAGGCGTGGAAGCGGGTGCCGCCCAGCGCCGGCCCGAGTGCGGTGGAGTGCACGGCGATCACCGCCCGCAGTCCGGTGGGTCGGTCCTGGCAGAGCACGACCTGCTCGTGCCCGCCCTGGTCGGAGTGGAACAGCGCGTCGAGCACCTCGGCCGCCGGGTTGCTGTCCGTGGTGACAGCGGGACGTACGTCGGTCACGGTGGTGACTCCTGTAGTCGAAGCGGGAGCCCTCGTCGATGGTGAGGACTCGGGTGAGACGAGGGTACGACCACCTGGGCGGCCGGGATGCCGTGGGTGCGCGGTAGTGACACGATCGGTCGGAGCGCCCGGTGGTGGGCGCGGGGGCGGCCGTCGGGCCGGGAGAGAGCTGGGAGGGTGGCGTGCCGAAGGTTCCGTATGCGGCGTATCTGAGGGTGTACGAGCCGTTGGCGGCCTTCCCCGAGCCGGAGCGCTCGTACTGGGCCGCGTATGCCAAGCGGCCCGAGCTGCCGGGGGCGCAGGACGAGCTGGGCTGGGCCCTCGCCGGGGTGGTCGGCGCGCCGCCGCGGGTGGCCCCGGCCGGGGAGAGCGCGGACGCGTTCGTGACCTGGTTGGACGGGGTGCTCTGCGTCTGCCCCTGGCGGACCAGGCTGCGCTCCTGGCAGGCGCTGTCCGAGGTGGGGCAGTGGCTGATGCCGCAGTCGGTGGTGGACGCGGCGCTGCCGCCCGAGGCGCGGGAACGCGCGGCGGCCGACTACGCGCGGTGGCGGGAGGGCAACCCGGACGCCAGGCCGTGGATACGGTCGGCGCTCTGGCACGTGCCGGTGCGCTGGTTCACGCTCTTCGCCGACGACGAGCGGGAGTTCCGCGAGTCCGGCGACCGGCCCGGCGGCGAGGCGCCCCGGCTGCGCTACCGGACGCCGATGGTGCAGGCGCGACGGCGGGTGGCCAGGGGGCTGCGGACGGTGCGCGAGGCGACGGCTGAGGGGCCGCTGGCGGTGGCGCTCGCGGACGTGGGGCGGTGGCTGGAGGAGTTCCACCCGCGGTCGCTGGTCGAACTGGACTACGGCGGGCTGGTCTATACGATCTTCGAGGACCAGCTGGCGGCCGACCACTCGGCGGCCGAGGTGGCCGAGGGGCTGGCCGCCCTGGCGGCCGGCGACCTGGACCGGGCCCAGCGCAGCTACGAGGTGCTGACCGACCGGTGGATGGCGGTGCGGGAACGCCAGTTCGCCAACTGACCGGGGGGCGCTTGGGGACTAAAGCCCCAAGCGTGATGGAAGGCACTGTACGGACTCTTGCCTTCAAGTACTCCCCTCGTGTCAAAATAGGACAAGGAGTTCGGAGGAGCCCCTTTCCGTCCGTCGCGGGCGGATGGATCGGTATTGCACCTCCTTGGTAGGGCTGGTGGCGACTCATTCACGTTGTGACTGATCGTCACGGTCGAGTGACTGTCCGCTATGGCATGGTCCATCGGCTTCCGCCGAGGTTGAACACCTGAGAGGGCAATTCCATCGGTTTGGCCGACCCGGCTGGACGGATGGTGTAGTTGTAGTGCCGAGGACAAGCCGTTCGTCCTATAACCGACTCGACTCGCGTCTGTCATTTCGGGCAACGCGGGTCAAGGTGCAGAATTTAGAGGAAAGAACCGTGATGGTTCGGTTCTCCCGAGGAGGCCGCTCATGACCGCTCGCACCCCTGATGCCGAGCCGCTGCTGACCCCGGCTGAGGTTGCCACGATGTTCCGCGTTGACCCGAAAACGGTCACACGCTGGGCAAAGGCGGGCAAGCTTACGTCTATCCGCACGCTCGGTGGGCATCGCCGCTATCGCGAAGCGGAGGTGCGCGCACTGTTGGCGGGCATCCCGCAGCAGCGTGGCGAGGCCTGAGCAACACCGCACACCCCAGGCCCCGGAGCCCCCACTCCGGCCCGCTTGGCTTCGATCGCGCCGGACTCCGCCGGGTCCGGCGCGATCTTTTTGCGTTCCGGGGGCGGTTTCTGAGGGGTCGTGAGACACCCTCGACACCTGGTGCAATTGCACATATAAAATTGGCGGGTGTCTCTACGGGGTCGAACGAGTCCAGCGTGCAATCAAGTTGAGTGACTCCCGTCACACACGTCCTCACTTGCCCGGCGCCCGGCCGGCAGGGTAGTACGCGCCGCCGGGCCTGCCCTGCTCCTTCCCACTCCCGCCACGACGAAAGCCCGGACCCCACATGTGGGGTCCGGGCTCATGGTAAAGAATTGAACTAAATTTCAACTAAAGCGGTCCTGACGGGATTTGAACCCGCGGCCTCCACCTTGACAGGGTGGCGAGCACTCCAAACTGCTCCACAGGACCAAGCTGCGTCGGTGACTCTACCCCAGTCGGGCACCCCTCGGCCAATCGGCCCCAGGACCGGCCGCGGGGCCGGGCCCGGACCGGTCCTGGGCAGGTCAGGAGGGCTGTGCCGGGGCCAGCGCGTCCACCGCTTTGACGATCCGCTTCTCCGAGACCGGGTAGGCCGTCCCCAGGGCGTGCGCGAAGAAGCTCACCCGCAGCTCCTCGATCATCCAGCGGATCTCCCTGGCCCGCGCCGGCACCGGGGTGCCCGGCGGGAACTGCTCGAGCAGCCAGGCGTGTTCGTCCTGCATCTCCCGCACCTTCGCGGTCCTGGCCAGGTCCTTCTGCGCCTGGTGCGGCAGCTGTTGCAGCCGGCGGTCCACGGCCCGCAGGTACCGCAGCAGGTCGGGCAGCCGGCGGGCGCCGTGCTCGGTCACGAAGCCCGCGTGCACCAGCCCGTCCAGCTGTGCCCTGACGTCCTCCAGCGCGGGCCGCAGCGTCGGACTGCGCAGCCCCGCCAGCCGCCGCTCACAGGCACCCCAGGCGGCCAGCACCTCGCGCAGCTGCCCGGTCAGCCGCAGGGTCAGCTCCACCACGTCGGCGCGCACCGCGTCGAAGAGCCGCCGGAAACCCGCCTCGTCCCAGGCCGGCCCGCCGTGCGCGGCGATCAGCTGGTCGGTGGCGGCCGTCACCAGGTCGTCGAAGAGCGCCGGCACCCCGCCGTGCGGGTTGCTGGCCAGCGCCAGCTTGCCCGCGTTGTCGAGCTTCCGCTGGGCGAACTTGCCCGGGTCGGACGGCAGGTTGAGCAGCACCAGCCGCCGGGTGCCGCGGGCCATCGCCGCCGCCTGGTCCGCCTCGCTGTCGAACAGCCGGACCCCGACCGACCGGCCCTCGTCCACCAACGCCGGGTACGCCTTCACAGGTTGACCACCGCGCCGGGTCTCCAGCACCCGCGGCAGCGTGCCCACCGTCCAACTGGTGAGACCCGTGCGCCGCTCCGGTACGCCCGCGTCGCCGCCGCCCTGTGGCGCGCCGCCAGGCGCCGCCTTGGCGGCCTTCCGGCCGCCCGTGAAGGCCCGGTCAAGCGCGGCCTGCGCGCGGGGCTTGAAGCGCACTTTCAGCGCCTCCAGGTCCTTGTCCTCGGCGCCCGGCCCCTCGGTCGCCCGGCGACCACGCTCGTCCACCACCCGGAAGGTGATCCGCAGGTGGGCCGGGACCTTCTCCGGGTCGAAGTCCTCCGGCGCGATCCGGGTGCCGGTCAGCCGGGTGAGCCCGGCCGCCAGCGCCACCCGCAGCGGCGCCTCGGTCGGCGCCGGCGTTCCCGCGAGGAAACGCCGCGCGAAGTCGGGCGCCGGCACGCAGTTCCGGCGCAGCGGCTTGGGCAGCGACCTGATCAACTCGGTCACCAACTGCTCGCGCAGCCCAGGGATCTGCCAGTCGAAGCCGGCCGAGGTCACCTGGTTCAACACCTGAAGGGGCAGATGGACGGTGACCCCGTCCGCGTCGGCCCCCGGCTCGAACTGGTACGTGACGGTCAGCGAGAGCCGGCCCTGTGGCCAGACGTCCGGATAGTCCCGCTCGGTGACCTGCCCGGCCCGCTCGTTGATGAGCATGGACTTCTCGAAGTTGAGCAGGTCCGGGTCCTCGCGGCGCTTCTTCTTCCACCAGGAGTCGAAGTGCGCCCCGGACACCACGTCGTCCGGGATGCGCTGGTCGTAGAAGTCGAACAGGGTCTCGTCGTCCACCAGGATGTCCCGGCGGCGGGCCCGGTGCTCCAACTCCTCGACCTCGGCGAGCAGTCGGCGGTTGTCCTGGAAGAACCGGTGGTTGGTCTTCCAGTCCCCCTCCACCAGGGCGTGCCGCAGGAACAGCTCCCGGGACACCTCGGCGTCGATCCGGCCGTAGTTGACCTTGCGGCGGGCCACCACGGGCACCCCGTAGAGCGTCACCCGCTCGTAGGCCATCACCGCCGCCTGCTTCTGCTCCCAGTGCGGCTCGCTGTAGGTGCGCTTCACCAGGTGGCCGGCCAGCGGCTCGATCCACTCCGGGTCGATCCTGGCGTTGATCCGCGCCCACAGCCGGGAGGTCTCCACCAGCTCGGCCGACATCACCCAGCGCGGCGGCTTCCGGAACAGGGCGGAGCCGGGGAAGACCGCGAACTTGGCGCCCCGCGCGCCCAGGTACTCGTGCTTCTCGGTGTCCTTCAGCCCCACCTGGGAGAGCAGCCCGGCCAGCAGCGACTGGTGCACCAGCGCCGGCGCGGCGGCCGGCACGTCCTCCCCCGCCGGCTCCACGTCCAGGCTCCTGCCGACCTGCCGCAGCTGGCTGAAGATGTCCTGCCATTCGCGTATCCGCAGGTAGTTGAGGAACTCGTTGCGGCACATCCGGCGGAACGCCGAGGAGGACAGCGCCCGTTGCCGCTCCCGCACGTACTCCCAGAGCGCCAGCAGCGCCAGGAAGTCGGACTCCTCGGCCGGCCCCTGCCGGAACCTGGCGTGCTGCGCGTCCGCCTGCTGCTGCTTCTCCGCCGGCCGCTCCCGCGGGTCCTGGATGGAGAGCGCGGCGACGATCACCATCACCTCCCGGACACAGCCGTTGCGGTGCGCCTCCAGCACCATCCGGGCCAGCCGCGGGTCCACCGGCAGCCGGGACAGCTTGCGGCCGGTCTCGGTGAGCCGGTCCCCCACCAGGGCGCCCAGCTCCTCCAGCAGCTGCACGCCCGCCTTGATGCTCCGGTGGTCCGGCGGGTCGATGAACGGGAACCGCGCCACCTCGCCGAGCCCCGCCGCGTTCATCTGCAGGATCACCGAGGCCAGGTTGGTGCGCAGGATCTCGGCGTCGGTGAACTCCGGCCGGGAGAGGAAGTCCTCCTCCGAGTAGAGCCGGATGCAGACGCCGTCGCTGGTCCGTCCGCAGCGGCCCTTCCGCTGGTTGGCGCTGGCCTGCGAGATGGGCTCGATCGGCAGCCGCTGCACCTTGGTGCGATGGCTGTAACGGGAGATCCGGGCGGTGCCCGGGTCGATCACGTAGCGGATGCCGGGCACCGTGAGCGAGGTCTCGGCCACGTTGGTGGCCAGCACGATCCGCCGCCCGGTGTGCCGCTGGAAGACCCGCTGCTGCTCCGCGTGCGAGAGCCGGGCGTAGAGCGGGAGCACCTCGGTGTGCCGCAGGCCGCGCTTGCCGAGCGCGTCGGCGGTGTCCCGGATCTCCCGCTCGCCGGAGAGGAAGACCAGGATGTCGCCCGGGCCCTCGGCCAGCAGCTCGTCCACCGCGTCGCCGATCGCGGTCACCTGGTCCCGGTCGACGTCGCCGCTCTCGTCCCCCGCCGTCTCCTCCAGCAGCGGGCGGTAGCGGACCTCGACCGGGTACGTGCGGCCGGAGACCGAGACGATCGGCGCCGGCGCGCCGGCGGCGTCCCTGAAGTGGTCGGCGAACCGCTCCGGGTCGATGGTCGCCGAGGTGATGATCACCTTCAGGTCCGGGCGGCGCGGCAGCAGCTGGGCGAGGTAACCCAGCAGGAAGTCGATGTTGAGGCTGCGCTCGTGCGCCTCGTCGATGATGATCGTGTCGTACTGCCGCAGCTCGCGGTCCTGCTGCAGCTCGGCGAGCAGGATGCCGTCGGTCATCAGCTTGACCAGCGTCCGGTCGCTGCCCTGGTCGGTGAAGCGCACCTTGAAGCCGACCACCTCGCCGACCGAGCCGCCCAGCTCCTCGGCGACCCGCTGGGCCACCGTGCGGGCGGCGATCCGGCGCGGCTGGGTGTGGCCGATCAGGCCGCGCACGCCGCGGCCCAGCTCCAGGCAGATCTTGGGGATCTGGGTGGTCTTGCCGGAGCCGGTCTCGCCGGCCACGATCACCACCTGGTGGTCGCGGATGGCCGCCAGGATCTCGTCCTTCTTCTGGCTGACCGGCAGCTGCTCGGGATAGACGATGCGCGGGACGGCGGCCCGGCGCCGCTCGACCCGCTGCTCGGCGGCGTCCACGGCCTGGCCGATCTCGGCGAGCACGGCCTGCTGGGCGGCCGGCTTCCTGATCCGGCGGGCGCCTTCGAGGCGGCGGCCGAGCCGCAGCTCGTCGCCGAGCGCCAGCGCGGAGAGACGCTCGGCCAGGGCCGAGAAGGAAAGGGGGGAGGCGTCGGTAGACATACGGGGTCCAGAATCTCACCTTCGCGCCGCGACCGGCGAGCCGATATCGGATCAGGCGCGTTCTGTCGGGTTTAGGGGTGTTCGCGGCTTTGGCTGGCTAGGGTGCGCCCTGTGGAGAGCCAGGAGACGGCGCGTGGGCGCCGCGTGACGTCGCGTGACTCGCCGTACCTGCCCGCCCTGGTGATCAGCCTCGTTCTCGCCGTCGCCGCCGGACTCTTCGCCGGCTCCTACAGCTACGCCATGGCCAACCCCACGCCGCACACCCTCCAGGTGGCCGTCCTGGCCCGCCCGGCCGACGCCGGGCCGCGGCTCGACGACTTCCTGCGCGCCCTGGAGTGGGAGCTGGACACCACGATCGAGGCCCGGGCCGCCGACACTTATCAACAGGCTGTGGACGAGATCGAGGAGCAGCGGGTCTTCGCCGTGGTCGGCCTCGCGCCGGACGGCCGGCTCGGCCTCGACCTCGCCGGCGCCGCCGGCGCCTCGGTCGCCGAGCTGCTCGAACGGGCCGCCCCCAGGGCGGCCGAGGCCACCGGCAACGAGATCACCGTCCGGGACATCAAGCCGCTGCACTCCGGCGACCCCCGCGGGCTCGCCCTCTTCTACATGAACCTGGCCGCGGTCATCTGCGGCTTCCTCGGGGCCATCCAACTGAGCGTGAACGCCAGGCGGCTGCGCCCGGGGGAGCGGATCGTGGTGATCGCCGGCTACTCGCTGCTCGGTGGACTGTGCATCGTGGCGGCCGTGGACTGGCTGCTGGCCGCCGTGCCGCTGCCGTTCCCGCTGTCCTGGCTCATCCTCGCGGCCACCATGTTCACCGCCGGCATGGTCTTCACCATGTTCAACACGCTTTTCGGCCGCTGGGCGGTGCTGCCCACCTGGGCGCTGCTGGTGCTCCTCGGCAACCCCTCATCGGGCGGCGCGGTCTCCTGGCCGCTGCTGCCCTCGGCCTTCGGCACCATCGGCCGCTGGCTCCCGCCGGGGGCCTCCGTCAGCGCCCAGCACACCGCGGTCTACTTCCACGGCCACCAGCACCTCCACCCCTACCTGGTACTCGCCGGCTGGTCCGCCCTCTCCTGCGTCGTCTTCTGGACCTGGCGCCACCGCCACCCGGGCGGCCGCTGACCGGGGGAGCGCCGAGGCGGGGGCGTTGGTGGTGATGGGGAGACGACGAAACAGCCCCGGCGCTGGTGGGCGCGGGGCTGTTCTTTGTGGTGCGACGGGATGTGGCTGGGGCCGGGATCGAACCGGCGACCTTCCGCTTTTCAGGCGGACGCTCGTACCAACTGAGCTACCCAGCCGAAGCGGTCCTGACGGGATTTGAACCCGCGGCCTCCACCTTGACAGGGTGGCGAGCACTCCAAACTGCTCCACAGGACCCGGCTGTCCGCCGGCGGAGAACCGGAGAACGTGTGTTCACCGTGTGCCACCGGCCGGCATCGCTGGATCAGCGTATCACGGTGTGGAGGGCGGTCTCGTCCGTCGCCGCGCTGGGCGTGGGGCGGCTCGGGCGAGGGGTGGGGGAGGGGGTGAAAGCCCAGGTCAGGGGCGGGTTATGGGGGGCGGGGACGAAAGAAGCCGCGCCCCCGTGGGACGCGGCCGCCGACGGCCGCCGAGGTCGGCGGCCGGCCGGGAAAAACGAGAAAGAAAGGAAAAGAAAGCGGTACCCCCGACGGGATTCGAACCCGCGCTACCGCCTTGAAAGGGCGGCGTCCTGGGCCACTAGACGACAGGGGCCAACCGAGCCCACCAACACCGCCGTGGGCCAAAGCAGCATAGGCCA
Organism: Streptomyces chisholmiae; assembly: GCF_031845445.1. Lineage (NCBI taxonomy): Bacteria > Bacillati > Actinomycetota > Actinomycetes > Kitasatosporales > Streptomycetaceae > Streptomyces > Streptomyces chisholmiae. Next base: position 5,929 of record NZ_JAVREO010000023.1, on the reverse strand, counting down.
TCGCGGCGGCGCCGGGCAAAGCCATCCGGCCCAGGTCAGCCCCAGCCCAGCTCGTGCAGCCGCTCGTCGTCGATGCCGTAGTGGTGGCCGATCTCGTGGATCACGGTGGTGGCGACCTCGTGGGCCACCTCGTCCTCCTCGGCGCAGTAGCGCAGCGTCGGGCCCATGAAGACGGTGATCCGGTCGGGGAGCACGCCCGCGTACCAGTCGCCGCGGTCGGTGAGCGCGATGCCCTCGTAGAGGCCGAGCAGCTCCGGGTCCTCCGGCGGGGGCTCGTCCTCGACCAGGACGACGACGTTGTCCATCAGGCGGGTCAGCTCGGGCGGGATGAGGTCCAGGGCGTCGCTCACCAGGTCCTCGAACCGCTCGCGGGTCATCTCGATCACGCCTGGCATCCTGCCCGAATCCGGGCGGCGGATGTGGGGTCGCGGCGGTCGGCTTCGCGGCTTCCGGCGGTCGGCGGGCGGGGCGGCGGGTGGCCTTCGGCGGGGACTCCCGGGTGGGCCCGGCTGGAGTACATCAACGAGAACTGGACAGACATGCGACCGAAGAGTCTGTCCGAGGCGATGAAGTCGGCCCGACCCACCACTTCGCCGGCCGCGCCGGTGGCCGTGGGGCGCCTCGCGGGACGACCCCGCCGGCCGTCGGGGGCCGGCCCCGGGGACGTGGGCCGGCCGGCACCACCACCACGTCACCTGAGGGGCGAGCGACCATGAGCGTGCGAACGGGGGCAGCCGTCGAGGAGTTGTCGGCCGTCGACCTGACGAACCCGAGAACCTTCGAAGAACGCGATCTGCGGCCGTACTGGCGCACGTTGCGGGACGAGCACCCGCTCTTCTGGCACGACCCGCGCGGGGACAACCCGGGCTTCTGGGTGGTCAGCCGCTACGCCGACATGCTGACGGTGTTCCGCGACAACAAGCGGTTCACCTCCGAGCAGGGCAACGTGCTGGTCACGCTGCTGGCCGGCTTCGACTCGGCGGCCGGCAGGATGCTGGCCGTCACCGACGGGCCCCGCCACAAGGACCTGCGGAACCTGCTGCTGAAGTCGTTCTCGCCGCGCGCGCTGCGGCGCGTCGAGGAGCGGGTCATCCAGAACACCCGCCGGCTGGTGGCCCAGGCCGTGCGGCGCGGCGAGGCCGACTTCGCGGTGGACGTCGCCGAGCGCATCCCGATCAACACCATCGGGGACCTGCTGGGCGTGCCGCCCAGCGACCAGGACTTCCTGCTGCGGCTCAACAAGCAGGCGCTCAGCTCCAACGACGAGGGGCAGAGCGACGAGGACGCCTGGCTGGCCCGCAACGAGATCCTGCTCTACTTCAACGACCTGGTGGCCGAGCGGCGCGCCAAGCCGCAGGAGGACGTGATCAGCGTCCTGGCCAACTCGGAGCTGAACGGCGAGCCGTTGACCGAGGACGACATCGTCCTCAACTGCTACAGCCTGATCCTCGGCGGCGACGAGACCAGCCGGCTCTCGATGATCGAGGCGGTCCGGGCGTTCACCCAACACCCGGACCAGTGGGGGCGGTTGCGGAACCGCGAGGTCGAACTCGACACCGCGGTCGAGGAGGTGCTGCGCTGGTCCACCCCCGCGATGCACTTCGGCCGCACCGCCCTGGCGGACGTCGAGCTGCACGACCGGACGATATCCGCCGGCGAGATCGTCACCCTCTGGATGACCTCGGCCAACCGGGACGACCGGGTCTTCGACGACCCGTACACCTTCGACCTGGGCCGGGTGCAGAACAAGCAGCTGGCGTTCGGGTACGGCCCGCACTTCTGCCTCGGCGCGTTCCTCGGCCGGCTGGAGATCCGGGCCATGCTGGACACCCTGCGCACCTTCAGCAGCGGCTTCGAGATCAACGGCGAGGTCCGCCCGATCCACTCCAACTTCCTGTCCGGGCTGGGCAGTCTGCCGATCCGCTTCACCCCGGACGAGGCCGGGCTGGCCGCCGCGGCCGACGTGTGAGGGGCGCGCCGTGAACGGGACACCGGACGCCCGGCCGGACCGCTGGCTGCGCTGGTACCGACGGGTGGCGACGCCCCGGCTGCGGCTGGTCTGCCTGCCGCACGCCGGCGGCGCGCCCAGCCTGTTCCGGGACTGGTCGGCCGGGCTGCCGGCCGACGTGGAGGTCGTCGCGGTCTGCTACCCGGGGCGCCAGGACCGGCTGGCCGAGCCGTGCGTGGACGACATGGGAGTGCTCAGCACGGTCATCGCCGACGTGCTGCTGCCCTACCACGGGCCGCGGCTGGCGCTCTTCGGGCACAGCATGGGCGCCTCCGTCGCCTACGAGGTGGCGCTCCGCCTGCAACAGCGCACCGACACCGGGGTGGCCGGGCTGTTCGTCTCCGGCCAGCTGCCGCCGCACCGGGTGGTGCCGAGCGACGTGCACCGCCAGGGCGACGACGCGATCCTGGCCGCGGTGCGGCAGTTGGGCGACCCGGGGGCCGAGGCGGTGCTGGCCGACCCGGACCTGCGGGAGCTGGTACTGCCGGCGATCCGGGCCGACTTCCGGCTGATCGGCGGCTACCAGCCGCGCCCGGTCACGCCGTTGCGCGGGCCGGTCGCCGCCTACGCCGGGGCGGACGACCCGGACGTGCCGGCCGCCGGCCTGCGGGAGTGGGCGGCGGCCACCGCCGACGGCCCGTTCCACCACCGGACCCTCCCCGGCAACCACTTCTACCTGATCCCGGGGGCGGCCCCGCTGCTCGCCGACCTCAGCGAGCGGCTGGCCGAACTGCCGGCCCCCGGCTGACCGTTCGGCCACCCGACCCGACCCGACCCGACCCGACCCGACGCCGGGCCGAGGCGCGGCCGGCAGCCGCCGATCGCCACGGTGCCGCCGAGCACCCCGCCGATCAGGGGGGCCGGCCCGCCGCCCAGCGTCAGCGTGCACCGGGCCTGCCGGCAGTGCCGCGTCCCGCATCGCGAGCGACCGGCGTCGCCGGCGCGAGCCCCGTGGACGGCGGGCCCGTGGATCACTCGACGAACGGGTGTGCGGCGGCGCTCTCCCCGTCGGCTCCGCTCCCCGCCGCGGCCGGGGCGCCCCGCCCCGCGCCTCCGGCGTGGAGCGCGGGGAACGGTGTCGCCGGTGGTCGGAGCCGGGGCGGGAGGCGGCCAGGAGTGGCCCCGAGGCGGACAAGGGTGCAACGGGGTGCTGGGCTCGGTCCCGGGAGGGGAACGGGAGGGAAGCGGCACCCGGGGAGCCGTGGGCCGCCGCGGGCGGCGGTCGGAGCGTCGACCCGACCCGGACCTTTCCCCCGCGCCCCGGGCCCGGCGGGTCCGGATCGAGGGCCCCCGGGGTAGGCTGGGGAAACGTGCCGGCCACCGCCGTGCCGGAGGTTCCAGGAAATCCGGTCCCGTTTGTGCTTGCGGTTGCGCCGTGCGTATGATTGTAGATCGTTTGGCCCATCTTGCCCGGCGCCCCGTCCGATGCGGTGCCGTGTGGCGCGTTCCTCGTCTAAACCGTGTGGCTGACCGCATTCAGGCGGTCTGAAGCAACCTGCGGAGCTAAGGCGCGTGCCGATGACTCCGGAAGGTTTCGTTACGCATGTCTGTTACCACTCCTGACGCCATCCTCGACCTGGACGGCGAGACGCTGTCCGACGAGGCCACCGAGGCCACCGAGGTGCCCGAAGCGGCCGCCGAGGCCGAGGCGTCCACCCCCACCTTCGCCGACCTCGGCCTGCCGGCCGCCGTGGTGCGCCGGCTCGCGGAGAGCGGCGTCACCACCCCGTTCCCCATCCAGGCCGCCACCATCCCCGACGCGCTGGCCGGCCACGACATCCTCGGCCGTGGCCGCACCGGCTCCGGCAAGACGCTCAGCTTCGGCCTGCCGCTGCTGGCCCGGCTCGCCGGCGGGCGGACCCAGCCCAAGCGCCCCCGCGCGGTGATCCTCACCCCGACCCGCGAGCTGGCCATGCAGGTCGCCGACGCCCTCCAGCCCTACGGCGACGTGCTCGGCCTGCGGCTCAAGGTGGTCTGCGGCGGCACCTCCATGGGCAACCAGATCTACGCCCTGGAGCGCGGCGTCGACATCCTCGTCGCCACCCCCGGCCGGCTGCGTGACGTGATCGGCCGCCGTGCCTGCTCGCTGGACGACGTCCAGGTCGCGGTGCTCGACGAGGCCGACCAGATGGCCGACCTGGGCTTCCTGCCCGAGGTCACCGAGCTGCTCGACCTGGTGCCGCCGGGCGGCCAGCGGATGCTCTTCTCCGCCACCCTGGAGAACGAGATCGACACCCTGGTCAAGCGCTACCTGGTGGACCCGGTCAGCCACGAGGTGGACGCCGCCCAGGGCGCGGTCACCACCATGAGCCACCACGTGCTGATCGTGAAGCCCCGCGACAAGGCCCCGCTGACCGCGGCCATCGCCAGCGGCGAGGGCCGGACCATCGTCTTCGTCCGCACCCAGCTGGGCGCCGACCGGGTGGCCGGCCAGCTGCGCGAGGCCGGGGTGCGCGCCGACGCGCTGCACGGCGGCATGACCCAGGGCGCCCGCACCAGGACCCTGGCCGACTTCAAGGACGGCCGGGCCAGCGTGCTGGTCGCCACCGACGTGGCCGCCCGCGGCATCCACGTGGACGGCGTCGACGTCGTCCTCAACGTGGACCCGGCCGCCGACCACAAGGACTACCTGCACCGCTCCGGCCGCACCGCGCGCGCCGGCCGGTCCGGCACCGTCGTCTCGCTGGCCCTGCCGCACCAGCGGCGGACCATCTTCCGGCTGATGGAGGACGCCGGCGTGGACGCCGCCCGGCACATCATCGGCCGTGGCGACCTGTTCGCGCCTGAGGTCGCCGACCTGGTGGGCGCCCGTTCGCTCACCGAGGTGCAGGCCGAGTCCGCGATGGGCGCCGCGCAGCACGCCGAGCGTGAGGTGGCCCGGCTGGCCAGGGAGTTGGAGAAGGCCAAGGGCCGCTCCGGCGAGCTGGTCGAGGAGGCCGAGCGGCTGACCGCGCGGGCCGCGCGGGAGCGGGGTGACGACCCGGCCGAGGCCATCGCCCGGGCCGCCGAGGCGCGGACCGAGGCGCTCGCCGAGGCGGAGCGCGAGGCCGAGCGGGAGGCGCTCCGGGAGGCCAGGCGGGCCGAGAAGGCCGCCCGTGCCGACGCGGCGCGCAACGAGCGCGGCGACCGGGGCGGGGACCGCGGCGACCGCGGTGACCGGGGCGGCTTCCGCCGCGACGGGCACCGGGGCGGCGAGCGCGGCGGCTTCCGCCGGGACGACCGCCCGCGCGGTGACCGGGGCGGCTTCCGGCGCGACGACCGCCCGCACGGGCGGCGCGAGGACGGCGGCTTCCGCCGGGACGGCTACCGGGGCGGCGACAACCGCGAGGGTTACCGGGGCGGGGACCGCGAGGGCGGCAACCGCCGGGACGACCACCGTGGCGGTGGCTTCCGCCGGGACGACCGCCCGCGCGGCGGCGGCTACCGGGGCGACCGACCGGCCGGTTCCTCCTCGTCCTCTTCCTCTTCTTCGTCCTCCTTCGACCGTCGCTCGGAGAAGCCCCGCTGGAAGCGTGGCGACTGAGCGGTAGCCCGTTCTCGACCCGGCGGGGGCCGGCGCGCACGCGCCGGCCCCCGCCGCGTTCGCCCGATCCACGGCACCCTTGCCCCGCCGCCCGGCGGCCCCCGGGCCCGGGCGGTTATGCTGCTTCGTGCGGGCCGTTAGCTCAATTGGCAGAGCAGTGGACTTTTAATCCATTGGTTGTGGGTTCGAGTCCCACACGGCCTACCAGGATGCAAGCCCCCTACCTGCTGCGGAGCGCGGCGGGTAGGGGGCGTTTCCCGTTTCAAGATCATCTGCTCGGCCAATGCTCGGCCGAACGGTCGGCGATCACAGAGGCGGGCCCGCCGACTCTCCGCCTGGGCGCTCGGGCCGCTCGGGCAGCTGGTCCGTCTCGTGGGTGAGCCAGCGCAGGAAGTCGC
>NZ_JAVREO010000022.1:0-100815 GCF_031845445.1 Streptomyces chisholmiae | reverse complement strand
CCCACCCACACCGCCCAACACTGGTTCAACCACCTCGACACCACCGCCCTCACCCCCCACCACAGCCTCACCCAACTCACCCACGCCATCGCACGACTCACCCGCGCCACATAGGCCCAGAAGCCCTGCCCCCGCCCCGCCCCCGCACCCCACCGCCCCGCCCGAAGGCCGGGGCGGTTTACGTGGATTGCCGCGCTTTCCGGGGACCGGAACCACGCGCCGCGCGGAACTGCGCCTGCCGCTGACATTGACAAGGGTTTGGTCCGAACCTACGTTCCCGAAGTGGTAAGCGCTTTCCCCCCGTTGGGGTGGTCGTCGGTGAACCGCGCCGCCCCCCGAGTCGCCCGCCGCGGGCGGACAGGACGCGTCCGCGGCCCGAGATGACGCACGCGCGCCCGTAGAAAACGTTCTCCCGCGTCCCTTCCGTGGACGCCTCACCCCACGCGCCGCACCCGGAAGCCGGCCGACTTCCGGGCCGCGCGGACAACTCCCACGCACCCGCACGTCTCCACAGCCGCGCAAAGGAGTTCGTTCATGAAGGCAACAGCGCGCCGCCGCGCGGCGGTGCCCCTGGGCATCGCCCTGGTCGCCGCGGTGCTCGTCCCGGTGGGAGCGGCCCAGGCCGCCGACCCGGGGGACGAGCTGCCGCCGCAGGAGCCGGGCATCACGCTCCGGGTCTTCGACGTCGGATTCGAGCCGGAGCAGATCTGTGAACTGACCGAAGGCCAGACACCGAACATCGACGTGTTGCGCCCGACCGTCGACTGGGTGTCCGACGAGGACTTCGGCGGCATCGGCAACAACTTCATGGCGCACGTGATCGGCAACATCCACGTGCCCGAGGACGGCAGTTACGACTTCCGGATCATCAGCGACGACGGGTCCAGGCTGTCGCTGAACGGGACCGAGATCATCGAGAACGACCGGCGGCAGCCGCCCACCGCCGCCGACGGGACGGCCGAGCTGACCGCGGGCGCGCACGCGCTGCGCGTCGACTACTTCCAGGGCGCCTACGACAAGGCGCTGCGGCTGGAGTGGAAGCCGCCGGGGGCGGCCGAGTTCGCGCTGGTGCCGGAGTCGGTGCTGACCACGGACGCCGGGGTCACCCGGGTCACCTCGCCCGGGGTGAAGCGGTGCGCCGGCGACGACACCAGCCCGGGGGACGGCCGGCCGCTCGTTGACGTGCACCCCGACTACACCGTGACCGACCTGCGGCCGGACGGCTTCGAGCCGATGGTCACCGGGATGGACTGGTTCGACGACGAGCGGATGGTCATCACCACCTGGGCGGGCCGGGAGAGCTTCGACGGCGCCGTCGAGATCGTCACCGGCACCGTCGGGGAGGACGCCGACCCGGCGGAGGTCACCACCGAGGTGGTGGCCACCGGGATGAACGAGCCGCAGGGCGTGCTGGTCGAGGACGGCGAGGTCATCGTCGCCGAGAAGCACCAGCTGAGCCGGCTGGTGGACGCCGAAGGCGACGGGTTCTACGAGGGCAGCGAGGCCATCGCGAGCTGGCCGAGCGGCGGCACGTACCACGAGTTCGGGTTCGGCCTGCTGGCCGACGAGGAGTACTACTACCTGAACCTGTCGGTGGCGATCACCCCGGGCGGCCGGACCACGGTGCCGCAGCACGTGGAGAACCGCGGCACCTCGGTGCGGATCGACAAGGAGACCGGCGAGCTGGAGTACGTGGCCGGCGGGCTGCGCACCCCCAACGGGATCGGCTGGGGGCCGGCGGGCGAGGTCTACGTGACCGACAACCAGGGGGACTGGCTGCCGTCGTCGAAGCTGGTGCGGATCGAGGAGGGCGCGTTCTACAACCACCACACCACCCCGCCGGGGCCGTTCGACGACCAGCCGGTCACCGAGCCGGTGCTGTGGCTGCCGCACGGCGAGATATCGAACTCGCCGACCAATCCGGTGACCATCGAGGAGGGCGTCTTCGCCGGCCAGTTGGCGTTCGGCGACGTCACCTACGGCGGCATCCAGCGGGCGTTCCTTGAGGAGGTAGACGGGCAGCAGCAGGGCGCGGTGTTCCGGCTGACCCAGGGTCTTGAGTCCGGGGTGAGCCGGCTGGCGCTGGGGCCGGACGGCTCGTTCTACGTCGGCGGGATCGGCGGCGGCGGGAACTGGGAGCAGCCGGGGAAGCTGCCCTACGGTCTCCAGAAGCTGACCCCCACCGGCCAGGACGCCATGGACATCGTGTCGATGGAGGTCACCGAGGCCGGGTTCGACCTGACCTACACCAAGCCGGTCGCCGCCGACGTGCTGGCGAACCTCGCCGAGCGCTACCAGGTCCAGCAGTGGTCCTACAACCCGACCTCGCAGTACGGGGGGCCGAAGCGGAACCTGGAGACGCTGACCGTCGCCGGGGCCTCGGTCTCCGACGACGGCCGGACGGTGCGCCTGGAGCTGCCGGGACTGCGGGAGGACCGGGTGGCGCACGTCCGCTCGCCCCGCCCGTTCGCGGCGGCCGACGGGACGGAGCTGTGGAGCACCGAGGCCTGGTACACCGTGCACAACATCCCCGGCTACCAGGCGCCGCCGAACCCGATCGGCCAGTACGAGGCCGAGGACGGGCTGCTGAGCGGCGGTGCGGACATCGACGACGAGCACGGCAACCACACCGGGGAGGGCTTCGTCGACGGCTTCGACACCATCGGCGCCGAGCTGACCTGGACCGTGGACGTCGCCGAGGCCGGGACCTACCCGGTGACCTTCCGCTACGCCAACGGGCCCAACCCGTATGTCGGCACCAAGACGATCTCGCTGGACGTGAACGGCGCCGACCTCGGTCAGCTCGCGGTCGAGACCACCGAGGTGTGGAACGCGTGGGCCGACCACGTGGTGCCGCTCGACCTCCAGGCGGGCCGCAACACCATCACGGTCGCCGCCGGCGAGGACGACGACCGGCACGTCAACTGGGACCACCTGCGGATCCAGGAGGAGGTCTGCTCACCGGCCGAGCCCGACGCCGGCTACCGGATGCTGTTCGACGGCACCACGGAGAGCCTCGCCGGCTGGGAGATGGCCGGGCCGGGCGACTTCGTCGCGCAGGCGGACTGCACCATGCGGTCCGTCGGCGGGCTCGGACTGCTCACCCACCCCGAGGAGTTCACCGACTACCGGCTGAAGCTGGACTGGAAGATGGGCGGCGACGACAACTCGGGCGTGCACATCGGCGTGCCCGACCCGCAGGGTGACCCGGCGGCCCGCAACGGCGGCTTCGAGGTGCAGATCGACGCCACCGACGTGCCGGAGCTGACCACGGGCGCGATCTACGACTTCCAGGGCGCGGACATCGCGGCGCGGGACGCGGCGCTGAACCCGCCGGGGGAGTGGAACGCCTACGAGATCGTGGTCGAGGACCTGCGGGTGCGGGTCTACCTCAACGGCGTGCTGATCAACGACTACGACACCGAGGGCGCTGACCCGGCCCGGGACCTCAGCTCCGGGCGCGTCGGGCTACAGAACCACCACACCGGTTCCGACGTCTGGTTCCGGAACGTCCAGATCATGCCGCTCGGCTGACCGGACGGCGCGCGCACGCACTCGGACCGGCCCCGCTGGCGGGGCCGGTCCTCACGCGGGCCAGGGCCCAGGACAACGTTTACTGCCGGGAACTCGCGTGGTCGCCCTGGTGTGCGGCCGGGTAACGGGTTAGCGTCGCGCGAAGTCCCACTCCGGGTACGGAAGTTCAGCGAAACCGAACAGAACTCCCCAGCCGCTGGACGGGGTCGCGCGACCGGAGTGGGCGAACCGGCAAAGACGATCCGTGCCCAACCCCCTCACCGCCGTTGGAGTCGCCATGCCACGACGCCGCTGGACCGGGCCGCTGCTGCTCGCCGCATCCCTCACCCTGCTCGCCCCGCTCGCCGTCACCACCACCGCCGTCGCCGCCGAGGACGCGGCGGCCCGGGACGCCCCGCCACCGGCCGCCGCCCTCGACCAGGCCGCCGGCGAACCCGGCACCGCCGAGGTCCCGTTGGACAACCTCACCGCGACCACCACCCAGGTGGCGTCCGGGCTGCGCCGCCCGACCAGCCTGGTCGCGCCGGACGACGGCAGCGGCCGGCTGTTCATCACCGAGAAGCCCGGCACCGTCCGCGCCTACCACCCGGACACCGGCCTTGAGACGACCCCGCTGATCGACATCACCGCCGAGGTGGACGCGGACGCCAACGAGCGCGGCCTGCTCGGCATCGCCACGCCGCCCGACTTCACCGAGAGCCAGCAGCTCTACCTCGCCTACACCGCCGCCGCCGACGGCGCGGTCACGCTGGCCCGCTACGACCTGGCCGACGCCGGCCTCGAAGTGCTGCTGAGCCAGGAGCACGCCGACTACGACAACCACAACGGCGGTCAACTCGCCTTCGGGCCCGACGGCTTCCTCTACTGGTCCATCGGCGACGGCGGCGGCTCCGGCGACCCGTTCGACACCGGGCAGCGGGTGGACACCCTGCTCGGCAAGATCCTCCGCCTGGACGTCAGCCAGAGCTGCGGCGAGCTGGCCTACTGCGTGCCCGAGGACAACCCGTTCGTCGGCGTCGAGGGCGCCCGCGCGGAGATCTGGCACTACGGGCTGCGCAACCCGTGGAAGTTCTCCTTCGACCCGGCCGACGACTCGCTGTGGATCGGCGACGTCGGCCAGGGCGGCTGGGAGGAGGTCAACCACCTGGCGCCCGGCCAGGGCGGCGCCAACCTCGGCTGGTCCTGCCGCGAGGGCCTCACCGAGTTCGACCCGGAGCAGTGCGACCCGGCGGCCGAACTCACCGACCCGGTCTTCACCTACCCGCTGACCGGCGGCAACTGCGCGGTGATCGGCGGCCACGTGTACCGCGGCGCGGAGTACGCCGAGCTGGCCGGCGGCACCTACATCGCCGTCGACTACTGCTCCTCCCGGGTCTTCGGCGTCCGCGCCGACGGCGCCGGCGGCTACGACAGCGCGCAGATCGGCGAGATCAGCGCCACCAGCACCCTGGTCTCCGCGCTGGGCACCACGGTGGACGGCGAGATCTACGCGGTGAACGACCTGCCCGGCGGGCTGCACCGGATGTCCTTCGAGGAGACCGTCCCGGCCAGCACCTGCCAGGTCGCGTTCACCGCCGAGGCCTGGAACAACGGCTACCAGGCCGAGATCACCCTGACCAACACGGGCGAGGAGCCGGTCGCCGACTGGCGGCTGGCCTTCGAACTGGCCGCCGGGCAGCGGTTCGTCTCCGGCTGGGGCGCCACCTTCGCGGCGGACGGCGCGACCGTGACCGCCCGCGGGGACGCGAGCATCCCCGCCGGGGGCAGCGCCACCCTCGGCCTGGTCGCCCGGCACACCGGCGACAGTTCGGCCCCGGCCGCCTTCACCCTCAACGAGGGAGCCTGCACCACCGCCTGACCCGCACCACCGCCTGACCCGCACCACCCCCGACGCCCCGCCGGCCACCCCGGCGGGGCTTCGTCGTGCCGGCCGCGTTCCCCGCGGAAGCGGCGGCTGTCGTTCGGCGGCTGTTGTCCCGCACGCGCGGAACCGGAGCGGCCGGCTCCGCCCCGGGCCTTCGCACTCGGAGGCCCGACTGGCAGGATATGACGTGAATTCAGAGAATCAGAGCTTCTCTTGAGCTATCTCTGACCATCCCAGCTCTATAAATGAGAGGTCGCAACGCACCGGAAACTTTGGGCGGTTTTCCACGACATAGCCTCAGTAGCCCCTTCCAGCGCACCGTTGGAGCCCAGCGATGTCTCAGGCTCAATCGTTTCACCACGCGTCCCGGCCGGTCCCCGCGCCCGCCGCCTCCCACGCGGTCCGGGCGGCGCCCGCCCCCCTGGCGCCCGCCGGCCCGCCGCCGGCCGCGGCGCCCGCCGCCGCCCAGCCCGCCGCCCGGCCGCAGCAGACGCTGCCGGCGGCCGAGCGGCACCGGGAACGGCTGCTCCGGTACGTCAGACGGCTGATGGTCGGGGACCCGCACCGCGCCGAGGACATCGTGCAGGAGACGATGCTGCGCGCGTGGCTGGCCGCGGACGAGTTCGCCGGGGACTTCGGCGGCGAGGCCGAGCGGGCCAGGAGCGACGACCGGCTCGCCGCCTGGCTGCACGTGGTGGCCCGCAACCTCGCGGTGGACGCCCACCGTCGCGAGCGGAGCGTGCCGGCCGGTATCCTCCCCACCGGCCTGCTGCAACAGGCCGACGAGCGGGTCGACGTGGCCGAGTCCGTCGTCAACCGGGTCGCCGTCACCCGCTCGTTGGCCCGGCTCGGCCCCCGACACCGCGACGTGCTCGTCCATGTCCACCTGTGTGACCGTTCCCGGGCCGAGACCGCGCGCATCCTGGGCATACCCAGGGGCACCGTGAAGTCCCGGGCCCACTACGCTCTGTCCGCCCTGCGACGGGAGTTCCCGGCAGTATGAGAGGCACTGACCCTCTGGAGTTCCTGTCCCGGCACCGGGAGATCATCTTCCGGATCCTCGGCATCGTCGCCGTGCTGCTGGTGATCTTCCTCATCATCCGGGCCATCGCCATGCGGATGGGCGGCTGGTCGGCCGCCTTCGCCCGGGTGCGCCGCGAACTGGCGATCACCGCGCACGCGTTCGCCTCCCCCGTCCGCGCCTGGCTGCGCTACCGCCGCTCGCTGCGGGTCCTGGTGCACGGCCTGCGCGCGCCGGCGACCTGGCGGGACGCCGAACGCGCGCTGGCCGCCGCCCGGCAGGCCGCCGGCCCCGACGGGCCGCGCCCGTACGCCGCGCTGGTCGACGGCGGCACGGTGACCGTGCTCCTGGCCGGCGACGGCGTGGGGCCGCCGGACATCGACCCGTGGTGGGTCGCCGACGACGACGCCCCCGACCACTGGAGCATCGACCGCGGCGACCTGCCGCCCGTGGTGCCGCTGCCCGACCAGGAGCCGCCGGTGCTGGTGGCGATCGGCGAACTGGGCGGCTGGTGCGCGTTCCTCGACGTGGCGGTCGGGCCGCCGCTGGTCTGCGTCGACGGCGAGCGGCGCGGCGCCACCGCGCTGCACCAGAGCGTCGCCGCCCAGCTGGACGTGCGGCTGCCCGAGGGCACCGTGGTGGTGGCCGAGGGCGTGCACCGCGCGTTCGACGGCGCCCCGATCCGCACCGCCTACCGCTCGGCCGCCCGCCTCGGCCCGGCCGCCGGGCTGGCCCCGTTCCTGGTCAGCGCCGAGCTGCCGGCCCCGGTGCCGCCCGAACTGGTCGCGCCGCCCGCGCCGTTCCCGCCGCTGCGGGTGCTGCTGCTGGGTGAGGGCCGCGGCTACGCGCGCACCCTGCTGAGCGACCGGACCGGGCAGGTCGGCGTCGTCGGCACGCCGCTGGTGGTCGAGGGCACCGCGCTCAGCCGCGCCATCGCCCGGGTGCTGGCCAGCATCCCGCCGGTGCTGCCGCCCGACCCGGCCGGCGACGCGAACCCGTCGGCGCGGATCTTCGCCGAACGGGACGACGAGGGCCTGGAAGAGGACTCCGAGGCCGTGCCCGCCGCCCCGCCGGTCGCGCTGGCCCCCGGGCCGCCGATCCCCGAGCGGGAGGACGAGGCCGAGGAGGAGGCCGTCGCCGCGCCGGTGGCCGACGAGGACGAGACGCAGGTGGCCGTCCCGTCCGCCCGCCCCCGGCAGCCCTGACCCCCCCGCACACCCCCTCCGCACCAACTCCCGCCGCACCACCCGCCCGACCAGCCCCCGTTACTGCCGACGCACCTCCCTCCGACACCCGTTGGACTGCCCGTGAAGCTGACCGTGACCACCGCCGACTCCCAGGGGCGGCGCACGGACCATCTGCTGGACCTGCCGGGGGACGCCACCGTCGGCGAACTCGCCGCCGCGCTGTCCGCCCCCCGCCTCTACCTCGGCGACCAGCCGCTGGACTCCGGGACGCCGCTGGGCGCCGGCGGCGTCCGGGACGGCGTGCTGCTCGGCCTGAACGCCCCCGCCCCGCCCGTGCCCGACCCGGCCCGCGCCTGGCACCCACCGGCCTCCGACCCGGTGCTGCTCGAACTGCGCCACGTCTCCGGGCCCGGCGCCGGGCAGGTCTGGTCGCTGGGGCCCGGCAGCTACGAGGTGGGCACCGACCGGCGGTGCTCGATCCGGCTGGTCGAACCGGACGCCGAGGAGCCGGGCGAGCCGGGGGAGTTGGCCTACGTGTCCGCGACGCCGGAGTACGGCACCTGGATCACCGTGCACACCGACGGCACGGTCAGCTACCGGCTGCCGGAGGACGCCGACCCGGCCCACTGCGGCCTGCGCAGCCTCACCCCGCCGCCGCCCGTCGATCCCGAGACCGGCACCCCGCTCACCGACGAGGAGCCGGCCGGCCCCCGGGACGGCGGCCCCGGCGGGCACTCCGAGGAGCCGCCGCCGGCCGGGCCCGACGGGCTGCCCGAGGAGGAGCCGCTGCCGCCGCCCGGCTACCGGCCGCCGCCGGCGGACGGCGCCGAGGAGTGGCCGCTCTTCGCCGACCTGTCGCTCGGCGACCATCTGCTGCGGCTGACGCCCCGGTTCGAGGCGGACGCCGCGGTGAAGCCGGCCGGGGACGGGCTGACCATCGAGTACAGCCGGCCGCCGCGCATCCTTCCGCACCTGGACGCCGAGAACCTGAGCCTGCCGGGCCCGCCGGCGCCCCCCGGGCCGCGACCGTTCCCGTTCATGCTGATGATCTCGCCCATGGTCATGGGCTTCGCCATGGTGGCGCTCTTCCGGTCCTTCTACTTCCTGATCCTCATCCTCTTCACCCCGCTGATGGCGCTGGGCAACTGGATGATGGGGCGCCGCACCAACCGCAAGCGGTACGAGGACCAGGTGCGCCGCTACCGGCTGCGCCGGGCCGCCCTGGAACGCGAGATGCGGCGCGCCACCGTGGAGGAGCGGCACCAGCGCAACACCGCGTCGCCCGACCCGGCGGCCGTGCTGCTGACCGCCCGCGGCCCGGGACACCAGCTGTGGGAGCGCCGCCGGCACCACGGCGACTACCTGACCCTGCGGCTCGGCGTGGTCAGCCGCGCCTCCCTCAAGCGCATCAGCGACCAGGCCAGGGAGAGCAACCACCGCCAGGTGCACTGGCGGTTGGCCGACGTGCCGATCGGCGCCGAGCTGCCGATGCTCGGCGTCATCGGGCTGACCGGCGACCAGGACACGGTGCGCGCGGTGGCCCGCTGGGCCGTCATCCAGTCCGCCGTCCTGCACAGCCCGCGGGACCTGCGGATCGTGGTGCTCACCGACGAGGAGCACCGCGCCGACTGGGCCTGGGTGCGCTGGCTGCAACACCTGCGCCCGGCCCGCCGGCAGGGCCCGGCCACCCCGCTGGTCGCCCTCGGCGCCGATCCGGCCTCCGTCAACCAGCGGGTCAGCGAGCTGTACGCGGACCTCCAGTCCCGCGCCTCGCTGGCCGGCAAGTCCACCGGCAACGCGGCGGTGCCCGGCGAGCCCGACATCCTGGTCATCCTGGACGGCGCCTACCGGCTGCGCGAGATACCCGGCATGATCGGCGTCCTCACCCAGGGCCCGCCGCTGCGGGTCTACAGCCTCTGCCTCGACGAGCGCGAGTACCTGCTGCCCGAGGAGTGCACCTCGGTGGTCACCGCCGAGGGCAACCGGCTGACCATGCGGGTCTCCGGCAACCCGGCCGTCACCGGCATCCGCGCCGACCAGGTCACCCCCGACTGGTGCGAGCAGGCCGCCCGCGCGCTGGCGCCGCTGCGCGACGTCACCGTCGAGGCGGACGCCGGCATGCCGTCCCAGGTGCGGCTGTTGCCGCTGCTCGGGCAGGAACCCCCGGACCCGGCCGCGCTGGTGCGGTCCTGGGCCCGCCGGCCGGCCAGCACCACCTTCCCGGTCGGCGCCGGCCACGACGGCACCGCCGCCCTGGACCTGGTCGCGGACGGGCCGCACGCGCTGATCGGCGGCACCACCGGGTCCGGCAAGTCCGAGCTGCTCCAGACGATGATCGCCTCGCTGGCCGCGGTGAACCGGCCGGACGAGCTGACCTTCGTGCTGATCGACTACAAGGGCGGCAGCGCGTTCCGCGAGTGCGCCGAACTCCCGCACACCCTCGGCATGATCACCGACCTCGACGGGCACCTGGTGGAGCGCGCGCTGGCCTCGCTCGACGCCGAGCTGCGCCGCCGCGAACAGCTGCTGGCCGACGTGGAGGTGAAGGACCACCGCGAGTACCGGGCCAAGCGGGCCAGGGAGCCCGAGCTGCCGGCGCTGCCCCGACTGCTGCTGATCATCGACGAGTTCGCCACCCTGGTGCGCGAGCAGGTCGAGTTCGTGCCGGGACTGGTCAGCCTCGCCCAGCGGGGCCGCTCGCTGGGCCTGCACCTGGTGCTGGCCACCCAGCGCCCGGCCGGCGCCGTCTCCAACGAGATCCGGGCCAACACCAACCTGCGGATCGCGCTGCGGGTCACCGACCGGATGGAGAGCACCGACATCATCAACGCGCCGACCGCGGCGGCGATCTCGCCCAGCACGCCCGGCCGGGCCCTGGTCCGGCGCGGCGACGGGCCGCCGATGCCGTTCCAGACGGCGTGGGTCGGCGTCGAGCGGCCGGACGAGGACCCGGACGGGCCCGGCACCCGGGTCGCGCCGCGCACCGTGCAGGGCGTGGAGCTGACCGTGGAGAAGCTCGGCCACCCGCTGCCCGCCCCCCGGGTCATCCACGAGGGCACCGACCCGATGGCCGAGTCGGACCCGGACGAGGAGCCGACCGTCGTGGCCGACGACCCGGACGACGACGGCAGGCCGGCCGACCCGGCCACCGACCTGAGCGTGCTGGTGGCCACCGTGCGGGCGGCGACCGACGCGCTGGAGGACTTCGAGACCCAGCCGCGGCCCTGGCTGCCGCCGCTGCCCGAGCAGCTGCCGATGGCCGCCCCGGAGCAGGACCCGCGCCCCGGCGGCGCCGCGCTGCCGCCGGTGCCGTACATCTTCTTCGACGTGCCGAGCCGGCAGGAACAGCGGCTGGGACACATCGAGTTCGGCACCTTCGGCCACCTGTACGTCATCGGCGCGCCGCGCTCCGGGCGCACCCAGACGCTGCGCACCATCGCCGGCTCGGCGGCCCTCCACCTGACCACCGACCAGCTGCACATCTACGGCATCGACGCGGGTGGCGGCGGCCTGGCCCCGCTGGAGGCGCTGCCGCACTGCGGCGCGGTCGTGCCCCGGCAGGACAGCGAGCGGCTGGAGCGGCTGGTGCGCCGGCTGGTGGCCCAGCTGACCGAACGGCAGCAGGTGATCGCCAAGCAGGGCGTGACCTCGCTGCCCGAGGCGCGGGCCAAGCTGCCCAGGGAGGAACGCCCCCCGCACCTGCTGCTGTTGATCGACGGCTGGGACGCGCTGGTGGCGCTGTGGGAGAAGCAGGACGGCGGCCGGCTCACCGAGGAGCTGCTGCGGGTGCTGCGGGAGGGCGCCACCGCCGGCATCCACGTGATCGCCACCTCCGAGCGGATGCTGCTCGGCGGCCGTCCTGGCCAGCACAACGACCGGCGGCTGGTGCTGCGCCAGTCGGACCGGATGGACTTCGGCATCGTCGGCGTCAACCGCCGGGCGGTGCCGGAGCGGGTGCCGGCCGGCCGCGGCTGGGCGACGCCCGGCGCCGTCGAGGGCCAGGTCCTCACCCTGCCGGCCTCCGCGCTGGCCAAGGGCGGCGACCAGGCGGACGTGCTGCGGGCCATCGGCCGGCAGGCGGCGATCCGGGACGGCGGGGTGGCGGACGAGCTGCGCCCGTTCACGGTGGCCGCGCTGCCGGAGCTGGTCGGCTTCCAGGAGGCGGCCGACCAGATCGCGGACGAGGCGCGCCGGCCGCTGTGGGCGCTGCTCGGCGTCGGCGGCGACACCGGCGGGGCGTTGGGCTACGACTTCGCGGTCGGCTCCGGGTCGTTCGTGGTCGCCGGGCCGCCGCACAGCGGGCGGTCGACGGCGCTGGCCGCGATGTGCGTCTCGCTGGTGACGGGCGGCACCTCGCTGGTGGTGCTCACGCCCCGGGAGTCGCCGCTGCGGCGGCTGGCCGCGCACGGGCTGGCGACGGTGATCGACGACATCGACCCGGACCCGGAGCAGGTGGAGCAGGCGCTGGCCGCGGTGGGCGACCGGCCCACCGTGGTGGTGGTGGACGACGCCGAACTGCTGGTCAACACGCGGGTGGACGGGCCGCTGCGGAAGGTCGCCTCGGCCGGTCGGGACCGGGGGCTGGGGCTGCTGCTGGCCGGCCCGGCGGACGGCATGACCAGCCTGGGCTGGATCGGGATCGCCCGGCGCGGCCGGCGCGGGCTGCTGCTGGCGCCCAAGGCGCTGAACGAGGGCGAGCTGATCGGGGCCCGGCTGACCACGGACCACCTGCGGCCGCAGGTCACCCCGGGCCGCGCCTGGACGGCCGACCCGACCGGGCGGCTGCTGGCGGTCCAGGTGCCGCTGACGGTGCTCCAGTAGCACGACGACGCGGGGCCGGCGCCGGGTGCGGCGCCGGCCCCGCGGTCGTCCGGGTCAGCCCTGGGAGATCGAGGTGCGGTCCTCGTTCCAGGTGACCGGCGACCCGTGCAGGTTGTTGTCGTTGTTCCACTCCGGCGGGTCCGGCGTGTCGGTCTCCACCTCTTCGGCGGTCAGTTCGAGACCGCCCTCACCGTCGATGCTGGAGAGCGTCGCGGCGAAGAGCGCGGAGTCGTTGTTCTTGAACGCGTCGTTGATGCCGGTGAACAGGTTGGCCCAGTTCTGGATGTTGCTGGCCGCCATCTGCATGGACTTGCTGAACTCTTCGTAGGCGGTCTTCAGCGCCGGGCTGGCCTGCTCCAGGTAGAGGCCGTTGTCGAGCAGCGTGCCCACCTTGCCGAGGAGGTCGTAGATCTCCGGCACGATGATGTTGCACTGCGCGCTGAGCTTGCTGGACGTTTCGGCGATGCCGGCGTAGTCGGCGGAGATGTCTGCCATGGCCGCCTCACTTCGGGTTGCGGATGTTCTCCGCGTACTGCTGGTCGAATTCGATCATGCCGTCCTTGATGTCCACGAACTGCTTGGCGAAGCCGTCGATCGCCTCGCACAGCTGCTGGAGCTGCTCGTGGAGCAGGTTGTACTGGTCGGTGATCGCCGCGTTGGTCTCCGGCAGGACGAGGGAGGTGCCCAGCGCGTCGTCGATCGCCGCCTTGGCCGCGTCCACGGCCGGCGTGATGGTGTTTTTGTTGGAGTTCTCCATCGCGGTCGCGGCTTCGTCCACGTCCTCGTAGGTGATGCTGATGTTGGGCACGAGATCTCACTTCCTGTCGTGACTGACTGCTGCTGCGGGCCGGTCGGGAACGGGAACGGGGCTGGGGCTGGGGCGGACCGGTCAGTCATCGACCTCCTGCCAGTCCGACTCCCAGTCCTCGTCGTCGTCCCCGTTCTTCTTGTCCCGGGTGTACTCGGTGACCTCCGTCTCCTCCTCGCCGTCGTCGTTGGTGGTGGTCGTGGTCACCGTCTGGGTGCCGGAGCCGTCGTCCTCGATGGTGTACTCGGCGACGCTCTCGGTGCCGTCCGGGCTGATCGTCGTCACCGTGAAGTCGCGCCGGTCGAAGGACTCGTCCGGGTTGTCCGGGTCGCTCGGGTCGGGCGGCCCGTCGTACTCGACCGTCGTGGTGACCGTCTGCCCGTCGGGCGTCTCGATGACGGTCTTCTCCTCGGTGACGTTGTAGTCCTCGTCGTAGGACAGGTACACGTCGACGGTGCTGCCGTCGTCGTCGGTGATCTGGATGCGGCTGGGCGGGTGCTCGGCCGGCTTGTCCGGCTCGGGGCCAGGGAACGGCGGCCGGTCCCCGAGGTCCTCCTGCCACTGCTCACACCAGCCGGGGGCCTCGCCCTCCCCCTCCGCCGGGTAGCAGTCCACCCACGGGTCGGCGTCCGGGTTCTCGTCGAAGTAGTCGCCCGCGCCGATCCGGTCGGCGTACTCGTCCCAGGCCTCCTTCTTCTCCTGCCAGTTCTCGTACGCCTCGCGCTCCCCGAGCCACTCGTCCAGCTCCGAGTGGCCGGTCATGGTCACGGCACCGGCGGCGATCGACGCGTCCCGCTCCAGCAGCACGTCGGCGACCCCGCCGAACATGTCGCCGAACTGCTTCAGCTTGTCCTTGCCGTCGTTGATCCGGGTCTTGGACAGGCCGTAGAAGATCTGGAACTGGTACGACAGGTTGTAGTTGCCGAAGATCGACTCGTTGGAGGTGGCGGTGCCGTCGCCGATCTCCTGCCACGCGTCCTCGCCGCCCGCCGTCTCGGCCCGGTCGGCCAGGGTGTGCAGCCCCCGCTTCATGGCGTAGAGCTTGTCGTAGTCCATCGCGTAGTCGACCATCGCGCCTCCCTCCACTGCCGGTTGCCGGGCGCCCCGGGCGGGGCCCGTCCTTCACCTGCTCCACGCACCAGCCCGGCGGAAGGTTCAGCGCGCGCGGAAATCCGGTGAACCTCCGGGCCCTCTCGTACGTAGAGCTTGCGAGGGGTGCCAGCGATCATCCCCGTCGTCGCCCGTACTCGGAGAAGGGACCCGGCCATGGCTCGACCTCCGGACTGGAGCGCTCTCAACCTGGGCAGCGACCCGACCCCGGGGGACCCGGACCGGCTGGAGGCGCTGATCGAGGCACAGAAGGCGATCGTCGACCTGGCCACCGAGCTCGACGACGACCTCGACCAACTGATGCGGGAGAACAGCGAGTTCTTCATCGGCGAGACGGCCAAGGCGCTGCGCGAGGAGATGGACGACCGGGTCCGCAAGTTCGTCCAGAGCTTCGCCGAGTCGCACGAGTCGGTCCGCACCGCGCTGGTCACCTACCACGAGGCGATGGTCACCCAACAGGGCATCGCCGACGGGGCGTTGAGCGCCGTGGAGGGGCTGGACGAGGACGACGACGAGATCGAGGTACAGAAGGAGACCGCGCAGAACGCGGGGGAGGCCCTGGAGACGGCGGCCGGCGTCGCGGCCAGCGCCATCCAGGAGGCCGGCTCCAACATCAGCTCGATGATCGACCCGTGCGAGGCGTTCTGGAAGTTCCTCCAGTTCTTCCTGATCGCGCTGATCCTGCCGGCGATCATCCTCGGCGGCCCGACCGCGATCCTCTTCCTCACCCTCAGCGCGGTCCTCTTCGTCAAGACCGTCATCGACTACGTCGGCGGTCGGGCCGGCGTCACCGAGCTGGTGCTGTCCGTCCTCGGCATGCTGGTGCCCACCACCCGCGGCCTCAACGTGGCCGGCATCACCAAGGCCATCAACAACTTCGCCGGCAAGAGCTGGGCCGGCGCCGGCCACAAGTTCAACCAGCTGGTGATCAACGGCGCGAAGGGCTCCTGGACCTCCCTCAAGGGCGGCGGCGCCCTCTTCGTCAAGACCTTCACCCACCTGAAGGCCGGCGGCGCCTTCGCCAACAGCCCGCTGGCCCTCAAGCTGGCCTGGGTCAAGGACTTCGGCAAGTACGTCTGGGCGCACTTCAGCAGCTTCAAGGGCTTCAGCGCGATCTTCCTCCCGGTCAACGTCACCGAGATGGGCGCCGGGTTCGCCGGCTTCGCCAACGCCTTCAAGATCTCCCTGTGGAACCGCGGCGTCCTCGGCCAGTACCGGGCCGGCGCCTTCGTCTCCGGCACCCACATCGTCGACGTGCGCGCCATCACCGGCTTCGACCAGGCCGGCCGCCCCCAGGTCAACTCGGCGCTGTACGCGTTCTACCAGCCGAACGCCTCCAACACCGCCAGGTACATCGCCACGCCGCCCAGGCACGGCTGGAACGACGTCAGCACCGCGCCGATCATCACCATCGGCGGCGGGTTCACCCCGAACAGCGCGGCCGGCTCCGTCGCCGACTTCTCGCTGGCGCCCCCCACTCCCGCCAACAGCTCCGTGGTCTCGCTGCTCGGCAACGGCAGCCGGTCCCACTTCTCCTCGCCCAACGTCTCCACCACCGACGTGTCGGTCATCTCGTCCAGCCCGCGAAACAGCGTGGACAACCTGTCCGTGTTCAGCGAGCCGCCCAGCCGGCCGGCCACGCCGGCCAGCTCGATCTCCGACATGCGGCCGGTCCAGTCGATCGGGATGCACTTCGCCGACCAGGGCCGCAGCCTGGCCCCGCCCACCCCGGTCGTCGCCAACCACGCCGCCGACGGCATCCCCAACATGGCCGGCGAGTTCTACGTGGCCGGCTCGCCCACCGTGGTCACCCACGTGCCGGCCGGCAACGGCCAGATCGTCGGCGTCACCTCGCCGATGCCGTCCAACGCGTCCACGCACACCGTGACCCCCGTCACCAGCACGGTCTCGACGCCCGCCGCCACGCCGGCCGCCACCGCGGTGCCCACCCCCTCGACGGTGACCACCCCCACCGGGGCGCCGGTGGTCAACGCCAGCACGACGACCAACACCAGCACCGTCGTCAACGCGGCCCCCACGCCCACCGCGACCCCGACCGTCAACGTCACCAGCACCACCATCGCGTCGTCGGCCCCGACCGGCAGCACCGTGCACGTCGGCGGCCTGAACTCCCACAGCAACGTCACCACCAGCGCCAACATCGTCTCCGACGCCTCGACCACCACGTTCTCCCCGATCCGCTCCGAGGGCGCGGTGGACGTCTCCCGCACCATCACCGCCGGCGCCCACAACCCCACGTCGGCCGTCAACATCAACGGCGTCACCGGCGTCAACGCGAACGGCGGGCACCTGCCCGGCACGTTCGGCGGGCCGCAGGCCGGCTCGTTCGTCGGCGGCCAGAACGGCGCCCCGACCGGCGTCAACCGGGGCACCGGGGTGGACAACGTCACCGACCTCAACCTGGGCTCGGTCTCCCCGCTCCCGGTTCACTTCGCCGACCAGGGCAGGGGCCTCGGCGTCCCGGACGTCGCCCAGGCCGGCGCCGGCGCCCGCCAGTTCACCGACACCCACATCGGCCCGATCGAGGCGCCCGTCAACCCCGGCGCCCAGCACACCGCGCCCGGCGGCGGCCCGGCCGCCCTCGCCGACGACGTGCCCGCCGTCATCCCGACCGCCCAGCCGCTCCAGGCCAACCCGGCCGGCGGCGGCCACCTCGGCGACGCCCTCAGCCAGCCGGCCGCCGGCCCCGTCGCCCGCCCCGGCGGCGGCGCGCCCCCGGCGCAGGCCACCAACGACCTGGCGGCCCCCACCCACACGTTCACCCCGCCGGGACAGGCCGGCGGCAGCGCCGGCGCCGGTGGCGGCGGCATCGGTGGCGCGCCGCCGGTCCGCCCGGCCGCCGGAGCCGGCACGTTCGGCGACATCGCCAGCCACGTGGACGGCGTCCGGCCGGTCAACCTCAGCGCCATCGGCACCCGCGCCGTGCCCACCACCGAGCCGCTGCCGACCTCGGCCCCGCCCGCCGCCACCCGCGAGGGCGGCGAGGGCGTCCCGCCCGGCCGCCCGTCCGGCGAGGGCCAGCAGGGCCCCGGCGTGGTGCCGGTGGCGAGCATCACCCCCGTCACCCGGGGCGGCGACGGGTTGGCCACCCCGCCGCCCCCCACCACGACGCCGCTGTCGCTGACCCCCGACGGGCCGCCGCCGCCGGTGCTCACCAGGGGCGGCGACGGCGCGGCGCCAGCCGCCGGCGGCCGGGCCGAGATCCCGGCCGGCGCCGGCCAGTTCCCGCACCGCTCCGGGCCGTTGGCCGGCCACACCGTGGTCACCCCGCCGGGCGCGGCGCCGTTCCTGGTCGGCCCGGGCGGCGCCCGGGTCGGCGGCGGCACCCCGCTCGGCGACCTCGGCTGGGGCGTCATCGCCCCCGGCCAGCGCGTCGGGGCCGTGGTGGACGGCTCCGGGCAGCGCACCCACGACCTGGTGCCGCTCGGCGGCCGGGGCGAGCGCGCCACCGGCGAGTACGCCGCGGTGCCGCTGACCGGCGACCGCACCCCGGTGCTCTTCGGCAAGGACGGCGCCCCGTTGGCCGCCCCGACCCGCTTCCTCGGCGACGCCTTCGCCGTACAACGCACCGCCGACAGCGCCCACTTCCACGACCTGAACGGCGTGCTGACCGGCGCCTCGCACCGGCTGCCGGGCCCCGGCGGCCATGAACTGCTCGTCAACCACGGCACCCAGCGCGCCTCCGTGGTGACCCCGGACGGCAACCCGCTGACCGGCGCCGACGCGCGCCCGCTCGGCGACCACGGCTTCCTGGTGGAGCGCGTCGGCCGGCCGACGATCCTGGTCAACGGCGACGGCCTCGCCACCCACACCGTGACCAAGCTGCCCGACCAGGGCGGCCACCCGTGGTCGTTGGCCGTCCCGGTGCCCGGCCACGCGGGCGGCCCGCTGCTGATCCGCGGCGCCGACCAGGTGGTCCCGCCGACCGGCGGCGCCACCCTCACCCCGCTCGGCCAGCACGGCAACCTGGTCAGGATCGGCAGCGACGCGCCGCTGCTGGTGGACGACCTCGGCAACGTCGCCCCCGCCGTGCTGCTCAAAAACCGCAAGGGCGCGGCCGTTGACCTGGTGTTCGCCCCGGCGAGCGGCCGGGCCGGCTCGCCGGCCGTCTACCACACCGACGGCCGGCTCTTCAGCGGCGAGGTGTTCAGCGGCTTCGACGGCCGCCGGATCGTCGTCCAGGGCGCCGGCACCTACACGGTGCACGGCCCCGACGGCACGCTGCTCGCCTCGGGCGCCGGCCGCGCCGGCGGCCCGCTCGGTGAGGGCAACCGGCTGGCGTTCCCGGAGGGCGGCGGCCGGCCCCAGGTGGTCGGCCCCAACAACGCGAAGGCGCCCGGCTCTTCGGCGACCCCGCTGGACGGGGAGCGGTTCCTGATCCAGGTGCCGGGCCAGCGGCCAGGCGTGGTGGACGCCTCGGGCGCGCACACCGCCGACGCGATCCGGCTCGGCACCGGCAAGGGCGACCCGCACGGCTTCGTCACCGTCCCCAGGGACGGCGGCGCGCCCACCGTGTACGGGCCGGCCGGCCGGCCGCTGCCGCACGTCTCGGTGGACGTGGACGGCCGGTGGATCACCCTCCGCCCGGCCGACTCCGGCACCACCACGCTGTACGACCTGGCCGGCGGCTTCCAGGGGCTGCGGCACGGGCTGCCCGGCGGCTACCAGTTCGTCGTCGCCGCGGGCGGCGGCGTGCGGGTCCTTGACCCCAAGGGCACGTCGATGGCCGTCGAGGTGTCCAAGTTCGCCTCGGGGGAACACGCCGTCAAGATCGACGGGGTGATCCGCCTGATCGGCAAGGACGGCTCCAGCACGTACACGATGCGGCCGCTGTTCGGCGAGGACGGGCGGGCCGACGTGGTGGTGCTGGTCCGCCCCGACGGCACCGTCTACCCCTACCCGCGCGACGTGGACGGAGTCCCGCTCACCGACCGGGTGGTGCGCTACTCGGAGACCACACCGAGGCCAACGCCCGCGAACCCCAACCCGGAGCGCACCTTCGTCTACCAGGTCTACTCGGCGGACAAGACCGTCTCCTACGCCGCGGACACCGGCCGGTTCGGCGGCAGTGCCCCCGGCACCGCCGGCCTGCACAAGGTCGACGACATCGAGTACCGCGGCCTCGACCCGGCCGACCAGGCCGCCGTCCGGCAGGAGTTGCTGGAGTCGGTCGGCCGCCCCGCGATCCGGCCGCCCGGCCTGGACGACACCGACCGGTTCGTCTTCATGATGCACGGCGGCTCGTCCAGCACCGGCGGGGCCGGCGGCGTGCCGCCCGTCGGCTCGATGGTCCCGGTCCCCGGCCCGGCCGGCGCCCCGGCGACCTACCTGCACATCTCCGGCGGGACCCTGACGGTCTACCGGGCGGGCGCCGACGGCACGTTGGCCCCCCTGCCCAACGCGGCCACCGCGCTCGTGGACGGCTCCGGCTTCCGGGTGGCGCTGCCCGAGGGCCAGTTCGCCGTCAACAAGGCCGGCGTCCGCACCCACGACGTGCTGCCGCTGGGCACCGAGACCGGCCGGCCGGTGGACTTCCTCTTCACCCCGGCCGCCGGCGGCCCGCCGGTGCTGCGCGGCCCCGCGGGCGAGGCCAAAGCCGAGGTGCCGCAGGTCAACGGCGGCACGGTCGACGTGCCCCGGGGCAACGTCACCCACCGGTACGACCTGGCCACCGGCGACTGGCAGCGGCGCACCCACCAGATCACCGGCGGCACCTGGGCCAACCACCAGGTGACGGTGCCCAACCCGACGCTCACCCCGGGCGCCCGGCCCACCCTGGTGGACAACACGGGCACCCAGGTGCCCGGCGTCACCGTGCACGAGCTGCGGAACCAGGACCTCCGGATCACCACCGACACGCACGGCGGCGGCGTCGTGGTGGACCGGCTCGGCGCCGAGCTGGGCACCAGCCAGCGGCTGCGCGACTTCGGCAACAACTTCACCGACGAGTACGTCATGGTGCCCAACCGGGGCCCGGTGCCGGCCGGTGGCGCCGCCGCGGCCGGCGGGCCGCCGCCCGCGCTCCAGGCGGTCGACGGCGCCCCGGTGCGCGGCGGCAACGTGACGCAGACCGGCACCGACTTCACGGTCACCAGGACGGCCACCCCGGACACCGTCACCGTGCACGGCCCGGACGGCGCCGTCCGCCACCTCGACCACGGCATCCGGGGCGGCACCGCCCTCGACGGCAACCGGCTGATCGTGCCCCGCCAGGGCAACCCGCGGATCGAGGACGGCCACGGTGCGGCGGTGCCCCACACCCAGATCGTGCCGAGCCCCGCCGCCACCGGCGGCTACCTGGTCGTCACCGGCGACGGGGTCGTCACCGCCCAACGGGTCGTCGGGGTCGGCCCCACCGGCGCCGCCGCCGACGTGGCCCTGCCGCTCGGCGGCCGGCCCGCGACCGCGACCGGGCCGGCGCCCGCCCCCGCACCGCAGCTGACCCTGCACACCGGGACCGGCGGCGCCGGCCCCCGGGTGATGGAGACCCAGGCGACCGGCCCGGTCCAGGTCGCCGGCGCCGCCGACATCCGCGTGGTGGGCGGCGACCTGCACGTGGTGCGGGGCACCCACACCGCGGTGCACCACCTCACCGACGGCCGGCTGCTGCAGGACGTACACCGGCTCGGCGGGCCGGTGGCGGCGTTCAACGGGGCCGACCTGGTGGTGCCGGTCGGCGCCCCGGCCCAGCTGGAGCGGGGCGGGACCATGGTGCCCGGCAGCTCGGTCACCGACCTGCCCGGCGACAGCGGCCACGTGGTCCGCGCCGGCGGCGCGCAGCAGATCCTGGACCAGCACGCCCGCCCGCACCCCGGCGCCATGGACGTGACGCTCCCCGACGGCACGGCCGGCGTCGCCGTCCAGTCCCAACGAGCCGGTGTCCCGGACGCGTTCGTCAACAACGCCGGCGTCCTGGACGCCGCCCGCAACCCGCGGTTCGGCCTCGCCGCCGACGGCTCCCCCCAGCAGCTCACCGTCACCTGGCAGGGTGGCGCCCTCGACTACCGGGTCACCCCGGCCGCCGGCGGCGGCTTCACCACCCAGCTCACCCGCGAGACCTACCCGGTGCAGGGCGGACGCACCCTGGAGATCAACCACGCGGTGGGCGGCGGCACCACCGCCCAGTTCCGGACCGGCACCGGCGCGTTCACCCCGGCCGTTCACCAGCAGTGGACCGGCTTCGACGGCTACCGACTCCCGTCGCCCGGCGCCGCCGCCGACACCGTCGTCAACAACCGGGGCGTCGTCACCCACAACGCCCTGCCGCTGCCCAACCGTGGCGGTGTGCGGGACGCGTTCGTCTTCCGGCCGGAGGGCACCACCCCGGGCGGCCCCGTGCTGCGCCAGCCGGACGGCGGCGCCCACCCGGCGACGACCTTCAACCCCGGCCGCGACAGCTATGAGTTCACCACCCCGGGCGGCGTCACCCGCCGGCACGGCGGCGACGGCCGGTTCCTGGAGGAGAACTTCACCGTCAACGGCGGGCAGCTCGCCAACTACCAGCTGCGGCTGCCCGACGACCTCGGCCAGGCCAGCGTCCGGCCGCCCGGCGGCCGGCGGGACACGCCGGTCACCGCCGTCATCCAGACCGACGGCAGCATCCGGGTGCAACACAACACCCTGCACACCGTCGTCAACCCGGCCAACGGCACCGCCGCCACCCACGACGTGCTCACCCTCGCCCCGGCCGGCCACGGTCCAGTGCACGCCTTCACCGACCTGGCCAGCGGGAACCTGCTGCCCGCGCCGCGCGCCGCCAACGGCGACGTCGTGCCGAACACCACCGTCACCAGGACGGTCGACAACGACATCGCGTTCACCCCGACCGGCAACCCGGTCACCAGCATCCTCGACGGCACCACCGGCGCGTTCCGGTTCACCGAGACCACGCTCAACGGCGGCGGCGCGGCGCTGCCGGGAGCCGCGTTCCGCACCTACGAGTTCACCCACAACGGCCAGACCTTCCGCGGCTTCGACCTGCTGGACCGGAACCGCGCCGTGGTCGACGGCTGGGTGGTCACCGGTCGCGGCGACTTCCCCACCGCCGCCGCGCCAACGGCCCCGGACGGCGTCCGTATGACCAACGGCGCCGGCACCGAGACCTGGGTGCTCGGCGCCAACGGCCGGCCGCTGCTGCACATCGGCGCACCGGACGCCACCACCAACGTCCGGGTCGGCACCGTCTACACCCAGGTGGACGGCGGCCCCGCCACCACCACCACCCACCGGGTGATCGCCCTCGGCGACGGCGGCGGCCGACGCTTCTTCGACGCCCCGGCGGCGGGCGCCGCCCCCGGCCCGCGGCCGGTCCGCGACGGCGAGCTGAACCAGATCGGCACCCACCAGGTCACCGTGCAGGGCGCCCACTTCCGCTACACCGACCACGCGGGTGGCCTGCGGGGCGGCGAGTACAAGGACTACGACAACCTCGGCCGGCTGGTCGAGCAGCGGATCAACATCATCAACCGGGGACAGGTCCTCGACGGTCACCACTACAAGGTCAACTACACGTACGACGCCGCCGGGAAGATGAGCGGCACCTACGAGCACTGGCGCCCCAACCCGGCCTGGACCCCGCCGGCCGGCGGCGCCGCCCCGGCCGCCGGCGCGCCGCCCCGCTCCCTCGCGCCGCCCGCCAAGGGACCCTGGCTCGACCGCGGCCGGGTGGACGTCAAGGGCGCAGGCAACGGCCATGTCACCCTGCTCACCAACAACACCGACGGCCTGCGCGGCTTCGTCTTCGAACGCCGCCCGACGCCGAACGGCGGCGTGCTGGACGCGCACGCCCCCGGCACCGTCGAGAAGTTCGTCAAGACCGACGGCAAGCTGTTCTTCGTCCCGAAGATGCGGGAACGCTGGCAGGAGCTGGACGCCGGCGGCAACGCGGCCGGCCACGGCATCCGGATCTGGGGCACCAGCAAGAAGACCTTCTTCGACTACACCGACGGCTGGCACATCTCCCGCTCGAACTCCGGCCCTGTCCACCACTACCGGGAGACCCCGCAGGGCGGCTACGTCATGGCCCACCGCGACGAGGGGGGCGCCTTCTCCTACAAGGCCGGCGAACGGGGCACCTGGTACCGGTACGACGCCGACTTCGCGCCGCTGGCCACCGGGGAGCGCCGCTGGGGTGCCTTCGGCCACGGCTGGACCGACCGGATACTCGACCCGCGGAGCGGCGACTTCACCCTGGTCGCGAAGAAGTTCCCCAGCGGCTGGGGCCACAACGTCCGCAACTTCCAGTCCTTCGACCTGGGCAAGGACGGGCTGCCCGCGGGCAAGGGCGACTACATCACCGTCTCACCGCAGGGCAAGGAGACCGGCGTCCACCGGACCGACGCCGACGGCACCTGGTTCGAGAACCACCGGATCGCCGAGCAGCGCCCGCCGAACTTCATGCGCTGGGCGCTGTCCGACAACTTCCGCCACGTGGACACCGGCGCCCGCGAGGGGCTGCACTCCTTCCTGCCGCACCCCTTCTTCCACCGCAACCACCGCTACACCACCTCGGGCGACCACGCGGCGTTCATGATGGACAGCCGCTTCCAGACCTTCGACTTCCGGCGCGGCGACGCCACCGGGGCCGTCACCGAGCGCGGCATCCAGGGCATCAGCTCCCGCGGCTGGAACACCGTCACCGTCCCGACCGGGGGCCGGATCTCCGGCGAGACCCGGCCCCTGGTCAACGGCAACACGCTCACCGTCGGGAGCGACGTGGCGCTGCCGCCGGGCGCCGTGCTGGACGCCAACCGCCTGCCGTGGACCGAGGGCGCCGGCAAGCTCTCCGGCCACCGCACCTTCGACAGCAACGACTTCGTCGACCCGCCGACCGGCAGCAACAAGACCCGCGACGACGTGGCCTGGCAGGACCAGTTCCGCGCGGACGTGCCCGCCGGCGGCAACTGGTACTCCCGTGGCACGGGCCACGACTGGCACATTGCCAGGATCGGGTTCAAGGACGGCACCATCCTCGACTTCCGGCCCCGCCCCGCCGAGCGGCCCGCCGGGACCGTCGGCGACGGCGGCCTCACCTTCCAACGCGACGTGCACGCCGGCGACATCGCCGGCGGGCGTCCGCGCCCCGCCGGCTACCTGGAGAGCGACTGGGTCCTCACCAACCACCACGGGAAGCTGCTGGCCCGCGGCGACACCTTCCCCGGCTCCGGGGTCGGCGGCATCGACGTCCGGGTGGTCAGCCACTACAAGGAGAGCCCGCTGGGCGCCGGTTCCATCAAGTGGACCGCTGACGACGGGACGAGCGGCGTCCGCAAGCTCGCCTCCCGCAACGACATGGGCCACCACAACTACTTCGACCGCGAGTCCTTCCGCGACTTCATCGAGGTCGACGGGAAGCTCGGCAAGAAGCTGGTACCGGTCCGCGAGCTGCGGCTGCTGGCCGACAACACCACCGTCGTCGCCTGGAAGGTGCCGCCCCCGGCCGGCGCGGCCCCCGCCGCACCGGGCGGCGGCGCCGCGGCCGGCGCCGGCGCGGCGGCCGACACCTGGCGCTGGAACAAGATCGACCGGCACGGCAACATCATGTCCTTCGGCGCCCCCGAGCAGCGGATCCGGCACTGGACGGACGGCGGCGGGATGCGCCGCTGGGAGGACTGGCTGGAGAACGTGCCCGCCGGCAGGCCCGTGCCCGCCGGCGCCTACACCAGCCCGGGCGGCGCCACCCACACCGTCATCCAGGAGATCCCCGCCGAGGTCGGCGGCGCCCTCCGGCAGGCCTTCAACTACCGGCCGCTGCGCCCCCGCGAGTACTTCCCCGACCCGGGCAGCCTCGGCACCCTCGGCCGTACCGGGGACGACCTGCGGGCCCTGGGCTGGAAGGACTTCGAGAGCGGCGCCGTCGCGCACCGCAAGACCGAGCTGCCGGACGGCACCTTCCTGGAGCTGGAGACCATGGCCAAGCAGTGGCGCCGCTGGGCCTACGACCCCGGCACCGGCCAGTGGACGGTGCTCACCGAACGGTCGATCGCCGGCTACGTCTCGGAGCTGCCCGCCTCCTCGTTCACGGCCGCCGCCACCAACGGCGGCACGTTCACCGGCAAGCTCCAGTACACCGGCCGGGAGACGTACTTCATCAGCGCCCTCAACGAGTACCGCGGCTTCGAGCGGATGTACCGCCAGCCCCGCCGCACCCCCTGGGGCGCCGGCGACACCTCGGTCGGCGAGTCTCCCTACACGCCGTTCGCCGTGCAGAACTTCCAGCACATGCTGCTGGAGTTCGGGCAGGAGTTCGTCCTCGACTTCCTCGTCACCATGGCCGTCCTCGCCATCCTGCCCGGCGACTTCGGCTGGGCCGACGTGGGCCACGCGGCGCTCAGCGCGCTCATCTCCAGCTCCGTCAAGAGCGCCACCATCGGCGCCCACAACCTGGGCGCCCACCACTCGCAGTTCCGGGTCGGCCTCAACTGGCAGGACCGCGGCTTCCCCTACCGGTTCCGCCAGGACGACGACGACTGGGCGGGCGAGTGGGCGTCCAACGAGTTCGTGCTCCGCTGGCGCGGCGGCAGCTACGACTTCATCAGGGACGGCTTCTTCGTCGCCCCGCTCGGCGCCTTCCTCGGCAACCTCGCCGCCCTGGAGGTCTTCGGCATGCGGGACGACGAGGGCAACCGGTTCGACATCTCCTTCGGCGAGGCCGCCCTGCTCGCCGCCGGCGCCGCCGCCAGCGCCGCGTTCGGCTCGGCCACCATCGGCGTCGGCAAGACCCTCTTCCAGGGCAACGCCGCCACCCGCATCTGGCACCGGCAGGGCATCGTCGACTTCACCATCGCGCCGATCCTCAGCAAGTTCCTGGAGAAGCCGCTGGGCGCGTTCGTCATCACCCCGTACATCCGCGACCAGCTGGGCATCACCCCGCCCCCGGCGCCCGACAGCCAGGCGGGCGCGGACACCGCGCCGCCACCCCTGCCGGACGGCGGCGCGGTGTCGGCGGCCATGCTGGAGCCCCCGCCCACCCCCGAGTTCGGCAGCGACCTGCCCGTCCTCGGGCCCATGAGCCCCTACCCGCCCGCCGGGCTGCCCAACTGGGAGACCACACCGTGACCGACGACCGCATCCGCGTCGCGCCCCGCAGCCGGGGCGCCCACCGGACCATCACCCAGGCCCTCGGCGCAGCACCGGCCGGCGCGGTGGTCAGCATCGCGCCCGGCGAGTACCACGAGTCGTTCCGGCTGATCCGCCGCGTGACGCTGGTCCCGGAGCACGGCAGCGGCTCGGTCACGGTCGTGGTGCCGGCCGCCGCCGGCGCGGTCACCGTCGCCGCCCCCGACTGCCGGATCAGCGGCCTGGTGCTGCGCGGCACCGACCCGGGCGAGACGCTGCTGCGCGTCGAGGACGCCGCCGGGCTGACCCTGGAGGACTGCGTCGTCAGCCACGGCCGGGTCGAGGTGCTCGGCTCCCGCACCACCGCCAACCGGATCGACCGGCCGGTCGGCGACATCCCGCTCGACCACGACCTGGCCGCCGAACTGGCCGACCCCACCGACGGCGGCGTGCTGGTCACCCGCAGGACCCGGCTGCGCTCCGCCCGGCACACCGCGCTGCACCTCACCGGCGACGCGCTGGCCCGGCTCGACGACACCAGCATCATGGACGTCGAGGGCATCGGCGTCGCCGTCTCCGGCACCGCCGTGCTCCGCGCCGATCAGCTGCGGGTGCACGGCGGCTCCGGCTCGGCGCTGCGCGCCCGCGACGCCTCCCGGGTCCTGCTGCGCGGCAGCGGCCTGTTCGGCGCCGGCCGCAACGGGCTGCTCGTCGAGGACGCCGCCGAGGCGCTGCTCACCGACTGCCGGGTGGAGAACGTGGCCCGCTCCGCGGTCCGGCTGGACGGCACCGCCCGCGCCGAGATCGAGGAGTCCACCCTCGCCGGCGCCCGGCTCTCCGGCGTCGAGGTCCGCGACCAGGCCCGGGTGATGATGCGCGGCGTCCGGGTCAGCGGCGGCGAGACCGGCGTCCGGCTCCGGTCCGAGCAGGAGTCGGTGCTGCTGCACTGCTCCGTCACCGGCCAGCAGGGCAACGGCGTCGAACTGGCCGTCGGCGCCGACCCCCGGCTGCGCGGCGTGCGGGTGGCCCGCACCGGCAAGCACGGCGTGATGGTCGGCGACAACTCCCGCGGCACCTTCGACCACTGCGACGTCATCGCCAGCGGCTTCCCCGCCATCCACGTCGGCCGGGACGGCGCGCCCCGGTTCCGCGGCTGCCGGGTCTTCGACTCCGCGCACGACCTGGGCGTCGCCGAGGGCGCCAACCCGGTCTTCGAGAACTGCGTGGCCATCAACGTCGGTTCGCCCCGGCTGCCCGGCGCCCCGCGCGGCGGCGCCGCCGACCGGAAGGTGGCGCCCCAGCGGGACGAGGAGGACGACGGCCCCGAGGC
This sequence comes from Streptomyces chisholmiae, assembly GCF_031845445.1. Lineage (NCBI taxonomy): Bacteria > Bacillati > Actinomycetota > Actinomycetes > Kitasatosporales > Streptomycetaceae > Streptomyces > Streptomyces chisholmiae. The sequence goes on along the minus strand of NZ_JAVREO010000022.1, from coordinate 73,062 downwards.
CGAGTCGCTGACCGACCTGCTGGCCGAACTGGACGAGCTGGTCGGCCTGGAGAACGTCAAGCGGGACGTCGGCGGCATGGTCAAGCTGATGCAGACGGTCCGGATGCGGCAGGAGGCCGGTCTGCCGGCGCCGCCGCTCAGCCGCCACCTGGTCTTCGCCGGCAACCCCGGCACCGGCAAGACCACGGTGGCCCGGCTCTACGGCCGGCTGCTGCACGCCCTGGGGCTGCTCTCCCGGGGCCACCTGGAGGAGGTCGACCGCAGCGCGCTGGTCGGCGAGTACATCGGGCACACCGGCCCGAAGACCACCGAGGCGTTCGAACGGGCGCGCGGCGGAGTACTGTTCATCGATGAGGCGTACGCGCTGACCCCGCCAGGGGTCGCGCAGGACTTCGGTTCGGAGGCGATCGCCACGCTGGTGAAGCTGATGGAGGATCACCGCGACGAGGTCGTCGTCATCGCCGCCGGCTACCCGGGGGAGATGGACCGTTTCATCGGCTCCAACCCGGGCCTGGCGTCCCGCTTCACCCGCAGTCTGCTGTTCACCGACTACGACACGGAGGAACTGGTGCGGATCGTGGAACACCACGCTCGCCGGCACCGCTACGACCTGACCGAGGGCGCCCGCGAGGCGCTCACCGCCCACATCGGGGCCATCCCGCGCGGCGACCGGTTCGGCAACGGCCGCACCGCCCGCCAGCTCTTCCAGCAGATGACGGAGCGCCAGGCGATGCGCGTCGCGGAGCTGACCTCCCCGAAGGACAGCGAGTTGATGGCCCTGAACGAGAACGACCTACCCCTGCCCACGTCCGTGTCCTGACCCACGAGGTATCTCACGAGGCGCCGATGACAAGAAAGCGACCCCAGACCAACCGAAGGTTCGCCACCGAGTTCGCCCGCAGACCGACCGTCGCACGACGCGGACTGCTGCCCGGGCGGCGGGTGTTCACCTCCCTGGTGTGGGCGGTGGCCATGGTGGCGGTGGTCACCGGCTCGATCCGGTTGGTCGGAGCCGTGCTGCCGGGCGACGGCGACAGCGAGACGGTGGCGGCCCCCGCGCCCCCACCGCCGGTGCTGGAGCCCGAACCGGAGCCCGAACCCGAGCCGGAACCGGAACCGGAGCCCGAGCCCGAGCCGGAGCCCGAGCCCGAGCCGGACCCCGAGCCGGACCCCGTGCCCGAGCCGGACCCCGAGCCCGAGCCCGACCCGGAGCCCGAGCCGGACCCCGAGCCCGAGCCCGACCCGGAGCCCGAGCCGGACCCCGAGCCGGAGCCGGCGATGGCGCAAGGACCGGTCTTCCACGACCCGTCCCAGCTCCAGCCCGGTGCCGTCTACTCCCTGGTCGCCGCCACCGCGGACGACCGCTGCCTGGACGTGCCGAGCAGCCAGACCGAGCCCGGCGTCAGGCTCCAGCAGTGGGAGTGCAACGACACCAACGCCCAGCACTTCGTGCTCAACACGACCGGCCAACCGAACACCTACACGCTCAAGTCCATGGGGAACTGCCTGGACGTGCCGAACGGCACCAGCCAGGAGGGCACCCGCATCATGATGTGGTCCTGCAACGGGCAGTCCCCGCAGAACTGGCGCATCGAGTCGCTCGGCAACGGCACCGTCCAACTGGTCGCCGCCATCAACGGCTACTGCCTGGACGTGGCCAGCTCCTCGCCGAACCTCGGCGCCGAGATCCGCCAGTGGGCCTGCAACGGCAGCATCGCCCAGAGCTGGCGGATGCAGCGCATGTGACCCACCCCGCACAACCCCCGCGCCCGGCCCACGGCCGGCCGGCGGCGGCCGCTGGGACGATGGCCCCATGGCAACCTTCCTGACCCCCCAGCAGCTCGCCGACCGCACCGCGGCCGCCGTCGCGGCGGCCGTCGCCGCCGGGCGGGCACTCGGGCTGACCGTCACCGAGCCGAGGGTGCTGCACGACCTCTTCTCCGTCGTCGTCCACCTGGCGCCCGCGCCGGTCGTGGCCCGCCTGCCGACCGTCCTGCCCCACCCGGAGGACCTGGCCGCCGTCGGGCGCCGGCAGCGGGACGAGCTGGACGTGGCCCGCTGGCTGGCCGACCAGGGAGTGCCCGTGATCCCGCCCAGCCCCCTCGTCCCGCCGGAGCCGGTGCGGCGCGACGGCTTCTCCCTGACGTTCTGGTCATACCTCCCGGAGGACCGGGACCGGGAACCCGACTACGTGGCCAACGCCGAGAGCGTCGCCGACCTGCACGCGGCCCTGCGCGGCTACCCCGGCCGGCTGGCCTTCCTGTCCGCGGCCGACCCGGACTCCCTCGACGAGAGCCTCGCCGAACTCGACCGGCACCCCACCCTGATCGACGCGGCCGACCTGGACCGGGCCCGCCGCGAGTGGCGGGCCCTGGCGCCCCCGGCGCGCTCCCGCACCGCCTTCGAAGCCCGCTTCCCCGGCGTCGCACTCCAGCCCCTGCACGGCGACTCGCCGCCGGCGAACATCTTCCACGGCGTGGACGGCGACCGCTACGCCGACTTCGAGCTGGTCACCCTGGGCCCCGTCGAGTGGGACCTGGCCGGCCTCGGCCCCGAGCACGCCGCCGCCTACGACCGCGGCGCGCGGCGCACCGGCGGCCGACCACTCGACCCGGAGGTCCTCCGCTTCGTCAACGCCCTGGGCACGCTGCGGGTGATCGCCACCCTGACCCTGGTCCCGCGACTGCCCCCACTGCTGGAGTACCTCACCCCCGCCATCGACCACTGGCGCACCACCCCCTTCGCGGGCGGCCTCACCCTCTGACTCCGCGCGGGCCGTCCACATTCGTCCCCGCTGTCCCAGAACCGTTCTCCCGTCCCTGGCGTCTCCCAGTGGCAGGCCCAACCCCCCAACACACACGGAGAAGCGATGCGACGCGTACGACGGAGCCGGATAGCGGCGGGGACCACGCTGGGAGCCCTGGCCGTGCTACTGGCCAGTGGCTGCTCGTCCGGCGACCCGGTGGTCGAGAGCGAGGAGTTGGAGCGGCAGGTCACCAGCGCGCTGACCGAGCAGGTCGGGCAGGCTCCCGACGATGTCAGCTGCCCCGACGAACTGCCGGCCGAGGTCGGCGAGTCGGTGCGCTGCGAGCTGACCGCGGGGGGCACGACCATCGGGGTGACGGTGACCGCGTCCGCGGTGGACGGCAGCGACGCGGAGCTGGACATCCAGGTGGACGACGCCCCGTCCGGCTGACCCGTCCCGCGGGTGGGCGCCGGCGACCCCGGCCCCACCCGCCCCGCACAGCGGACCAGCCCGGCCCACCGGACAGGTGGGCCGGGCTGGTCGCCGGTGGGGTCCCCACGGTGGGGGAGCGCCGGGTCAGACGCGGAAGATCTCCAGGAAGCTGCTCCAGAAGCCCTTCTTGCCCTTGCCCGCGCCGCCGGCGCTCCCCGCGGTGGCGGTGGGCGCGGGCACCGGCGCGAGCGGTGTCGGCTGGGCGGCGGCGCGCGCGGGGGTGGTGCGGTACGCCGACGCGGTCCGGGTGGCCGGGGTGGGGCTGAACTCGACGGGCAGCGCGACCAGGGCCCGGTGGAACGGGCCGGGCCGCCACTGGAGTTCGGCGGTCGAGCCGCTGAGCGTGATGTCGGGCAGCGCGTTGAGCAGCTGCTCGATGGCGGTGACCGCGATGACCTGCGCCAGGCTCTTGGCGGGGCAGGCGTGCGGGCCGGCGCCCCAGGCGAGGTGGGCGCTGCGGCTGTGCGCCTGGCCCGCCTCGGTGAGGCTCGGGTCGCTGTTGGCCCCGGCGAAGCTGATGACGACCGGGGTGTTGGCCCGGGCCAGCACGCCGCCGAGGTCCACGTCCTGGAGCGGGAAGTGGGTGGCGTAGTTGGCGATCGGCGGGTTGTTGAGCAGCACGTGGTCGAGGGCGTCCTCGATCTGCATGCTCGGCCCGTCGTCGCCGCCGCGCTCCAGCAGCAGGAGCAGGGAGTTGCCGATCAGGTTGCGCTCGGGCTCCACGCTGGCGCCGATCAGCATGACCAGCTGGTCCTTCAGCTCCTCGTCGCTGAGGCCGGCCGGGTGCTGGACGAGCCAGGAGGTGATGTCCTCGGCCGGGCTGCGGCGCTTGAGGGAGACCAACTCCAGGAAGCAGTCGCTGAGTTCCTCGCTGGCCCGCTGCGCGTCCCGGCCGTCGAACATGTCGGCCATCGCCGTGGTCACCCGGTCGCCGATGGCGGCCGGGCAGCCGAACAGCTTGTTGATCAGCAGCATCGGGAGCAGCTTGGCGTAGTGGTTGATCACGTCCGCCCGGCCCAGCTCGCTGAACTGGTCGATCAGGTAGGCCGCGATCGGCTCGACGTCCCGCCGGATGCGGGTCACGTTGAGCTTGTCGAGGCTCTCGGTGACCGCCTTGCGCAGCCGCAGGTGCTGGGCGCCGTCCGTGAACAGGCAGTTGGGCCGGTAGGCCATCATCGGCAGCACCGGGCTGTCGAGCGGGATCCGGCCTTCGGCCAGCATCGTCCAGCGGCGTCCGTCGCGGGCGAAGACCCCGGGGTTCTGGAGTACCCGCCGGGCCGTCTCGTGCTCGACCACCAGGGTGGCGTCCACGCCGGGGGCGAGTTCGACGGGGCCGGCGGGGCCGTGTGCCCTGAGGTAGTCGTAGACCTTCTCCGGGGCGGCGGCGAAGGCCTCGTCGTGCATGGGACATCTGGCCGCACCGGCGGCGTTGGGGTTGTGCACGTCCATCTTCGTGTCCTTTGGGGGCCCGGGCCCGTGGTCCCGGGGAAGGGGGCCCGGGCCCGTGGTCCCGGGGGAGGGGGTCAGGCCGCGCGATCGAGCAGGTGGCGGACCAGGGCGATCAGCGCCTCGGTGGAGGAGCGCCGACTCCGCGCGTCGCAGAAGATCACGGGGGTGTCCGGGAGCAGGTCCAGCGCCTCACGGATCTCCGCCTCGTCGAACTTCTCCGCGTCGGAGAAGGAGTTGACGGCGATCGCGTACTCCAGGCCGTACTCGTCGATCAGGTCGATGACCGGGAAGGTCTCCTCCAGCCGCGCCGGGTCGATCAGCAGCAGCGCGCCGAGGGCGCCGCGCGCCATGTCCTCCCAGACCTGGATGAAGCGCTGCTGCCCCGGGGTGCCGAACAGGTAGAGCACCAGGTCGTCGCTGAGGGTGAGCCGGCCGAAGTCCAGCGCCACGGTGGTGGTCGCCTTGTTCGGCGCGCCCCGCAGGTCGTCGACGTGCACCGACGCCTGCGTCATCTTCTCCTCGGTGCGCAGCGGCGCGATCTCCGACAGGGACCCGATCAAGGTGGTCTTCCCCACCGCGAAGTGCCCCACCACCAGGATCTTGGCGGCGGTGGTCACGTCCTCGGAGACGTAGATGGATCCGTTCACCGTGGCGTCAGCCGATGTTGAGGGCTTCGAGTCCATGCAGAACCTTCTCGAGAATCGGGCGGGGAACGAGTTGGGCGGGGGCCGGTTCCGCGCGGCGCAGCAGGTGGCCCTGCTCGGACAGGTCGGAGAGCAGGAGCCGGGTGACACCGACCGGTAATCCCAGGTGCCCGGCCACCTCGGCGACCGACAGGTAGCCGCCGCCGCACAGCTCCCAGATGGCCCGCACCTCTGGGCTGGCACCGCGCGGCAGGGTCCGGTCGGGGGCCAGACAGACCAGGGTGTGCAGGGCCAGCTCGCTGTTGGACGGGAGTCGACGGCCGCCCGTGATGACGTAGGAGCGGACGAAGCCGCTGGTCGCCGGAGTCTCCTCGGGAGGCCAGGTCATACGTCCGCACCCATGGTCTGGCGGGGTGCCGCGCTCATCGCCTTGGCGAGCGCGCTCACGGTCTTCTGCATCCGGATCGACATGGCCTCCATATCGACGTCGAGGGAGGTGGAGACGGCCAGGTAGGAGCCCTGCCCGCCGGCGATCAGGAAGATCCAGCCGCCGTCGAACTCGATCAGCGTCTGCTTCCACAGGTCGCCGTTCTCGACGAAGGAGGCGACGCTGCGGCAGAGCGACTGGAGCGAACTCATCGCGGCGGCGTTCCGCTCCGCGTCGTCCCGGCCGATGCCGTCGGAGCGTTGCATGAGCAGGCCGTCCGCCGAGACCAGGATGGCGTGGTGGGCTCCGCGTACCTCTAGCACGTCGTTCAACACCCAGGACAGATTGGCGCTCACTGGTTCTGAGGTCCTTCCGCGTTGTCTGAGTCCCGGCCGAGCATGGTGCCGCGCGCGAACGCCTTGAGCCTTGACGCGGTCTTCTCGCTGCTCTCCTCGTCGGGCACCAGCGTGCTGGAGGAGGGCACCACGGTGACGGAGCCGTTCCGGCGCCGGCGGCGCTTGGGGAGCCCGCCGGCGGTCTGCCCGACGACCAGGGAGGTGATGGGCGTCGGCTGGACCTCCTCGGCCTCGTCGTGGTCCGACGGTTCCTGGGTGGTGGACACGGGCGCGGGGACCTCCGCTGTCAGCAGGGTCTCCGGCACCCGGATCACGGCGCGGACGCCGCCGTAGGGGGAGACGGCGTCGACGGACACGTGGAACCCGTAGTGGGCGGCGAGCTTCCCGGAGAGGGCGAAGCCGAACTTGGGCGGGTCACCGAGGCTGGTGATGTCCACGGCGCCGCCCGTGGTCAGCAGGGACGCGGCACGGGCCTTCGTCTCCTGGTCCATGCCGAGGCCCGCGTCGTCCACGATCAGGCAGATGCCGGTCGGCACGACCTGGATGTTGATCTCGACGGGCGAGCCGGGCGCGCTGTACTTGGTGGCGTTGTCGAGCAGTTCGGCCAGCACCATGGCGATGGGCTCCACCGCCCGGTTGCTGACGGCGACGTTCGCCTGGGAGTTGATCCGGACCCGCTCGTAGCCGCGGATCCGGCCCTGGGCGCTGCGTGCCACGTCGTACACCGAGGCGTCCCGGTCCCGCCGGCCGAGCCAGCCGCCGCAGAGCACCGAGATGCCCTTGGTGCGCCGGCTGAACTGGCTGCCGGTGTGGTCGACCAGCATCAGGTCGGCCAGGAAGGCCCGGTCGTCCCCGTACTTCTGCTGGAGCTCGTCCAGCAGGGCCAGCTGCTCCTCGGCGAGGGTCGCCAGGGTGCCGACCGCCGACTTCAGGGTGGCCTTGGTCGCGGACTCGGCGTCCTTGCGCACCTCCTCCAGGTCGGCGGCGTGCCGGGAGCTGGCCGAGGAGTAGACGGCCTGGAGCTCGGCGAGCTGGCCTCGCACGGTGGTGAGTTCGCCGGTGAGTCCGTTGTTGCTCGCGCGGAGTTGGATGTTGGTTCTCCGCGCCCGGGTCACCGCGAAGACCGCGGCGACGAGCACCACAAGCAGGACCCACAGGAGTGGATCCTCTAACAATGACGTCATGAAACTCTCTTCGAGTGGCCTCGCGTCGGGAGGCCGATCGGTGGGTCCCCGCCGGAGGGTGACCGCCGCCGTGCTGCCGCGGGGCCTTACCGGCGGATCAACGATCGCTCCCTCACGATGGGGCTGCTGTGGCTGTCCCCCGCACGTGCATGACGCAACGTCAGCCCGCTGAAAAGCGTAATGATCTTAACAGTCGGCGCATCCCCACAAGACCGCACAGGGGGCCGGACGCTTGCCCACGGCGTGCCCGATCGCCGGGGGTTGTGGACGGCTGGCGAAGTCGTTGTGCCTGGCCGGAGCCCGTTCGATGAGGATCGGGCGAGCGGGCGGGCCGAGGTGGCCGGCTACCTCGGCCGCTGCCGGCCGGCCGCCTCGGTCCGCTCCCGACCGGCCGGGTCAGCCGGCCCGGCGGGTGGTGACCGCCTCGGTCACAGCACCGAGACCGCGGTGCGCAACATGGGGTGACGGTCCGTCAACTCATCGAGGGTGTCGAAGGCGTCGGTGAGGGTGAGGGCCTCGGGGATCAGCGCGGCCACGACGGCCTCCACGGTCTCCGGCAGTTGCCGGACCTGCTCGCTGGTCAGCCGCTCGTGTGCCAGCAACTCCCCGCTGTGCGCCGTCACGTAGCGGAGCGCGAACAGCCGGTGCAGGTCCGTCAGCAGCCCGGCCGCCTTCGGGTCGGCGGCCCGTTCGGCGGCGGCCAGCACCTCCTGGGCGGCCAGCCGGTGGGCGTGCGCGTCCACCAGGGCCAGCGCTGGGCCGGACGCCCCGTTCCACCGCTCCAGGGGCGAGCCGGCGCCCCGGGTGCGCAGCCGGGTGCGGGCCCGCCCGTGCCGGACGCGCTCCAGGTCGGCCAGCAGGTCCAGCAGGTGGCCCGGGTCGAGCAGCGAGCGGCTGGCCGGGGCGACGTCGCTGGCCGGCCGCGGGGTGAAGCCGCCGAGCAGCATCTCGCCGGCGGCCTTGACCCAGATGACCGTGTTGTCGCCCTCGGCGGTGATGGAGCCCTCGTTGGCCGCCAGTTGGCCGGCTATGCCGTTGGACAGCAGCAGCCCCTGCGCCCCGCACCGCTCCCGGCACTCGGTCATCACCTGGCGCGCCTGCCAGGTGGTCCAGCCCTTGGCGATGGCCACCAGCCGCTCGGCGTCCTCCCGGTTCTCCGGGGTGGCCCGCGTCCAGCCGCGGGTGACGGCGCGGTGCAGCAGGCTGGCCGCGTAGACGGTGGCCAGCGCCTCCACCAGCGGGGCGTGGTGGGAGCGGTGCGCGAACAGCGGCACCCGCTGGCCGCTGGTCATGCCGGAGGTGACCCGCTGGTGGGCGTGGCGCACCGCGACGGTCAGGGCGTGCCGCATCGCGCCGAGGCTGTAGCCGCTCATGCAGAGCTTGCCGGCGGTGACCCGGCCGATGGAGCGCAGGAAGCGTTTGCGGGAGCTGCCCAGGGCGGAGCTGAACCGGCCGTCGGGGGAGAGCCGGCCGTGGTCGCCCTGGAGCATGGCGGTCAGTGGCAGCCGGACCCCGTGGAAGGAGGTGGCGCAGTGGTCCATCGGGCTGCTGGCGGTCTGCGGCAGGTGTCTCACCTCGATCCCGGGCAGGTGCTGACCCGAGGCGTCGGTGAGCGGCGTGAGGAAGAGGAAGACGCCGTGGTCCGCGTTGTCGATCAGCAGCCGGGCCGCCACCACGGCGTCCTTGGGGCCGCCGATGCCCGAGGTGTTGGGCATCCACTTGCGGGCCCCGGGGTCCGGCGTGTCCAGCACCAGGGTGCCGGTGGCCCGGTCCAGGGTCGCGGTGGTCTGGAGCTGGGGCGCGTCGTTGCCGTGCGCCTGCTCGGTGCACAGGAAGGTGCCGACCCGGTCCATCCGCAGGTAGGGGCCCAGGTCCCGGTCCGCGTGGTCGTGTTCGAGCAGGCTCCCGAGGAACAGGTTGTAGTGGATGCTGAGGATCGTGGTCAGCCCCGAGTCGGCCACGCCGGCCCACTCGTGCAGGGCGCTCAGCGCCTCGGCGTCACCGACGACCGCCCTCGGGTCGGCCATGGCCGCGTTGACCAGGCGGAGTCGGCGGTATGACAGCTCCGTGCGCTCCCGGTGGGTCAGCCCCTCCTGGTAGGCGAAGGCGGACGAGCTGAACAGGCGGCGCCAGGGTTCGTGCACCTCCTCCCGAGCTTCGAAGAGCAGCTCGCGGAGCGCCGATGAGGTGGTCAACGGATCTGACTTCACGGGGAGTTGAGAGACAGTCACCGGAGGAAAAATACCGTCCGTGGCGTGCGGTGACATTATGATCATCGACACGATTGAGTGATCATGATCCGCGGTATGTTTTCGGGCCCTCACCTGCCGCGATGCCCGTTCGGGCGCCCCCGTGTTCGCCCCGCCGAACGCCAGGCCGCCGCCAACCGGGAGGGTGTGTCCGGTTCCTGACGCCGTGTCCTACCGAAGTGCCATTCCGCCGCGCCCGATACGCCACCCCGCCATGGCCGACCGTCGCCCCAGCCGATCTGTCACACCCAACCGCTGACGAACGTCACGCCAGGACGTGACAGCACGCCCTGCCGGACCGGCGGGACCGCCGATGGGATGGGGACATGACCACGACACCCGGACGACTGACCCGCGGAACCCTCGCCCTCGCCCTCGCCACCACCGCCCTCGCGGCCACCCTGGCGCCCGGCACGGCCGCGGCGACCACCCCCGACTCCGTGCGCTGGGGCCCCTGCCCCGAGGGCGTCGACGACGCCCGCCTGGAGTGCGGCACGCTCGACGTCCCGCTGGACTACCGCGACCCGGACGGCCGCCGGATAGAGATCGTGATCTCCCGGCTGGCCAGCGAACACCCGGACCGGCGCCGTGGCGTGCTGGTGACCAACCCCGGCGGCCCCGGCGGCCCGGGCCTCGACTTCCCCGCCGTGCTCGCCGACTCCGGGCTGCCCCAGGAGATCCTCGACGGCTACGACCTGATCGGCATGGACCCGCGCGGCGTCGGCCACAGCACCCCCGTCACCTGCGAGATGACCGAGGACCAGCAGCGGCGCGGCGCCTTCGCCCCCTACGCGCACACCGAGGCCGACGTCGCCGCCGAGGCGCCCCACGCGCGTGAACTCGCGGCCCAGTGCGCCGACTCCGCCACCGACTGGCTGCTGCCGCACACCACCACCGCCAACACCGCCCGCGACCTGGACCGGGTCCGGGCGGCGCTCGGCGAGCCGCGGATCTCCTACCTCGGCTACTCCTACGGCACCCAACTCGGCGCCACCTACGCCACCCTGTTCCCCGAGCGCGGCGACCGGATGGTCCTCGACAGCGCCCTCGGCGCCGACGGCTACGACGTCGACGCCATGCGGCTGTTCGCCCGCGGCCTGCAGGACCGCTTCCCGGACTTCGCCGCGTACGCCGCCGCCCACCCCGAGTACGGCCTGGGCGAGACACCCGAGCAGGTCACCGCCACGTTCTACGAGCTGGCCGACCGGCTGGACGCGGACCCGGTCGACGGCGTGCACGGCACCCACTTCCGGGGCCTCACCTTCGAACTCCTCTACGCCGACGCGACCATGCCCCTGCTCGCCGAGTACTGGCGGGACCTCGACGCCGGCCGGCCGCTGCCCGGTGAACTCCCCGCCGGCCGGGAGAACATGATGGCCGCCCGCCTCTTCTTCACCTGCGCCGACAGCCGCTGGCCCACCACCGTCGCCGCCTACCAGCGGAACACCGCCGTCGACCGGGAGCGGTACCCCATGCTGGGCGGCTCGACGGCCAGCATCGGCCCGTGCGCCTACTGGCCGACCGAGGGCATCGAGCCGCCGGTCCGGATCGGCGACGACGGCCCCGCCAACCTGTTGCTGGTGCAGAACGAACGCGACCCCGGCACCCCGCTGGTCGGCGCCCTGGACCTGCGGCGGGCCCTCGGCGACCGCGCCACCCTGGTCACCGCCGACCAGGGCGGCCACGGCGTCTACCTCTTCGGCACCAACACCTGCGCCAACGAGGCGGTGACCACCTACCTGACCACCGGCCGGCGCCCGGCGGACGACCTGGCCTGCGCGGCCGAGCCCCAGCCCGAGCCGGGCGACGAGCCCCGGCCCGAGGCCCGACGCCTGCCCCTGCCCCTGGGCTAGCGGCATCCTCAACACGCCTGCCCCGTGGGGCCGTTGCGATCAGCGACCGGCGCCGCACCCACCGGTGGGCGCCGGCCACCCCGGCCGACGCCCACCGGTGGACCCACGCGGGACGCCGCACCCCGTGAGACGCGGAGGGGGACCGCGCTGGGCGCGCCGCTGCTGGCCGGCGTCGCCGTCGCCGTCCGGCGTCGGTCGACCGCCGCCAGCGCACCCGCACCACCCACCCGGAGTCCCGCACCGGCGACCCCACCCACCCGACCAGCCCGACGACGGCCCCACCCCGGATAGGCTGCGCTGACGCGCCACGCGCTACCGACAGTCCACCCACCACCACGATCGGCGACACATGGACTCGGCGACCTGGGCCACGATCAGCCGCCTCGTCGACTGGCTCGACGCCCACGACACCAACGCCCCCGAACTCACCCGCGTGCTGCGGGTCCTGAAACTCCAGGAAGAAGCCGGCGAGGTGGCCGAGGCCGTGCACGGCGTGCTGGGCGCCAACCCCCGCAAGGGCGCCAGCCACACCTGGGCCGACGTCGAGCGGGAACTCTGCGACGTCATCCTCACCGGCATGGTGGCCCTGGCCACCATCGCCCCCGACCCGCGGGCCGCCTTCGCCCACCACCTCGACCGGGTCGCCGACCGCTCCCTCGGGTGAGGCCGGCGGCGGCGCCGGTCAGTGGGTCAGACCCGTGCGCCAGGCCCAGGCGGCGACGCCGACCCGGTTCCGCGCGCCGACCTTCCGCTGGGCGCTGGCCACATGGGTCTTCACCGTGCCGGGGGAGATCCGCAACTCGGCGGCGATCTCCGCGTTGGTGAGGCCCTGGGCCACCAACCCGGCCACCTCCGCCTCCCGTTCGGTCAGCGCGGCCGGCGCCGAGGCGGGCGCGGGGGCGGCGGTCAGGCCCCGCAGCAGGCGGACCGTGATCGACGGCGAGACCAGCGCCTCGCCCGACACCGCCGCCCGGACCGCCTCGACCAGCAGGGCAGGCCCGGACCGCTTCAGCAGGTAGCCGGCCGCCCCGTCGCGCAGCGCCGGGTAGACGTACTCGTCGAGGTCGAAGGTCGTCACCACGACGACCCGGGTCTCCGGGACGGCGCCTGGGCCGTCGCCGGCCAGCCGGCGGACCACCTCCAGGCCGTCCAGCCGGGGCATCCGGACATCGACCAACAGCACGTCGGGGCGGAGCAGTCGGGCGGTCTCCAACGCGGCGACGCCGTCGGCTGCCTCCCCGACCACACACAGGTCGGGTTGCGCGTCGAGAACCAGCCGGAAGCCGTGTCGGATCGCCGCCTGGTCGTCCGCGATGACGATGCGGGTGGTCACGTCGGCCATGCTGTCACGAACCTCGCCGTCACCCGCCAGCCCCTCGGGGCGCGGGCCCCCGACGTCAACGTGCCGCCCAGCGCGCCGACCTGCCGCGCCAGTTCGGCCAGCCCGGTGCCGCCGGCCGCCCGAGGCAGGCCGGCGGCGCGCCCGGCCGCCCCCTCGTCGGGCACCCCGTCGTCCGTCACGCTGATCACCAACGCGGCGCCCAGCCGCCGGGCCACCACCCGCACTCGCCCGACCGTCCCGGCGTGCCGCCGGACGTTGGTCAGCGCCTCCAGCACCACCCGGTAGGCGGCGCCCGAGACGGCCGCCGACAGGCCAGGGTCCCGGGTCGCCGGGTCCTGCTCCAGCACCACCTCGGCGTCGTCGGCCGTGCGGAACCGCGCCACCAGCCCGGCCAACTCGGCCAGCCCCGCCTCGAACGGCGGGGCGGCGGCCGGCGCTTCGGCGTCCGCCGCGCCGAGCAGCAGCACCGCGTGGTCCAGCGAGGCGAGGGCCCGCTGCCCGGCCTCCTCCACCTCGCGCAGCGCGGCCAGCGCCGCCCGCGGATCGCGCTCGCCCACCACGCCGCCGGCCTGCGCCCGCACCAACATGCCGCTCACCTCGTGGGCGACGAAGTCGTGGAGATGCCGCGCGAGCGCCAGCCGCTGGGCTCGCCGGGCCTCCGTCACCGCCCGCTCCCGGCGCCGGTCCAGCCGCCGTAGCGCCGCGCCGCCCGCCGCCGCGGCCAGCCCGGCCAGCGCCCAGCCGGCACTCAGCCCCAGCAACTCGCCGGCGGACGACGGCGGGTCCATCCGCAGCCCGAGCCGGGCGGGCAGCGCGCCGACGGCCAGCAGTAGCCCGCCCGCCGCCGGCACCGCCCAGCGGGCCGGTTCGGCCCGGACGGTCAGCGTCAACAGGGCCAGCAGCCCGGCCGTCTCGACCAGCCACCACACGCCGGCCCGGTTCGGCGACGCCCCGCCGTAGCCGAGAGTCGAACCCACCGACAGGGCGACCGCCGCCGCGACGGCCAGCCGCCCGGCCGGGACCCCCGCCGGCCGCCGGCCGGCCAGGGCCGGCCACAGCACCGCCGCGCCGGCCGCCCACACCGCCGGCCACGTGATCAACCACCCCACGGCGGGCACGTCATGCCCGGCCCACGCCACCAACCCGCAGGCGAGGACCGGGCCGACCCGCGCTCCCCAACTCATCCGCCCAGCCTAGGCACGACGTTCCGCCCACCCCGCCCGCGCCCCCGCCTCCCCCGAACGGGGGAGCCGCCCGCGCCGGCCGGGTGGGCGCCTCCGCCGAAGCGCCGACGTGCCGCCGCCCCGCCCGGAACAGGCTGGTCGCATGCCGAAGAAACCGCTTCCGTCTCCCCTCCTGTTCTCGCCCGCCCGCCGCCGGGCCACCGGCGGTCTGCTGACCGCCGCCCTGCTGGGCACCGGGCTGGCCGTCGGCGTGAGCGCCCACGGCTCCTCGGATCCCCCAGACCGCCCCCGCCTGCTGGCGGACACCGACCGCGACGGCCGGCCCACCGAGCGGGACGAGGCCGGCAAGGGCGAGTGGCACGACGGCCGGGGCGCCATCGTGCTGCCCAACCTCGACGACGACGCCGGACGGTGCCCGACGCTGGACCCGGACGGCGAGCGCCTGACCGACGACCGCCTGGCCGCCTGCCACGACGGGGCGGACGACGCGGTGGCCGGCGCCGAGGACGCCGCCGACCTGGCGCCGCTGCTGCTGGTCGGCGCCGACACGAGCCCGACCGCCCGCGCCACCCTCACCCTGGACGAGGCGTCCACCGAGCACGCCGGACTGTTCCTGCGCGGCACCGGCCCCGACGGCGAACCCACCCACACCCCGTTGCCGGACGACGGCGAGCTGACCGGCGAACAGCTCGTCGAAGGTGCGGAGTTCGCCCTGGAGGTGCGCGACTTCGTCCGCGACCCGGAGCGCTGGGACGGGTTCGTGGACGTCACGCTGACCGTCACCGACCGGGGCGAGACCCACCGGGACCGGGTGCGCCTGAAGGTGGCGCCGCTGCTGCTCACCCACGACCTGCTGCCGGTGGAACGGATGCTGGTCTCGGACAACGGCACCACGCCCGAACAGGTCGAACGTGCGGACTACGACCCCCAGGCGCCGGTCGAGTCGCGGCTGCCCGGCGAGGCGGAGTTCCGCGCCGACCTCGCCGCCGGCCTGGCCGAGGCCGGGCTGGACGACCGGCTCCTCGCGTACCCGACCGGCGGCGACCACTGGCTGCGCGACCAGTTCATCACCGGCTACGCCGTCGCGCCGGGCCCCGACGGGGAGCCCCGCCGGCTGAGCGTCCTCCTCCGATCGGCCGACGTGATGCCGGAGGGCAGCAGTGCCGACTTCCCGCTGCGGGACGGCGGCCGGCCGGCGTTCACCCTGTTCCGCGGCGCGGACACCGCCGTGATCCAGGAGTTCACCGCCGACCGGGTGGGGGACGACGCACACAGCATGCTCTGGGGCTCCTTCAGCTCCACCGGCAACTTCCTGGTCACCCCGCCCTACCGGACCGAGACGACGGACTTCCCGGCCGGCCGGGTGCTCTACGGCTCCGACGGCGAACTGGCCGCCCCCGACCCGGCGTTCACCGGGCTGCTGGCGGCCCAGGGCGAGCAGGACCCGCTGGCCGTGGACACCAGTTGGCTGGGGGTGGGGCACATCGACGAGTTCCTGTCCTTCGTGCCCGTCGACAACGAGCGGGGCTGGGCCGCGCTGGTCGCCGACCCCGGCTGGGGCTGGCGGCTGCTCACCGAGGTGGCCGAGGCGGGCGGGGGCGACCAGCCGCTGGTCCGCGACGTGGACCCGGAGCTGACCCCCTACCCCGGGTTGACCGTGGCCGCCGCCCTGGAGCACCCCCAACTGCGGGCCGGCACCGAGCTGGCGACCGCCGGCGTCGACGCGGCGCTGGCTGTGCTGACCGAGGAACTCACCCTCACCGAGGAGGACATCGTTCGGGTGCCGGCACTCTTCGAGCGCCTGGAGATCCCGGACTACCCGCGGCAGGACATCGTCGCCAACCACCTGCCGGCGGTGGCCAACGGCGTCCAGCCGGGCGCCGAGGTCTTCCTGGCACCCGACCCGCACGCCCCGCTCGACCCCTCGGGCGCGGACGTCTTCCAGCGCGCCACCGAGGAGTCACTGGCCCGGGTGGGCAACCGGGTCGCCTGGGTGGAGGACTGGGAGTACGGCCACGGCGTGGGCACCGTCGGCGGCGAACTCCACTGCGTCACCAACGCGTTCCGCGACCTGAGCGCCGTCGAGCCCTGGTGGCGCGAGGAGGGCTAGGACAGGGCGGGGGCACCGGGCTCGTCCCCGGCCCCGCGGGCGTCGTACCGCTCCCGGTGCTCCAACACCTCGGACATGTGCGCCTCCGCCCAGCCCTTCACCCCGCGCAGCAGGTCATGGAGCGAGTGCCCCAGCCCGGTCAGCTCGTAGGTCACGGTGACCGGCACGGTCGGCGTCACCGTGCGGCTGAGCAGGCCGTCACGCTCCAGCGCCCGCAGGGTCTGGGTGAGCATCTTCTGGCTGACGCCGGCCAGTCGGGCGGCCAGCTCGGAGTAGCGCATCGCCCGCGGCGGCCCGTCGCAGTCCTCCCCGGGGCGCGGACCGTCGCCGCCGAGCGCGGCCAGCACCAGCGCCACCCACTTGTCGGAGATCCGGGACAGCAACTGGTGGCTCGGGCAGTCCGCCAGGAACGCGTCGTACTCCCGCCGCGCCCGCGCCCGCCGTTCCGCCGCCGTCATCGTCGGCACTGTCCGACCACCCTTCCACCGTTGCCGGGTCACGCACCACGGGGCCCGCTACGCACCTCGAAGTGCCTTCTTCCCGGTCGAGTCGCATCCCCCCAGTGTGGAGGACAGCAACAGTCGCCACTGGAGGAGACCATGAGCACCACCTTCCGCACCGCGGTCGTCCGCAGCCCGCGGGGCCCGGACTCCATCGAGATCATCGAGGTGCCGACCGTCGAGCCGGGCCCGGGACAGGTCCGGGTCGAGGTCGCCGCGGCCGGCGTGAACCCCGTCGACGTGGCGGTCGCCGCCGGCGTCTTCCACCGGATGGGAGTGATCCACCAGGACCGGCACACGGGCCTCGGCTGGGACTTCGCCGGCACCGTCGGCGCGGTCGGCCCGGGCGTCGACCTGCCGGTCGGCAGCCGGGTCGCGGGGCTGGTGGACGGCTTCGACCGGGACTTCGGCGCCTACGCCGAACAACTCGTGGTCCCCACCGGCAACATCGCCCCGGTGCCGGACACGCTGGACCTGACCGCCGCGGCCACCGTCCCGGTCAACGGGCTGGCCGCGGCTCAGCTCGTCGACCTGCTGGGACCCGGCGAAGGCCGCCGCCTGCTGGTGACCGGCGCCGCCGGCGCGGTCGGCGGGAACGTCCTGCCGCTCGCCCGGGACCACGGCTGGCGGGTCACCGGGCTCGCCAGGGCCGCCGACGAGGCGTTCGTGCGGGGCCTGGGCGCCGACTTCACCACGGCGCCCGAGCCCGGCTGGGACTCGGTCGCCGACGCCGCCGTACTCCAGGAGCGGGGCGTCGAACTGGTCCGTGACGGCGGCGACTTCGTCGGCATGCAGCCGGGGACGCTGCCCGCCGCGGTGCGCGGCGTCCGGGTCCAGGTGGTGGTGGCGGCCCCGGACGCCGCCCGGCTCGCCGAGCTGCTCACCGCGGCCGCGAACGGCCACCTACCGACCCGGGTGCACGCCGTGCTGCCCCTCGACCAGGCCGCCGAAGCACACCGCGCGCTCACCGGGGGCGGCATCCGCGGCCGCTACGTCCTGCGGCCCTGACCCGACGAGTCGGCCGGGGCGACCCCGGGTGCCGCGGTGGGCGGGCCGCGCCGCCCGCGCCGTGCGCCGCCGGCCCCGTCCAGGAGCCGCGCCCCCTGCGGCCCTTCCACGAGCTGGTCAGCGTCGGCGCGGGAGCCGGAGGGGGCGCGGCAGCGGGTACGGTGTCGGCCGTCGCCGGTGACCGTGCCGAACGGCGCCCGTTGAGCCCGGCCGCGTCCGATGGGTGTCAGGTGGTCTCGGCGAGCAGGTGAATGACACCGGCCGGGTTCCTGATCCAGTGGGTTCTGGACTGGAGGTCCTCCAGGGGCTCGACCTCGTCGGAGGGCCGGATGCCGACGCCGGCGAGCCGGTCGGTGGCGGCGTCGAGATCGTCGGTGTGGAGTTGCAGCCACACGTCGGGCTGGCTGTAGTTGTCGACGCAATCCAGCCACAGGGTGTTGGGGCCGAACCGCACCGAGTGGGTCCTGGAGACGGTCGGGGCGTAGGAGACGTCGTCCGCGTTGACCTCGAAGCCCAGGGTGTCCCGGTAGAACGCCACCGTCGCGTCGTACCGCGCCCTGGGAATCTTCATGGCGATGTTCAGACCGGCGGTGAATCTCGGCTCGTTCATCCAGCGTCTCCCTTGTTGGCGTTGGCGTTGGCGTTGGCGTTGGCTTCGGTGGCGTCCAGGGCGGTTGCCAACGCGGCCAGTCGGTCGTCCCACCGGTTGGCGAGCAGGGCGAGCCACACCTGGGCGGCGCGGATGGCGGCCGGTTCCAGCCGGTAGGGGTGCCGGCGGCCGGTCGGTGGGCCGGAGCTGACCAAGCCCGCTTCGGAGAGCTGGCCGAGGTGCTTGGCCAGCGCCTGCCGGCTGACGGGCAGCCGCCGGGCCAACTCCGTCACCGTCGCCGGCCCGGAGCGAGCCAGGTCGTCCAGCAGCGCTCGCCGCGTCGGATCGGTCAGCGCCGCGAACACCGCGACGGCCTGTCGTTCCGGGTCAGGCGACCGCATCGAGGTAGGCCCCCAGGTCGGCGAGTTCGGCGTCCCAGCCCTGGCTGTTGGCCTGGTGCGCGGAGCGAGCCAGGTCGAGGGCGGCCTGAGCGAACCCGCTCTCCACCAGGCGCAGCCGGGTGCCCTCGGTCACCGGCTCCAGGACGAACTCCACCAGCGTCCGGGGGGCGCTGTCCGGTGGCAGACCCTCCATGGCCCAGCTGAAGGCGAAGCGGTGGGGCGGGTCGACGACGGTGATCGTGGCGGTCGACTCGTCGTCCAGGTCGTCCCACCGGAAGTACGCCCGCCCTCCGGGGCGCAGATCAATCTCAGCCACCGAGCCGAACCATCCCGACAGTCCTTCGACGGTGGTCAGCGCGGCCCACACCCGCTCGACGGGGTGCCGCAGCACCACCACTCGCTCGATCGTGTCCGCCCGCATGGTCACCTCGCGCATGGTCACCTCCCGATCGCAACCTTTGGGTTGCCATTAAAGGCAAACTACAGGTCGCGATCCCCCTCCGCAATCGCGGTGAGCCCGCCTGCCGGCGTCTCCCGCCCGGCACGGCGGCGCCGATCCACCCGCCCTGACACGGTGTCCGCGCCGCGGGTCAACGGAACCGGTGGGCCGGGCCGCACGCCCAGCCGGAAACGCCTGACCGTCGCCCCGCTCACCGGGCCGGACGCGACTCAACCGGGGAACCCCAGGTCTTCACGGCAGCCTTGATCACCGACTGCTCGCGCCGCGAGTCCCTGGCGCCCCAGGACGCCGCGATGGCGTCTACGACATCCTGGGGGTGACCGTCAGCTTCGGCTGTTGCGGGCATGGCCGCCCCGGCCAGGTCCTCGCGCGATGCGGCCACGCGGTGAGGTCCCCCCAGGCACCGGGATCGGCGTCTCCTCGCCGAGGAACACGGGCGTGCCATGGAGCACGCCCGGCCGCTTCAGCGGATCAGCCACCGCCGTGCCGAGTTCACCTCACTGTCCTGGAACCTCTCCTCGTGCTGCGGCCCGGGCGTGCCGTGACCCGTGGTCGGTCCCCGGGGCTCAGCACCCGTTCCGCAAGGTGATCAGCAGCGTGTCGGTCTGGGTCCGCGTGCCATCGGTGGCCCAGATCTCGGCGACGTACTCACCGGCTGGGGCGGGGGCGATCGAGAGTCCGACAAAGCCGTTGACGACCAGGCCGCCGTCGACCGGATCGCGTTCGTTCGTGCCCGGCGGGATGGTGCTGCCGCCCTCGCTGGACGAGCCGGGCGGCAGGTCGCTGACCCCGACCTGGATCGGGTTCGACCAGCTGCCGGACACCGGGGCGAAGACGTAGGCGCCGTGCCATCCGTAGGTGGGGTTGGCGCATATCCGCTGTCCCTCGGCTTCCAGCGTCCAGGTGGAGGCCGAGGCCGAGGCGGGTGCCGTGCCGAGCAGCGTGAGCGTGAGAGCGGAGAGCAGGGCGAGGAGTAATCCGGTCCCGCGATGTCTTGGTTTCATCTCTACCTCCTGGTCGGGAGCGCACGAGACAGTACGAAAGCGGCTCACGGCCGTGTCCGACGGCCGGGGCGGCGTCAACGAGTCTCACGCAGCCGGCAATTCCCAACAAGGGGATAGTTATGATCTCAAGGGGCCAACTTCGTCATTCAGCCAGCTGACTTCTGCCGGGCCGGAGCCCGGACCAAACGACGGGCAGTCGTCCCGCGGCCTGGGCGGTCACCCCCTCAGCCGGGGACGAGTACCGGGCGGCCCATCCCGCCCCTGCCGAACTGGGCGGCCAGGCGGGGTTGTTGGCAGCGGTGACGGCTTGTCGGCTCACGTTGCCCGAGCTGCTCGCGCCCTCACCCCGCTCGCCAGGCGCCCGTACGACCTCCGGCACACCTGCATCACGAACTGGCTCAACGCCGGGTCCCGCCCGCCGAGGTGGCCCGGTGGGCGGGTAACTCGCCCGACGTCATCCACCGCCGGTACGAGGGCTGTATCGACGGTCATGAGGAGGTGAACAACCGGAAGATCGAGCAGGCCATGGGATGGAGTCCGGGCCTGGAGGAGGGCGCGTGAGCCCACGCGCCACTCACGCGTGACCACCGATAGACAGTGAGACAGGGCCGGACCCAGTGAGACTGAGTCCGGCCCTGATGTCACGGCACTCGCGCTGGTCAGAGGAGTACTCCTCGATGTCCGCGCGATGTGCCCCCGGCAGGATTCGAACCTGCGCACACGGCTCCGGAGGCCGTTGACCTGCGGAGCGTGAAACCTTCCCTGACCTGCTGTCTCTCCGTCCGGGGTGGTTCCCCGCCGGCCCGTGGCCCGTGACTGGCCCGTAGAAAGCCCCCAGACGGTGCTGGTGGGGCGGGAGAGGGCTGGAACATCCCCGCATGTTCCAGCCCATGACCGAGACACCCGGGACACCCGCAGATTGGGGTGTCCCGGGTGTTCTTGCTGGTCAGGGCAGCGAAGGGACAGCGGGACAGTTGGGACACCCTGAGAGGGGGCACCAGTACCCTGAAGTTCAGCCTGACCCCTGGAGTGCAACCTGACCCGTGAGGTGCAGGTTGCGCAGTGAGGTACAGGTTGCACACCAGAAGACCATGAAGGAGTGAAGCCCTCAGTGGCGAAGGAGCAGCGAGCGACGTCTAATCCGCGTGGTACCTACATGCTGGTCGCGGACATGATCCGCAGGGAGATCACCAGCTCGGAGTCTATGACCGAGTTGCCTCCGGTGAGCGAACTCATGGCCCGCCACGGCGTGTCCCGCACGCTGCTCACCAGGGCCCTCAAGCTGCTCAGCAGCGAGGGGCTGGTGACCTCAGAGCAGGGGGGACGGTGGCGTGTGGTGCGGGATGGGGAGGACAGCCGGCCGCTGCGCGAACGTCTGCTGGACGTCTTCGAAACGGACAAGCTCGGTGTCGGCGATGCCTTCCCCAGTGAAGCCGAGTTGTGCCAGAGGTTCGGTAGATCCCGGACAGCCGTGCGTTCGGCTCTGGACAAGCTCGAAGGCGCCGGACTGCTGCGCCGTTCGCCGGGGAAGCCACGCGTTGTGGTGGCCCTGCCCGAGAAGACGACGGAGGTCCGAGGATGAGCAGCCCAAGCCTGGTCGAGTGGGCGTATCCGCTCGCTGAGTCGCTGCTGGCTAAGCCCCTGCCGCGCCGGTGGGCACACTGCCTTGGGGTCGCCGAGCGGGCCCGGACACTGGCGCCGATCCTGGGAGAGAACGCCGAACTGCTGGAAGCCGCGGCTGTTCTGCACGACATCGGCTACGCCCCTGACCTCGTGGATACGGGCCTACACCCGCTGGATGGAGCGCGGTACCTCCGCAGGGTCAAGGCCGACGAGCGGGTGGTGCGGCTCGTCGCGCATCATTCCTGCGCTTGCATGGAGGCAGACGCGCGCGGTCTGCTGAGCGAGTTGGAAGGTGAATTCCCTCGTGAGTCAGCCGAGTTGAACGACGCATTGTGCTACTGCGACATGAGCACCACCCCGGATGGGACTCCCACTAATCCGGTGGATCGCATCAACGAGATCTGCGGGCGGTATGGGGACGACAGCCTGATTGGACGCTTCATCCGTCGCGCTGAGCCAGAAATCCTGTGCTCGACAGCCCGGGTGCTCAACCGTCTTTCCGATGAGAAGCGCGCCGTTCAGCCGATATAGGGGCTGGTGCGAGACTCGTCAAGAGCGTGCTCAATGCGTAGCCGCATGGTCGGGTGAATGTCGTAGTCCCTGAGGTCCGATGGGGTAACCCATCGGACCTCAGTCGTTTCTGCGCTCGTTCGCAGTTCACCACCCACCGGCCGTGCCCGGAAGCAGAGGGAGAATTGCTGCCGCACCTCCCCGTCGTCGTACTGCATGACGTGACCCGGGTCGGTGTAGATGCCGGAGAGTCCCGCCACCTCGACGTCGTAGCCGGTCTCTTCTTTGGCCTCCCGCACCACGGTGTCGCTGATGGACTCGCCCACGTCGTGACCGCCGCCCGGGAGGGCCCAGCGGCCGTTGTCGGAGCGGCGGATCATCAGCACCCGGCCGTCATTGTCCCGCACCACCGCGACCACGGATGGCACCACGGAGTTGGCCGGGGGAGCGGCGGGGTCGTGCAGGTAGTCAATGCGTCCCATGGTTATTCAGCTTTCGGAAAGTCGGAGTCTCGCACCGGGCGGGCTTTGGCCCACGTGTGGTCGATGCTCTCGGCGTAGGTGTCGAACAAGGAGGCGCCCGAGAGTTTCCTGAGGTGCAGTACCGGAGCCAGATAGGCTCCGATCCCATAGACGTGGGTGTTCACCAGCATCTCGTTGTCGGCCCGATAGATGGAGTTGTACAGCGTCGCGTCGTGTAGGCGGAACTCGATCTCGGGGTGGCTGTCCATGAGCGGCCGGTAGTTCACCAGCGCATTGCGAATCTTGGGGCCCATGATCATGTGCCCCTCATCCGTGCCCCGTTGTCGGACCGCCGGGCAATCCGGGTCACCCATGAGGATGCGCACCTGGGCCGTCTTCGCCTTGTCTGAGATCAACCTGTGAAAGACGGGGTCCTCGGCGAGGAAGCCACCGGCGTAGACCAGGACATCGAGCTGTCGTTCCGCCCGCCCGTATATCTCTTGCCAGAGCCCCTTGGGCACCATGTGCCGGTGCGGGTAGACGGTGACGATCTCCGCCTTGCCCAGGTCGGCCGCGCTGGCCACCGTGCGTACGTCGTCGGACCAGAGGAACGACGCGTCCACCTTCAGGATGGTGGCGGTCGCGTACTGGTGTCGTCGGTAGGGGCGCTTGTCCTGGGTGATCCAGCGTTCGACCGTCTTCGGGTCCACGCCGATGCGCTCCGCCAGATCACGGGTGGTGAACCCCTTCGCCAGCAGCGCGGCGCGTAACTGCTCGTTCGGCATCTCCACCCCCGTGGGACGTCTTGGGACTTCCTGAGCCTACGAAGTCGTCCCTGGGATGTCCATGTGTGTGGTGTCCAACTCCCTTGACCTGCGGCGATGCTGAGGGAGTCCCAAGAAGTTCCGGGCCGGACACCAGGGTGGACGGTCGGGTACTTGACAGGGCGACGGCGCGAGGCATGTAATACATGCATCGCTTCGAGCGGCGCCCGGAGAGCCCCGTGAAACGGGTTCAAAGGAAGCGCTCGTTCTTTGACAACTCCACAGGTTCCCGCCAAAGCCCCCCGGAAGGAGGTGAACAGGGCACGGCGGACGCAGAACCCAAGGGCGGCCCGTGGTGGGCCCCTGCGGGGGTGAGGGTTCGACTCCCTCCCCGCCCTCTCCACTGTCAGGCCACCGGCCACGGCAGACCCGCTTCCACACAGCAAGGAGTGATTCCCAGGTGATCGCCACGCTTCTCGCCGTTCTCGGCACCCTGGCCGGTGCCACCGTCACCGGCCTTCTCCAGCACTTCAACAGCTCCCGAGCCGACCGCCGGCAGCGGGAGAGTCAGCGGCGGGCCGCGTTGCTTGAGGCCCTGGTCGAACTCCAGGGCGCGATCGTCGGCCACCGCGAGCAGCAGTACCTGAAGATCAGTGACCGGCGGGCCGGAGTGCCCGACACCCGTGAGGCCCGTGAGGCCCGATACGCGGCGCGTACTCGGCTCACCGGCGCTCTTGACCGGCTTCACCTGCTGACCGACGACCCCGAGTTGCTGGCCGCCGCTCAGGAAGCGCGCAACGCGGCCGTGGCGCTCGGCGACGCGCCGCTGAGCCAGACCGACCAGGTTGGCCAGCGTGCGCGTGAGACGCACACCCATCTGCGCCAGGTGGCCGCTCGCCGTCTGGCCTGACCAGCAGCCCCGACCGTCCGACCGTTTCGCCGCGGTCGGGCTCGATACACCACGGGGCGGCGGGACTCCTCGCAAAAGTCACCCGCCGCACCCGTGCCTACCCGTCTCAGATCGAGGTTGGAGAACACCAACATGAAGCAGTTCATCGGCGATCAGAAGATCGCGACTGATGACGAACTGGTCGAGCTGGCGCTCGGCTTCGGAGTGGACCCGGAATTGTGGCTCGGGCCCGACACCGAGACCAACGCGGAGCGCGCGGCCCGGCTGACTGCCGCCGCCGACATGCTGGCCGAGGACCCCAGCTTGGCCGCCCCGCTGGCCAGGCTGACCGCGCGGGCCATCGAGAGCTACCTGGCCAAGTCGGAGTTCGTCCGGGCGGTGAGCCGGTGATGAGCCAGCGCGACACCAACGGGGCGCTCTCCGAGGCCCTGAGCGAGGTTCAGGGCCAGATCGCCCGCACGGACGCCAAGGCCGCGAACCTGACCACCTTCCTGGGCCTGTTGCTGACCGGGGTGACCGTCGGCGGGGGCGCCATGCATCTGCCGGTGGCCGCGTGGCTGGTCGGTCTGGCCGGGGTCGGGTTCCTGTTGGCGGCGGGGGTGGTGCTGCTGTGGAACGTGCGGCCGAACACCTCGCCGGTACCGGGGACTTTCCCGCACTGGGCGACCCTGACCGCCGACGAGTTGCGCGGTGAGTTGGGGACCGACCACCGCCCCGGTGCCGTCACCGCGTTGTCCCGGCTGGCCACGGCCAAGTACCGGCGCATCCGTCGCGCGATCGACCTGACCCTGTGCGGCGGCGCCCTGCTGGTCGTGGCCGCTGCTATCGCCGCGGGGGGTGCCCTGTGAACGCCAGCCAGACGGCCGCGCAGCAGGCGCAGACGGCTGCTGAGGCGGTCCGCGCGCTCAATCACCTCACGATGGACCCGACTCCGACCAGCGCGGAGTTCGAGTTCCCCGGGGATGCCTACGCGGTGGTGGGTCAGCTCGTAGCGCTGGCGGGCCGCTTGCCGCAGGCGATCGCCCAGGCACACGGCCTCATCCAGCGCGAGGAACGGGCGGGCAGGCTGCGGCACGACGCGGGCCCCGAGCGGCTGCGGGCCACGCTGCGGGAGCTTGCTGCGGCGGTGGAGTGGTCCGAGGAGTGCGCCTTGCTGCTGCGCGTGGCCCTGTCGGACGCGCACGCCGCGCTGGCGCCCCTTGGCAGCATGCAGGGAGGTGGGGGCGAGTGAGCAGCCTGATTCCCGCGCTGGCGTCGGCCGTGCCGGTGGCGGCCGGTTGGTCGGCCCACTCGATGTGGCTGCGGCGGCGGTTGGAGGTGGCGCGGCGAGACCCGTTGACGGGTCTGCGGACGCGGGCCGGGTTCGAGTCGGCCGCCGCCAGGTTGGTCGCTCGCCGGTCGGTGGCCGTGATCTTCGTTGACCTTGACGGCTTCAAGCAGCTCAACGACCGGCTGGGGCACGCGACCGGTGATCAGGCGATCCGCGTGGCCGGGACCGTGATGACCGAGACCATTGGGGACGGCCGCGGCGTGGTGGGTCGGCTGGGTGGGGACGAGTTCGTTGCCGTGGTCCCCCTGCCTGGCTCGCACGCGCTGCCGTGGCTGCTGAACGGGCTGCACGAGTGCTTGACCACCCCGTTCGTCTATCAGGGGCGCAGCGTCTCGCACGGTGCGTCGCTGGGCGGGGTGTTCGCCCCGGCCGGCGGCTCGCTGTCGGTACTGCTGCGGCGGGCCGACGAAGCGATGTACGCCGCGAAGCGGGACGGCGGCGGTTGGCGAGTCGCTGACCTGGACGCCCCGCACCAGCCCACCACCAACGGCCGCCGTCCTGGCCGGACGGGAGGCGTGTCATGACCACCGAGACGGTGACCGCGCCGCCGCCGTTGGGGCGCGCCGAGAAGTGGCTGTTGGTCGTGGCCGTGGTGGTGGGAGCCGGGGTCGGCGCACTGGGGCTGGTGTCGTCGTTCGACGCCCTGTCGGCCGCCGCTGAGCGCTGGGGCTTCTCCCATCCGTGGATACTGCCGGTCGGTATCGACGCCGCGATCCCGACGTTCACGCTGGCCAACCTGCTGCTGATCCGGATGGACATGCGGCTTGCCTGGGTGCGTGCGGTCCCATGGGTGCTGACCCTGGTGACGTGCTGGCTGAACATCGCGGCCGGCGGCTCGCTGTCGGCGAAGGTCGCGCACGGCACCATGCCGCTGCTGTGGGTCGTGCTCTCCGAGATCGTGGCCCACGTCTATGCCGTGCGGATCGGCGCTGTCACCGGCCGGCGCATGGAACGGGTTCGCCGCTCCCGCTGGTTCCTGGCCCCGTTCAGCACCTTCGCCCTGTGGCGGCGCATGGTGCTGTGGGAGGTCACCAGCTACCGCATGGCCCTTGGCCGGGAGCGTGAACGCCAGCTGGCGCGCGCCGACCTGCGGGAGACCTACGGCCGTGGGTGGCGGCGCAAGGCCCCGCGTCGGGAGAGGATGCTTCTCAAGCTGGGCGAACTCGCACCCGAGGACGCGGAGCCCACACCGGTCGTCATCTGTGAACGGGGCGGGCTGCTGGAAGTCCCCGCGGTTCCCCCCGCTGCCCTGGAGAAGGAGCCCGAGAGGCCCAAGCCGAAGCGCACCCGGAAGCCGGCCAAGGCGAAGGCGCCGGCCCGCCGGTCGGATGCCGAACTCGTTGCCGAGGCACGAGAGAAGACGGCGGACTGGGCGGTTGGCCAGTTGACCGCTGACCGGCTGCGCACCACCCTCCGTATCGCCCCGGACCGCGCCCGCGCTCTGCGGGACACGCTCCGCGCGGAGCGCCAGCAGGCGCCGAACGGCGTGGAGTCCGAGGCGGTGGCGGCGTGAGTGAGCCGACTTTGCGTGTGTTGTCGCTGGGGGCCGGTGTGCAGTCCACCGCCCTGCTCTTGTTGGCCGCTGAGGGGCGCCTTGCGGGGCTGGATGCGGCGGTGTTCTCGGATACAGGTTGGGAGCCGCCGGAGGTCTACCGGCATCTGGAACTGCTTGAGCGTGAGGTGGCTGTCCCGGCTGGTATCCCGATCTATCGGGTGACGGCCGGGGATATTCGCCGGGATGCGCTGGATCCGACTCACCGGTTCGCCTCGATGCCGCTGTTCGTGCGCAACCCGGACGGGACCAAGGGCATGGTTCGCCGGCAGTGCACGAAGGAGTACAAGATCGAGCCGATCAAGGCGCAGGTGCGGGCCCTGCTCGGCTTCCCTGCCGGGCGTGTACCGGCGGGGGTCTTCGCTGAGCAGTGGGTGGGGATCAGCCGGGATGAGTTCACCCGGGCCAAGGACTCGGGCATCAAGTACGCCGTCAACCGGCACCCGTTGCTGGAGATGGATTGGTCTCGGGTCGACTGCCTGCGCTACCTCGCCGGCCAGGGCTGGGCATCTACCCCGAAGTCGGCGTGCGTCGGCTGCCCGTTCCACTCCAACGCGTTCTGGCGCGAGATGCGCGACGAACGCCCCCAGGAGTGGGCGGACGCCGTGGCCTTCGACTACGCCATACGTCAAGGAGGTGCCCGAGGCAACGCTAACGGCTCCCCTCTGATGGGCACCGCGTACCTGCATCGCTCCTGCCTCCCCCTGGACCAAGCCCCGATCGATCAGGTCACCCGCGCGGAGTGGAAGGAGCGCCAAGGCTCCCTTCTCGACCTCATCGACCCCGACAGCGACGACGGCCCAACGGGCTGCTCGCCATGGACCTGCCGAGGCGAAGACATCGACGCCACCCTGCCGGAGGTGGCGGCGTGAGTGAGCCGATCGTCTTCGCCGACCTGTGGGCTCGGGTGATGCGCGCGGCCGGGTTCCGGTGCCAGTGCCGGGGCGAGTGCGGCAACCCGCACAAGAAGGGTGCCGGGCGCTGCCCCAAGGAGCACGACAAGTACGCCAGCAAGCACCGGGGGCCGGTGCGGCTGATCGCCGCGCCGATCGATCCGAGTGCGCCGGCGTTGGACGCCGCCCGGCTGCCGCACGCGGAGCTGTGGGCGTGGTGCCCGGAGTGCCACGACGGTGCCCGCCGCGCCGCCAATCGGCAGGCGCGCGAGGAGGAATGCGACGGACAGGCTGAACTCTTCGAGGTCTAGCACCTACCACAGACCACATCAACTCGCTGCCGAATCAGTGAATCTCCACTTTCACACTTCTGGAAAGTTAGGCGACCCGAAAGGCGGCATTCTCGATCGAGCACACCCCGGGGCCCGGCCCGCTGTCTTGGCGGACCTGCCGGGCCGGGCCCCGGCTCTCCCAACTCCTCAACCAGTGAGAAGAGGAAGTCTTCAGTGAACCACGACGACAGCGAGCGCGAACGGGAGCTGTTCGCCCGACTCGAAGCTGACATGACGAGCCGATCGGGGCCCGACGCGGGTGCCGATCTGGTGGACCTGGACAAGGCCCGATCGGCGACCCGACCGGACGGCGCGGATCGGCCGATCGAGTCGGCCGATGGTGCCCAGGCTGGATCGGGTGCGGAATCGGCCGATCGTGCCGAGGACGAATCGGCCGATCCGGAGAAGACGGTGGTGGTCGATTCCCCGGGGCCGGACGGGCCGGGCTTCTGGGACGGCGCGCGGCGGGCTCGGCGGTTGCCGATCCTGCCCGCGTGGGTGCGGTCCCGTGCCGAACTGGCCGCGTCGGCCCGCTGGTTGGCCGGGTACAGCGGGCACATCACGGCGTATCACGCGGTCCGGACCCCGCTCTACGCCGGGAAACTCGCGCTGCGGTCCCCGGCTGGCGCGGCCAAGACCGTGGGGGCGGTGGGGCGTTGGCTGGCCGATGCCGAGGGCGCGCCGCTGCGGCGCTGGGCGGTGGCCGAGGCGAACGCGCAGGAGTACTTCCGGCTGTCCAGGCAGCGTGACCACCGGGTGAAGCTGCGGGCGCTGCTGTTCGTGCTCGCCTCGATCGTCGGTGTGGGGGCGGCCATCGCCTTGTACGTGCTGGCCCCGACCTGGGTGCACCTGGTGACCGGCGGCGCGCTGGTCGCCGCGTTGGGGTGGATCGGGGCGCCGGCCGACGCGCCGGTCATCACCCGCGCGGTGCAGCGCCCCAAGGCGGACAAGCTGACCTCGGACATGGTGCTGCGCGCCCTGGGCGCGCTGGGCATTCCGGCGATCAACCAGGCTCAGGCCAAGGGCCGGGACGGGTTGGCGTTCGTGGCCCCGATCACCCGGGACGGCCCCGGCTGGCGGGCCGAGGGCGACCTTCCGTTCGGGGTGACGGTCACGGACGTGATCGACCGGCGGGAGCGGCTGGCGTCCGGTCTGCGGCGCCCGCTGGGCTGCGTGTGGCCTGAGGCCGTGCCGGAGGAGCACACCGGCCGCCTGGTGATGTGGGTCGGGGACCAGGACATGTCCAAGGCCAAGCAGCCCGCCTGGCCGTTGGCCAAGACCGGCAGCGTCAACCTGTTCAAGCCCGTCGCGTGGGGAACCGACCAGCGCGGGCGCTGGGTTGAGCTGACGCTGATGTACATCGCCGGGATCATCGGCGCCATCCCCCGGATGGGCAAGACGTTCCTGCTCAGGCTGCTGTTGCTGATCGCCGCGTTGGACCAGCGTGCGGAGCTGCACACCTACGACCTGAAGGGGACCGGTGACCTGGACCCGGTGGGGGATCGGGTCTCCCACCGGCACCGGGCCGGGGACGAGGATGAGGACATCGAGTACATCCTCAACGGGCTGCGCGAGGTCCGCACCGAGATGCGGCGCCGCACGAAGGTGATCCGCGGCTTGCCCCGGGACCTGTGCCCGGAGTCGAAGGTCACCTCCGAGCTGGCGGACAAGAAGGAGTTGGGGCTCCACCCGATCGTGATCGGGGTGGACGAGTGCCAGGTTCTCTTCGAGCACGCCAAGTACGGCGGGGAGTTCGAGGAGATCTGCACCGACCTGGTGAAGCGCGGCCCGGCTACCGGGATCGTGCTGTTGCTGGCCACTCAGCGGCCGGACGCCAAGTCGCTGCCCACCGGCATCTCCGCGAACGCCGGGGCCCGCTGGTGCCTGAAGGTCATGTCCCAGGTCGAGAACGACATGGTGCTGGGCACGTCCGCCTACAAGCGGGGCATCAGGGCCACCATGTTCGCGTGGGCGGACAAGGGCATCTGCTACTTCGTGGGTGAGGGGGCGGACGCCCGGATCGTGCGGGGTGTCTTCGCCGACGCCCCGACCGCCGACACCATCGCCCTGCGGGCCCGCGCCGCCCGGATGCTGGCTGGCACCCTCACCGGCCATGCCGCGGGGGAAGCGGTCGAGTCGGAGACCGCCGGGTCGGGGTACGACCTGCTGGCCGACATCCTGGCCGTGATGCCCGAGGACAAGGCGTGGAACGAGGTCATCGTGGCCCGCCTGGCCAACCTGCGACCCGAGGTCTACCAGGGCTGGGGGGCGGAGCAGTTGACGGCCGCGCTCAAGCCCCACGGGGTCAGCACCGGACAGGTCTGGGGCACCACCGACGCGGGCAAGGGCGCCAACCGGCGCGGCATCAAGCGCGCCGCCATCCTCGCCGCTGCTGACACGGAGAGTGACGGTCAGGCCGGCGCGGCCTGACCCATCACGGTCGCTAGACCTAGCGGACACCCCCGCTAGGTCTAGCGGCCCCCCTAGCGCCCCAAACCGCCATTGGCCAGCACGCTAGCCCCTAGCGCTGACCAGCGAGAACACCCCACAACCCGCCCCTGAGAGCATCCGGAGACCCCATGCTCGCTGCTAGCGCCTTCCTGCTCGCCATCACACTCTGTTACATCCTGCTGTGTGTCGCCTCCCCGTTCGGGCGCTGCCGCAAGTGCGACGGACTGGGACACCAACTCATCACCAAGACCACCATCACCGGGGCCACCAAGCACCGCCGCGGCAACGACTGCCGCCGCTGCCAGGCGTCCGGGCTCCGGCTTCGCATCGGCCGCCGGGCGCACAACGCCTGGCGCCGTACCTACCGCAACGGCACCCGCTGACCCCACGAAGGAGGAGCCGCACATGACCGTGACCGTCTCCCTGGCCCTGGTCTTCGCGGTGCTGGTCGCCGCGCTGCTGAAGTTCCGGGCGGTGGGCATCGGCGCCGCCGTCGCCTGCCTGCTGCTCGGCTTCTACCTCGCCGACACCGACATGGCCGACAACATCAACGACACCGTGGCTTCGCTCACCGACGCCATCGGCGACATCGGATAGGGGCCCGCCGTGACCCACCCCTCGCGCATCAGCCTCATGGCGGCCGGCGAACTCCGCACCGCACTGGAAGCACACCAGCGCGGCGACACGGCCACCGCCGTCGCCGCCCTCATGGCCATCGACCCGGAGTCCTGGCAAGCGATCGAGCAGCGCTTGACGGCCCTCGGCGGCAACGTGGCCGCACTCGTCTCGACGCTCAACCGGACGACCTGACAGCGGCCATCCGGCCAGCAAAAAACCCGGCAGGGGCTCTCCTCGCAAAAGTCGGCCCCTGCCGGGCCCTACCCGCTCTACGAGAGAACGGAAGAACCCATCGTGACACATCGCGGACTCTCCGCGCCGCCCTTCGCCGCGCACACCAGCGCGGAACGCGGCTGGCAGATCTTCCCGTTGGTGCCCGGCGACAAGCGCCCCGCTGTCTCCCGCTGGGAGGAGCGGGCCACCGCTGACCGGGCGCGCATCGCTCGATGCTGGGCGGCCGGCGCCTACAACATCGGCGTTGCCTGTGGCCCTTCCCGGTTGGTCGTGATCGACCTGGACACCCCCAAGAACCCGGACGACCGGCCGCCGGCCGACTGGGCACACCAGGGTGTCAACGACGGACTGGACGCGTTCGCTCTGCTCTGCGAGCAGAGCAACGAGCCACTGCCCGCCGATACCTTCACCGTTCGCACCGGCCGGGGCGGCCAGCACCTCTACTTCGCCGCCCCCGCCGATGTGGAGCTGAGGAACACCTCGGGGAAGCTGGGTTGGAAGATCGACACCCGGGCGGCCGGCGGGTACGTGGTCGGTCCCGGCAGTGTCGTACGGGGTAAGCCGTACGTGGTGGCGTACGACGCGGAGCCCGCGCCGTTGCCCGGCTGGCTGCTCACCCTGCTCACCCCGCCGCTCCTGCCGCCCCAGCGGCCGGTGATGGTGCCGGTTCGGGGCGATGACCGGCACAGCCGCTACGTCACCGCGGCGGTGAACGCCGAACTGGCCAGGGTGGCCAACTCCGCGCCGGACGAGCACAACCAGGACCTGTACCGGGCGGCCGTGGCCCTCGGGCAGCTCGTTGCCGGCGGGGAGTTGACTGAGTCCGAGGTGATCGAGCGGCTGACCGAGGTGGCGGCCGGCGTTGGCCAGCGGCCCCGGGAGATCCCGAAGACCATCGCTTCGGGTCTGCGTGCCGGTGCCCGCCGGCCCCGCACGGTGGGGGTGGCCGCGTGACGCACCCCGCGAACGACGCGTCCTGGCCCCATCTGCGGGCCGTTCCCGGCGGGGTGGAAGCCCACGCCATCGAGCCGGCCCAGCAGCGTATCCGGACCGCCTGGACGGCGGACGAGTTGATGCGCACCGAGTTCCCCGAGCCGAAGTGGGCGGTCCCCGGCATCCTCTCCGAGGGCGTCAACCTGCTGGCTGGTCCGCCCAAGGTGGGCAAGTCCTGGCTCAGCCTGGGGCTCGGGCTGTCGGTGGCGGCCGGCGGCCAGGCCATGGACAGCATCGCCGTTGAGGGCGGGCCGGTGCTCTACCTCGCTCTGGAGGACACCCCGCGCCGCCTCAAGACCCGGATGGGGAAGATCCTGGGCGGCCAACCGGCGCCGCCCGGACTGACGTTGGCGACCACCTGTCCGCCCCTGCCGCAGGGCGGGGGAGAGGCCATCGCGCAGTGGTTGGAGCGGAACCCGACCGCGCGCATGGTCGTCATCGACGTCTTCGCCAAGATGCGCGGGGTGTCCGCGCCGGGGTCGTCCGCCTACGACGCCGACTACGCGGCCGTAGGCCACGCCAAGCGCCTCGCCGACCACTACGGCGTGGCCGTCGTGCTGGTCCACCACGTCCGCAAGGCTGGCAGCGACGACTTCCTGACCGAGGTCTCCGGCACCAACGGACTGGCCGGTGCCGCCGATGCGACGTTGGTGCTGAAGCGGTCCCGGGGGCAGGCGGACGGCGTGCTGCACGTCACCGGTCGGGATGTGGACGAGGCCGAGTACGCCTTGCAGTTCCACGCCGCTGCCGGGGCGTGGCAGCTCCTCGACGGGCCCGTCGCCGAACACACGGTGCACGACACCCGGGCCGCGATCCTGCGTTTCGTCCGCGCGAACCCCGGGGCCCGGCCCAAGGACATCGCGGCAGCCACCGACCTGGAAGTCGGCCTGGTCCGGAAGACCTGCGCCCGGATGGCCGACGACGTGCAGCTCATCCGGGACACCGCCGGCGCCTACCGGGTGCCCGGCGACCGGGACAGCGGGGGGCAGGCATGAACTGTCCCGGCTGTCCCGGTGTCCCGGGACACGATCTGACCAGCGGAAACGTGCGGGACGCGTCCGGGACACCCCTGTCCCGGCTGTCTCGCCTCAGCGGGGAGACCAACGCATGACGGGGGACAAGCTGTTGACCATCCCCGAGGTGCTCGCCGACCTCGGGGTGCCGGAGTCCACCTTCTACCGGTGGCGCCAGTGCAAGAAAGGGCCGCGAGCCATCAAGCTGCCGAACGGAAGCGTTCGCATTCGGATGTCGGAATACCTGCGCTGGCTCTCCTCGCGGGAGGAGACCGAATGACGGAAATCCAATCTCGTCGTGAGTTCTCGCTCAATGTCCGCATCTGGGATATCACTACGAGGAAGCGCAAGAATCGCCCGTTCCGCCTTCGCTGGATCGTGGGCGGGCGTGAACACGGGCTCTCCTTCGCCACCAAGCCATTGGCGGACAGCCGGCGGTCCGAACTCTGGCGGGCGATGCAGCGTGGTGAAGCCTTCCACGTCGAGACTGGTCTCCCGGAATCGGAGTTCAGAGCGGCTGAGGAGTCGGAGCGGGAGGAGGAGCCTCCCGTTTCGTGGTTTGCGTTCTGTCGGGACTATGTTGCGGCTCGCTGGCCCGCTGTTGCAGCCAAGACCCGAGAGGGAATGGCCGACAGCCTGGCGGCCGTCACCCTCGCTCTGCTGAAGGAAGGCGCCGCGAAAGACATCGTGGCGCGCGACTTGCGTAGGGCCGCACGCTGGTCGGTGGTGCCTGCCCACCAGAGTGAGCCGGTTCCGGAGAAGCTCAAAGCCGCCTACAAGGCGCTGGCCTCATCAACCCGGCCGGTGGCTGACATCGAGAACGATCCCGCCGTTCTCAGGGCCGTGGAGTACCGGCTTGCCTTCCGTCTGGACGGCAAGCCCAGTGCTGGCGAGACCTACCGTCGTCGGCGGCGCACGGTGAACACGGCGCTGGACTTCGCTGCGGCTGGAGGGATCATCACCAAGAACCCCTTGCGCTCTCTCCAGGGCGGGAGGAAAGGCTTCTTCGGCGAGGTGGACCGCCGGGTCCTCGTGAACGCCGTCCAAGGGCGCCAACTCCTCGCCGCGGTCTCCTATGTGGGGTCGTGGCACCGGGCGCGCGGCCGGCGGCTGGTCGCCTTCTATGCGGTGATGTACTACGCCGCTCTGCGGCCCGCTGAGGCAGTGGGACTGCGGTTCGCCGACTGCGAGTTGCCGGAGCCGGCGGAAGACGGTGAGGCGGCCCTCTGGGGCACGTTGACGCTTCGGGAGACGCGGCCGGTATCGGGGAAGCAGTGGACGGACTCGGGGGAGCGGCACGACAAGCGCGGGCTCAAGGCTCGTGCAGCGTCCTCCGACCGGCCGGTGCCCATCCCGCCCGTGCTGGTGGCGATCCTTCGGGACCACCTGAGGACGTTCGGGACCGCGAAGGGCGGTCGCCTGTTCGCCAATGAGCGGGGCGATCTGGTGGGCAGCTCGACCTACTGGCGGGTGTGGGAGGAGGCGCGGGCGCTGGCGCTTCCACCGGAGCGGGTGGACTCGCCGTTGGCGGGCCGGCCGTATGACCTGCGGCACGCCTGTATCACGCGGTGGTTGAACGCGGGGGTGCCCATCGCCGAGGTGGCCCGCCGGGTCGGCAACTCCCCTGAGGTCATCCACCGGAGGTACCACGGGTGTGTGGACGGCCACGAGGAGGCGGCCAACGCGAAGATCACCAAGGCTCTGGAAGACGAAGGCGATACGGCGTAGAGGTGAAGCGCTCTAAGCCAAATCCGGGTTGGTAATGCCGTGAGGAGGTGGAAGACAGAACGCTGGCTTCTGCCTCCTCCCAACCGCTCGACCAGGCCCCTAGCTGCCCAGACAGCCCCACGGTCGTTGGCAGGGCCGATCTCTCGCGTTCCCGGGACGGTGTGGACATGATCGAGGCGCTCTAGAAGTGGTGACGCGAAGGCGGTACCTTGTGTCTCTCTGTGACGGAGGGGGGTCCGTGGACGTCGCCGACAGTTGGCAACAGGAGCAGGTGAGCCTTGCGTATGTTGCGGCTTTGGCCACTAGGGGTGGCTACACCCTGGGGCGGTGGGAGGTTGATAAGGACGGCGTTGATCTGTCAGTCAGGCGCTCTGATGGGTTGACGTTTGAGCTTCAGATGAAATGCACTTATAGCCCGAAGATGGCTGCCCAGGGGGCCGCCTATTCCTACGATTTGGACATACCCACCTATGACAAACTGAGGGCGCCCACACGGACTTCTGTCGGTTTTTTGGGGCTTGTGATCGTGCCGCGTGACATCGAGCAGTGGATGATTCATGACGAGCATGAGCTGACTATGAGATGCTCTGGCTACTGGGCCAAA
Organism: Streptomyces chisholmiae; assembly: GCF_031845445.1. Lineage (NCBI taxonomy): Bacteria > Bacillati > Actinomycetota > Actinomycetes > Kitasatosporales > Streptomycetaceae > Streptomyces > Streptomyces chisholmiae. The sequence continues at coordinate 37,048 of NZ_JAVREO010000022.1, read as the reverse complement.
TTGCAGGATGCGCCCTCTGTTGAGAATAAGGCCACCAAGGCCATACATCTTCCGTTGCATCAGCGCATCGACCTGCCCGGGTTTGAAGAGATGTTTTCCCATGCGATGCACAGGCTGATGTTCGGTGCGCAGGCGGTGACGGTAGCGTGACGGCGCTACGAGTGGCCTTCGAGGACGCCGCGAGCTACCTGGCGCGTGCCGCCTGGAGACCAGCTGTGCAAGGGCCGCTGGCTGAGATTTGGGAATCTGATGCTGAGAGTTCGCTGCGCGTCATGGTGCCCAAGGTCGAGTCGGCGCCTGACTATCCGCGGATGATGCGAGGACTTACGCAGGAGCTTGCCCGCATCGAAGGGAGAAGTCCCGATCAGGTTCGCGAAGACATGGCTCGCCAGTTCTTAGATATCACTAAACTGAGAGCTGTAAGTGAAGGAGAGATCGACGATACCATCCCCCTCCAGGCTGGAATCGCACTTTTCGATTCGGCTAAGCGCCTCGTAACTGCCTCGGCTGCTTCCACTCTTATGCGGCAAGGGAACTTTGGGCGCAACATGCCTAAAAGGGCGATTCGGCATGCTCGGCAAGTCAGGCTTGGGCATACCATGCACGGCTCCTATATCATTCCGATCATCTCTCGGGCGCGATCTTCCGACGTGCAGTCAGACAGTGACGGCCTCGATGATCAGCCCAAGCTCAACCTGGCGGTTGAAGAAGCTCGTTTCGACCGTAGAGTGGCAACGACAATGGCTCATGCCCTGGATGTCTTGGAGCAGATGGCGGTCACTCGTGATCGTTTGCCCAGTACGGCAGACGTGCACGACGCAGTAGCGGAAGGTGTCTCCCGTGAGCTTTGTGACGCGGTATCCCAGGTGCTAATGACCGGCCAGGTCGACAGCTATGACATCCGCTTCCAATGGGCTCCGGCGGCGACTCCCCCGAGATTGCTGACTGACAGGTCGGTGTTCCCAAAAGAAGCTGTTCGTGTCGTTGGGGAAATCGCTTCGACGCTAAGGTCATCTGAGCGTATCGAAGAGCAGGTGATCTTCGGGATCGTCACCAGTTGTTCTGCGCTGTTGAATGAGGGGAACGGTCGTGTCGTCGTGCAGGCTTCAATCGGTGGGCGTGTGCGGACTGTTAAGTTTGATTTGGATTGGCCAGTTTTTGGCCTAGCCTCGCGCTATATGGCTGAGAGACGGCCGGTCTTCGTGCGGGGCATCCTTCACATGCCCTCGGGGCGGCAGGCGACCATGGACGTTAGCGCCTTCGGCCCTGACCCCTCGACCATGACCCTGGATGAAGTGCTGGAGCCCCCAGAGATTGCTGTCGCGTTGCGAGAGGACGCCGATGGAGCTGAGGGGGCTGCCGGAGCCTGACGCATGCCAGTCGCCGCCCGTTCCGCGCGAGGGGCCAAGGACTGGCCCGTGACTGGCCCGTAGGTGGTGGGAGGCAACGAGAGAGGGCGGGAGTCAGTGAGACTGACTCCCGCCCTCAACTCGGCACATCGCGGCTGGTCAGCGGATGCGATCCGCTGGTTTCCAGGATGTGCCCCCGGCAGGATTCGAACCTGCGCACACGGCTCCGGAGGCCGTTGCTCTATCCCCTGAGCTACGGGGGCGCTTCGCCTTGCTTGGCGACGAGAAGAACACTACCAGCTCGGCGGCGGTGCCTCGAACCGCTGTCTTTCCGTACGTGGGTGCGGGGGAAAATACTCCCGGGTAGAAGTTGCCGGAAAGGCCGGACGGCGGTGGGGGAGGCGTCCTACGCTGGCTGCGTGCCAGCCGCTCCTGGCCGGGTTCTGGTGGTGGACGACAGCCAGGTCATCCGGCAGCTGATCAGAGTCAATCTCGAACTCGACGGCTTCGAGGTCATGACCGCGTGCGACGGCGCCGAGTGCCTGGAGAGGGTGCACCGGTTCCGGCCCGACGTGATCACGCTGGACCTGGCGATGCCCCGGCTGGACGGGCTCGCCGCCGTCGACCAGCTGCGGTTGGACCGGCGCACCCGGTACATCCCGCTGGTGCTGGTCTCCGCCAGCGTCGGCCCCCGGCCGCCCGGCGGCATCGACGCGGTGCTGAGCAAGCCGTTCGAGCCGGCGGAGCTGGTCGGCCTGGTGCAGCGGCTGTGCGCGGAGCGCCCCCGACGCGCGGTCCAGCTGGTGAAACCGCTGGCGGAGTGCGGACCTGGCTCTCGTACCCTTGCCCCGTGACTCCGACCCAGCTCTCCCAGGCCGTGCTGCGCTCCGTGCGCGGCGCCGTGGCCAGCGGTGAGCTGCGGGTGGCCGTGCCCGAGGGGCCGGACGGGGTCGCGTTGCGTCGTCCGCCCCGGCACGTCGGCGCGCACGCCTGGTCGACCGGCATCGCGCTGCGGCTGGCCGGCCCCGCCGGCCTGCCGGCCGCCGAGGTGGCCGGCCGCCTGCGGGCGCGGCTGGCGGCCGAGCCGGGGGTGGCCGAGGTGCGGGTCACCGGCGGTGGGTTCCTGACCATCGCGCTGGCCGCCGACGCCGAGCCGGCGCTGCTGCGCGCGCTGCTCGCCGCGCCGCCGGCGCCCAGCCTGCCGGATGACCCGGCGCTGGACGCCGCCCGCTGGGCCGCGGTCGCCGGCGGCGACCCGGCCGGCGGGCTGCTGGTGCAGCGGGTGTCGAACCCGCTCTTCCTGGTGCGCTACGCCAGGTCCCGCTGCGCGGCCCTGGCGCGTGGCGCCGCGGCGCTCGGGGTGGTCCCGGACCCGGACGCCGCGCCGTTCGAACTGCCGGCGGAGCGTGAGCTGTTGGCGGCGCTGCGGGACGCGGGCCGGCCCGCGGTCCGGTTGCCGTCGATCGCCGAGGCGCTGCTCACCGTGGAGGCGCTGCGGCCGACGCTCCCGACGGGAGACGAGAAACCCGGGGCCGTCCACCGCGCCCGGCTGGCCCTCGCCCAGGCCACCGGGACGGTGCTCGCCGACGGCCTGCACGACCTGGGCGTCAGCGCCCCCGAGTGGCTGTGAGCGCCCCGTCGTGAGGGGCCGGCCGCCAGATCCGAGAAGAGTCACACCATGAGTCGTTCCGCCCACCCCGCGGGCCCCCGCCACGCCGACGTGCTGCCGGAGGGCCACTACGCCGCCCCTCCGGTGGACCTCAATGCCCTGGACCCGAAGGTCTGGGCCCGCACCGTGCACCGTGACGCCGACGGCGTGCTGACCGTCGGCGGGGTTGACGTCCGCTCGCTGGCCGAGGAGTTCGGCACGCCGGCCTTCGTGTTGGACGAGGCCGACTTCCGGGCCAGGTGCCGCGCCTGGCGGGACGCGTTCGCGCCGGACGCGGACGTGTTCTACGCGGGCAAGGCGTTCCTGTCCCGGGCGGTGGTCCGCTGGCTGCGCGAGGAGGGCCTGAACCTCGACGTGTGCACCGGCGGCGAGCTGGCCACCGCGCTGGCCGGCGGGATGCCGCCGGAGCGGATCGCGCTGCACGGCAACAACAAGTCGCTGGCCGAGATCGAGCGGGCGGTGACCGCCGGGGTCGGCCGGGTGGTGCTGGACTCGTTCCAGGAGATCGAGCGGGTGGCGGACGCGGCCCGCCGGCACGGGGTGCGGCAGCGGGTGCAGATCCGGGTGACGGTGGGGGTCGAGGCGCACACCCACGAGTTCATCGCGACCGCGCACGAGGACCAGAAGTTCGGCCTGGCGCTGGCCGACGGCAGCGCGCTGGAGGCGGTGCGGCGGGCGCTGGCCGCCGAGAGCCTGGAGCTGGTCGGGCTGCACTCGCACATCGGCTCGCAGATCTTCGACATGGCCGGCTTCGAGGTCTCCGCGCGCCGGGTGGTGGGCCTGCTGCGGCAGGTGCGGGACCAGTTCGGGGTCGAGCTGCCGGAGATCGACCTCGGCGGCGGCCTGGGCATCGCCTACACCCCGGACGACGACCCGAGTGAGCCGCACCACATCGCCAAGGCGCTGCGCGACATCGTGGCCAGGGAGTGCGAGGCGGCCGGCCTGGCCGAGCCGCGGCTCTCGGTCGAGCCGGGCCGGGCGGTGGTCGGGCCGACCGCGCTGACCCTCTACGAGGTGGGTACCGTCAAGCCGCTGGAGGGTTTGCGCACCTATGTGAGTGTGGACGGTGGCATGTCGGACAACATCAGGACGGCGCTCTACGACGCGGAGTACTCGGTGGCGCTGGCGTCCCGGGCCTCGGCCGCGCCGCCGATCCTGGTGCGGGTGGTCGGGAAGCACTGCGAGAGCGGTGACATCGTGGTCAGGGACGCCTACCTGCCGGCGGACCTGGCGCCCGGCGACCTGATCGCGGTGCCGGCGACCGGCGCCTACTGCCGTTCGATGGCGAGCAACTACAACCACACGCCGCGCCCCCCGGTGGTCGCGGTGGCCGGTGGGATGGCGGGGGCGATCATCCGTCGGGAGACGGAGGAGGACCTGCTCCGGCTGGACGTGGGGTGAGCCCCGCGCCGTGGCCGGCGGCTCCGGAGCCCCGCGCGGTGGCGCGCGGTTGCGGAGCCCCGCGCCGCGGCCGGCGGCCGACCACGGGTCGGTCGGCCGCGTCCGCATGGTGAACGTGCCACGGCGGTCAGCCGCCGGTGCGTGAGACTGGTAGTCCCGAGTGAGCTGAAAGGCTGGGTCGTATGGTGCGCACGTCTGCGTCGCGTCCGTTGAGGGTGGCGCTGCTTGGCTGCGGCGTGGTCGGCTCCCAGGTGGCCCGGCTGATGCTGACGCAGGCGGACGACCTGGCGGCGCGCATCGGCGCGCCGGTCGAGCTGGCCGGCGTCGCGGTGCGCCGGCCCGACCGGGCGCGCGGCGAGGTGCCGCCCGAGCTGATCACCACGGACGCGGCGGGCCTGGTGGCCCGGGGTGACATCGACGTGGTGGTCGAGCTGATCGGCGGGATCGAGCCGGCCCGCGCGCTGATCGACAGTGCCTTCGCGCACGGTGCCAGCGTGGTCACGGCGAACAAGGCGCTGCTCGCCCAGGACGGCCCGGCCCGCTACGCGGAGGCCGAACGGCACGGTGCCGACCTGTACTTCGAGGCGGCGGTGGCCGGCGCCATCCCGCTGCTGCGGCCGCTGCGCGAGTCGCTGGCCGGGGACCGGGTGAACCGGGTGCTGGGCATCGTCAACGGCACCACCAACTTCGTGCTGGACCGGATGGAGTCCACCGGCGCCGGCTACGGCGAGGCGCTGGCCGAGGCCACCGCGCTCGGCTACGCGGAGGCCGACCCGACGGCCGACGTGGAGGGCTTCGACGCGGCGGCCAAGGCGGCGATCCTGGCCGGCATCGCGTTCCACACCCGGGTCCGGCTGGACGACGTGCACCGGCAGGGCATCACCGAGGTGACCGCGTCGGACATCGCCAGCGCGCGCGGCATGGGATGCACGGTCAAGCTGCTCGCCATCTGCGAACGGGCCCAGGACGGACGCTCGGTGACCGCCCGGGTGCACCCGGCGATGATCCCGCTCAGTCATCCGCTGGCCTCGGTCCGGGAGGCGTACAACGCGGTCTTCGTGGAGGCGGACTCCGCCGGCCAGTTGATGTTCTACGGGCCGGGCGCCGGCGGCGCGCCGACCGCGTCCGCCGTCCTCGGCGACCTGGTGGCGGCCTGCCGGAACAAGCTCAACGGCGGCCGTGGCCCCGGCGAGTCGGCGTACGCGCGGCTGCCGGTCAGCCCGATGGGCGAGGTCGTCACCCGCTATCACATCAGCCTCGACGTGATGGACAAACCGGGCGTGCTGGCCCAGTGCGCGATGGTATTCGCCGATCACGGGGTCTCCATCGACACCGTCCGGCAGACCGGCAAGGACGGCGAGGCCCAACTGGTGGTGGTCACGCACCGGGCGCCCGACGCGGCGCTCAGCGCGACCGTCGACGCCCTCCGCGAGCTGGACACGGTGCACGGTGTGGCCAGCATCATGCGCGTCGAGGGCGAGTAGCGGCGACACCGTGCACAGCGCAGACACCCCGCGAGGGGCGAGTAGAAGGACATGAGATGGTCATGAACGCATCCGCCGGGCCCCGCACCAACGGCCAGTGGCGCGGGGTGATCGAGGAGTACCGGGACCGACTGCCGGTCGGCGAGGGGACGCCGGTGGTCACCCTCGGCGAGGGCGGCACGCCGCTGGTCGCCGCCCAGCTGCTCAGCGAGCGCACCGGATGCGAGGTGTACCTCAAGGTCGAGGGCGCCAACCCGACGGGTTCCTTCAAGGACCGCGGCATGACGATGGCCATCACGCACGCCAAGGAGGCCGGCGCGCAGGCGGTGATCTGCGCCTCCACCGGCAACACCTCGGCCTCGGCCGCCGCCTACGCGGTGCGGGCCGGGATGGTCTGCGCGGTGCTGGTGCCGCAGGGCAAGATCGCGTTGGGCAAGATGGGCCAGGCACTGGTGCACGGCTCGCGCATCCTCCAGGTCGACGGGAACTTCGACGACTGCCTCACGCTGGCCCGCGGCCTGTCCGAGAAGTACCCGGTGGCCCTGGTGAACTCGGTCAACCCGGCGCGCATCGAGGGGCAGAAGACCGCCGCCTTCGAGGTCGTCGACCGGCTCGGGGACGCCCCCGACCTGCACCTGCTGCCGGTGGGCAACGCCGGGAACATCACGGCCTATTGGAAGGGCTACCAGGAGTACGCCGCCGACGGGCCGGCCACCCGCACCCCCCGGATGTGGGGCTTCCAGGCCAGCGGCGCCGCGCCCATCGTGCGCGGTGAGCCGGTGAAGGACCCGTCGACCATCGCCACCGCGATCCGGATCGGCAACCCGGCCTCCTGGTCGCAGGCGGAGGCCGCGCGGGACGCGTCCGGCGGCCTGATCGACGAGGTGACCGACCGTCAGATCCTGTCCGCCTACCGGCTGTTGGCCTCCCGGGAGGGCGTCTTCGTGGAGCCCGCGTCGGCCGCGTCGGTGGCCGGCCTGCTGAAGGCCGCCGAGTCCGGGCTGCTGGACCGCGGCCAGCGGGTGGTGTGCACGGTGACCGGCAACGGCCTGAAGGACCCGGACTGGGCGGTGGCCGGCGCCCCCCAGCCGATCGTGGTGCCGGTGGACGCGGACGCGGCCGCCGAGCGCCTCGGCCTGGCCTGACCGGGAGCGGGGCCGCCGGGCGACACCCGACGGCCCTGTATCGCGTCTGAACCTTCCTTCGATAGGCTGGTATTCGTCCTGGAGCGGGCTGCCGCTCGTGGCCCACCGTGCCCGGGCAGGTCCAAGGGCTCCGACGCGCGCCGTCGCCCTCGCGCCGCCGCCGTCCGCAGGGGACACGCGCCGCACATCTCACCAAGGAGAGTCATCGAGCGATGGCCCATCCCGCCTTCCGCGCCGCGGCCGTCCGCGTCCGCGTGCCCGCCACCAGCGCCAACCTCGGCCCCGGCTTCGACGCCCTGGGCCTGGCGCTGGGGCTCTACGACGACGTGGTGGTCCGGGTCGCGGACTCAGGTCTGCACCTGGACATCGCCGGCGAGGGCGCGGACTCCGTGCCCCGCGACGAATCCAACCTGCTGGTACGCACGTTGCGGACCGCGTTCGACGCGCTCGGCGGGCAGCCGCGGGGACTTGAGATCGTCTGCGCCAACCGGGTGCCGCACGGTCGGGGGCTCGGGTCCTCGTCCGCCGCGATCTGCGCCGGGCTGGTCGCCGCCCGGGCGGTGACGACCGGCGGCGAGGCCAAGTTGGACGACGTGGCGCTGCTGGAGCTGGCCGCCGAGATCGAGGGCCACCCGGACAACGTGGCCGCCTGCCTGCTCGGCGGATTCACCCTGGCCTGGGGCGAGTCGGGCGCGGTGCGGGCGATCCGGATGGCGCCGGCGGCGAGCGTGGTGCCGCTGGTGTTCGTGCCGGCGCGCCCGTTGGCCACCGAGACCGCGCGCGGGCTGCTGCCGCGCGCCGTGCCGCACGCCGACGCGGCGGCCAACGCGGGCCGGGCGGCGCTGCTGGTCGAGGCCCTGACGAGGCGTCCGGAGCTGCTGCTGCCCGCCACCGAGGACCGGCTGCACCAGGACTACCGCGCGCCGGCGATGCCGGAGAGTATGGACCTGGTGGGGCGGCTGCGGGCGGAGGGAGTGCCCGCGGTGATCTCGGGGGCCGGGCCGACGGTGCTGGCGTTGGCCGACGAGGCACAGGCCGACAAGAGCGCCCTGCTGGCGGGCGAGGGCTGGACGGCCAACCGACTGACCCTGGACCTGGCGGGCGCCTCGGTGCTCCCGCTGGCCGGGACGGCCGCGTGAGCCGGCCGCCCGGTGCCCGGGCGGGCCGGTCCGGCCGCCGGTCGGGCGCGTGGCGTCCGACGAACGGCGCGCACCGGACGAACCCGGCGCCCCGGGCGGCTGACAAGCCGGAATCCGCGTGCGGAACGGCAGAGAGGGGGAATGAAGGCAGCATCCGGTAGTGTTAATCTCAAGTCCGCACGTACTGTTCTGTCGGGCGTCACACAGAATGCGTGCGAATCCGGGGTCCCATCTCACTGGGACCGCTCTTCTTCCGGGAGCCTCCCTCATCTGCCTGAGCAGCCTGCCTGGTAGCGCCGAGCACGCTCCGGAACCGGTGCGTCGGTTCGACGGTCCCACGTTTCTTCGACGTGTCTCGTCGACCTCACCGCACCAGCACACATGATCTTCCGCCGTGATCGAACAGGCGGGTTTACCGCACCGGCCGGCCCATCAGACAGGACGGGCCGCCGCCGGACAGCACGACCGGTCGCCGAGCCAGACAGGCCGACGTCCGCTCCAGGGAAGGACCCTTAGTGAGCGACACCACCGATCTGATGGGCGTGAGTGCCGACAGCGCCGACAAGACTTCCGGTGCTGCCACCGCGTCCACCACGGACGCGCCCGCCGCCTCCGCCTCGCCCCGCCGCCGGCGTTCTGGGACCGGCCTCGACGGGATGGTCCTGGCTGAGTTGCAGCAGGTCGCCTCCCAGCTGGGGATCAGGGGCACCGCGCGGATGCGCAAGAGCCAGTTGATCGAGGTGATCAAGGAGAAGCAGGCCGCCGGTTCCGGCGGCCAGGCCGCGGCGCCCGCCGAGCCGGCGGAGAAGCCGAAGCGCCGGACCACCTCCCGCGCCCGCACCGGCGGCGAGGAGAGCGGCGCCGGCCAGATCGAGATCCCGGGCCAGCCGGCCGAGAGCGCGCCGGCCGATGCGCCCAAGGCGGCCAGGGCCGCCGAGCGCAAGCCCGCCGAGGCCGCGGAGGCCGCCGAGCCGAAGGCCGCCGCCGAGCCCGCCGAGAAGGAGCGCAGGTCCGCCCGCCAGGCCGAGAGCCGGGACGAGGCCGCCGGCCGCGCCGAGCAGGGCAAGGCCGAGGGCAAGCAGGACGGCAAGGGCGACGCCCAGGCCGAGCGGCAGAACAAGCGCGAGCGCCGCGGCAAGGGCGAGCGCCAGGGCGGCGACCGCCAGGGCCAGAACGGCCAGGGCGGCCAGGGCGGCCGGAACCGCGACAAGGACGGCCGGGACCGCGACGGCAACCGCGGCAACCGGGACGGCGGTCGCGACGGCGGCCGGGACAACGGCCGCGACCGCGACAACCAGCAGGACGACGACTTCGACGGCGGTCGGCGCGGTCGGCGCGGGCGCTACCGCGACCGCCGGGGCCGGCGCGGCCGTGACGAGGTCGCCGAGCCGCAGATCAGCGATGACGACGTGCTGATCCCGGTCGCCGGCATCCTCGACATCCTCGACAACTACGCGTTCGTGCGCACCTCCGGCTACCTGCCGGGCCCGAACGACGTCTACGTCTCGCTCGCCCAGGTCCGGAAGAACGGCCTGCGCAAGGGTGACCACGTCACCGGCGCGGTGCGGCAGCCGAAGGACGGCGAGCGGCGGGAGAAGTTCAACGCCCTGGTCCGCCTGGACTCGGTGAACGGCATGGGCATCGAGGCCGGCCGCGGGCGGCCCGAGTTCAACAAGCTGACCCCGCTCTACCCGCAGGACCGGCTCCGCCTGGAGACCGACCCGGGGGCGCTGCTGACCCGGATCATCGACCTGATCACCCCGATCGGCAAGGGCCAGCGCGGCCTGATCGTGGCCCCGCCGCGGACCGGCAAGACCACGATCATGCAGTCCATCGCGAACGCGATCACCCACAACAACCCGGAGTGCCACCTGATGGTGGTGCTGGTGGACGAGCGTCCGGAAGAGGTCACCGACGTCCAGCGGGCCGTCAAGGGCGAGGTCATCTCCTCGACCTTCGACCGGCCGTCCGAGGACCACACCACCATCGCCGAGCTGGCCATCGAGCGGGCGAAGCGGCTGGTGGAGCTGGGCCACGACGTGGTGGTGCTGCTGGACAACCTCACCCGCCTGGGCCGCGCCTACAACCTGGCGGCCCCCGCCTCCGGGCGCATCCTCTCCGGTGGTGTGGACTCCGCGGCGCTCTACCCGCCGAAGAAGTTCTTCGGTGCCGCGCGGAACATCGAGGACGGCGGCTCGCTGACCATCCTGGCCACCGCGCTGGTGGAGACCGGCTCGCGGATGGACGAGGTGATCTTCGAGGAGTTCAAGGGCACCGGCAACATGGAGCTGAAGCTCGACCGGAAGCTCGCCGAGAAGCGGATCTTCCCCGCCGTGGACGTGGACGCCTCCGCGACCCGCAAGGAGGAGATCCTGATGGGGGCCGACGAGCTGGCCATCGTCTGGAAGCTCCGCCGGGTGCTGCACGCCCTCGACTCGCAGCAGGCCATGGAGCTGCTGCTGGACCGGATGAAGAAGACCAAGTCCAACGCCGAGTTCCTGATGCAGATCCAGAAGTCGACGCCGACCCCGGGCAACGGGGACTGACCCCGCCCGGTCGTCGTCCGCGACGCCCCCGCGCCCGCCGCACACCGGCGGGCGCGGGGGCGTTCGCGTGGGCGCGGGTGACCGGCGGGTAGCGCCCGGGGCGCGCACCGGGCCGTAGCGGGGCACAATGGGTGAATGGTCCCTCCTCCGGGTGACGGGCCAGCGGCGGACCCCGGCCAGCCGGAGCCGCCCGAGAGCCCCCCTCCCCCCGCCCGCCGGCGCCGCGTGCTCCGCGCGGTGCTGGTCTCCGTGCTGGCGCTGGCCCTGCTGGTCGGCGTGGGCGGCGCCGTGCTCTACCTCAAGCTCGACGGCAACATCTCGCACATCGACATCGAGGGGGCCCTCGGCGAGGACCGCCCGGATGACACCGACAACGGCTCGCTCGACCTGCTGGTGCTCGGTTCCGACACCAGGGACGGCGAGAACGGCGTCTACGGCGGCGACGACCCGGACGGCGAGGCGCGCTCCGACACGGCGATGATCGTGCACATCAACGAGGACCACGACGCGGCCAGCGTGATCTCCATCCCCCGCGACACCCTGGTCCCGCGCCCGGAGTGCGAGCGGCTGGACGGCGGCACCGCGCCGGCCGCCGACCGGGCCATGTTCAACGAGGCGTACGGGATCGGCGGCCCGGTGTGCGCGATCAAGACGGTGGAGGGGCTGACCGGGCTGCGGATGGACCACTACCTGGAGGTCGACTTCGACGGCTTCGCCCGGCTGGTGGACACCCTCGGTGGGGTGGAGGTCACCACCAGTGAGGCGATCGCCGACGGGGACAGCAAGCTGCGGCTGGACGCCGGCACCCACACCCTCAGCGGCCGGGAGTCGCTGGCCCTGGTCCGCACCAGGAAGGCGGTGGGCGACGGCAGCGACCTCAGCCGCATCCAGCTCCAGCACTCCTTCCTCCAGGCCCTGGTGGAGCAGGTCAACGGCGTGGACCTGCTGGGCAACCCGAAGCGGCTCTACGACCTGGCCGACACCGCGACCTCGGCGCTGACCACCGACTCCGACCTGGCCTCGGTCTCGAAGCTGGTGGGGCTGGCGCGCACCCTGCGGGATATCGAGCCGGACGCGCTCCAGCTGCTGACCCTGCCGGTCGGCTACGACCCCGAGGACCCCAACCGGGTCGCCCCGCTGCGTGAGCAGTCCGAGCAGGTGTGGCGGGCGCTGCGGGAGGACCGTCCGGTGCCGGAGTCGGCGATCCGCGACTCGGCGGCCGAGGAGGGCGGCGGGGACGAGCTGATCATCCCGGGCTGACCGGGCCGGTGCTGGCCCTTCCGGCGCTGGCCGGGCCGGTGCGGCCCGCTTCCGCCGGCGGTGGAATAACGGCGGCCCGGACCCCGTTTTGGCCCACACGTACCAGTGCTGGCAGACTGGATCGTCGGTCCCGGTTCACGGCGCGCATCCCGCGTGCCGACCCGGCACCCTCCCGAGCCCTAGGAGAAGCCTTGAAGCGCGACATTCACCCGGAGTACGTCGAGACCCAGGTCAGCTGCACCTGTGGCGCGTCGTTCACCACCCGCAGCACGGTCGGCGGCGGCAGCATCCGCGCCGACATCTGCTCGGAGTGCCACCCCTTCTACACCGGCAAGCAGAAGATCCTCGACACCGGTGGCCGGGTGGCCAGGTTCGAGGCGCGCTTCGGCAAGAACGCCGGGTCGAACCGCAAGTAGCGACCCCGTCGGCGTCGGCCGGCCGCTTGAGCGCACGAAGCGGCCGGACCGGCGCCTTTCGCGTCCCCCAGCCCCGCGGCGTCCCCACCGGGACGCCCCGGGGGCGTCCAGCGCCACCCGCCCTCATCTCCGCTGCCGTCCCGCGCCCCGTGAGCGAGCCCCCAGGGCCTCGTGGTCCGCGCCGGCAGGCCATCGACTCCAGGAGCGACCAACCATGTTCGAGGCGGTCGAGGATCTGATCGGCGAGCACGCCGACCTCGAACGGCGGCTCGCCGACCCCTCGGTCCACGCCGACCAGGCCGCCGTCCGTCGCTACGGCCGGCGGTACGCCGAGCTGACCCCGATCGTGCGGACCTACCAGCAGTGGAAGCGGCACGGCGAGGACATCGAGACGGCCCGTGAACTGGCCGCCGAGGACGCGGAGTTCGCCGGCGAGCTGAAGAGCCTGACGGCCCGCAGGGACGAGCTGACCGACGAGCTGCGGCTGCTGCTGGTCCCGCGCGACCCCAGCGACGACAAGGACGTCATCCTGGAGATCAAGGCCGGCGAGGGCGGTGACGAGTCCGCGCTCTTCGCCGGTGACCTGCTGCGGATGTACCTGCGCTACGCGGAGCGGATCGGCTGGCAGACCGAGATCATCGAGGGCAACGAGTCCGACCTCGGCGGCTACAAGGACGTCTCGGTCGCCGTGAAGGCCAGGGGCAACCCGGAGCCGGGGCAGGGCGTCTGGGCCAGGCTGAAGTACGAGGGCGGCGTGCACCGGGTGCAGCGGGTGCCGGCCACCGAGTCGCAGGGCCGCATCCACACCTCGGCGGCCGGCGTGCTGGTGCTGCCGGAGGCGGAGGACGTCGAGGTCGAGATCAACCAGAACGACCTGCGGGTGGACGTCTACCGCTCCTCGGGGCCCGGCGGGCAGTCGGTGAACACCACCGACTCGGCCGTCCGGCTCACCCACCTGCCCACCGGCATCGTCGTCTCCTGCCAGAACGAGAAGAGCCAGCTCCAGAACAAGGAGCAGGCGCTGCGCATCCTGCGGGCCCGGCTGCTGGCCGCCGCCCAGGAGGAGGCGGACCGGGAGGCCTCGGACGCCCGCCGCAGCCAGGTGCGCACGGTGGACCGCTCGGAGCGGGTGCGGACGTACAACTACCCGGAGAACCGCATCTCCGACCACCGGGTGGGCTACAAGGCGTATAACCTCGACCGGGTGCTCGACGGCGAGCTGGACGCGGTGATCCAGGCGTGCGTGGACGCCGATTCGGCGGCCAAGCTGGCCGCCGCGCAGTGAACGTAGGGTGGGCGATGTGACTGCTTCTTCCGGTTCCGGGGCGTCGGCCGGCGGCTCGACGGGCTCCGCGGCCGGCGCGCGATCCGTGCTGCTGGCCGAGGTGGCCAGAGCGACCCAACGGCTGGCCGACGCCGGCGTGCCCTCGCCCAGGTTCGACGCCGAGGAGCTGGCCGCGCACGTGCACGGCACCGAGCGGTCCCGGCTGCACCTGGTCGCCGACGCCGACTTCGACGCCCGCTACTGGGAGGCGGTGGCCCGCCGCGAGGCCCGCGAGCCGCTCCAGCACATCACCGGGCGGGCGTTCTTCCGCTACCTGGAACTCCAGGTCGGCCCGGGGGTGTTCGTGCCCAGGCCGGAGACCGAGTCGGTGGTCGGCTGGGCGATAGACGCGGTCCGGGCGATGGACGTCGCCGAGCCGCTGATCGTCGACCTGTGCACCGGCTCCGGCGCCATCGCGCTGGCCCTGGCCCAGGAGGTGCCCAGGTCCCGGGTGCACGCCGTGGAGCTGGACGAGCGCGCCCTGGCCTGGGCCCGCCGCAACACCGAGGGCAGCCGGGTGGTGCTGCACCACGGCGACGCCACCCAGGCACTGCCCGAACTGGCCGGCCAGGTCGACCTGGTGGTCTCCAACCCGCCCTACATCCCGCTCGGCGAGTGGGAGCACGTGGCGCCCGAGGCCAGGGACCACGACCCGGAGCTGGCGCTGTTCTCCGGCGAGGACGGCCTGGACACCATCCGTGGCCTGGAGCGCGCCGCCCACCGGCTGCTGCGGCCCGGCGGGATGGTGGTGGTCGAGCACGCCGACACCCAGGGCGGGCAGGTGCCCTGGATCTTCACCGAGGACCGTGGTTGGGCCGACGCCGCCGACCACCCGGACCTCAACAACCGCCCCCGGTTCGCCACCGCCCGGCGGGTGGCCCGATGACCGGCGGTCGCGCACCGCGAGAGGAGCAACTCTGATGGCACGGCGCTACGACTGCGCGGACGAGGTCGATCGCGGGCACGGCCTGCGCGAGGCGGCGGCCGCGGTCCGCCGCGGCGATCTGGTCGTCCTGCCCACCGACACGGTCTACGGGATCGGCGCCGACGCCTTCACGGTGAACGCGGTGGCCGACCTGCTGGCCGCCAAGGGCCGCGGCCGTGGGGTGCCGTCCCCGGTGCTGGTCGGCTCGCCGACCACGCTGCACGGCCTGGTGACGGACTTCTCCGAGTCCGCCTGGGAGCTGGTGGACGCCTTCTGGCCGGGCGCGCTGACCCTGGTCGCCCGGCACCAGCCCTCGCTCACCTGGGACCTGGGGGAGACCCGGGGGACGGTCGCGGTGCGGATGCCGCTGCACCCGGTCGCGCTCGAACTCCTCAAGGACGTCGGCCCGATGGCCGTCTCCAGCGCCAACCTCACCGGCCAGCCGGCGCCGCAGACCTGCGACGCCGCCCGGGAGATGCTCGGCGACTCGGTGGCCGTCTACCTGGACGGTGGCCCGACGCCGGACAACGTGCCGTCCACCATCGTCGCCGTCACCGGAGAGGTGCCGGTGCTGCTGCGCGCCGGGGCGGTGAGCGAGGAGGAGCTGCGCAAGGTCGTACCCGATCTGGAGTCCCCGCATTGACGGCCTCCGCTGAGGGCCCTCCCGACGCCGGCATAGCCGCGCCCGACGCCCTCGCCCAACCGGCCCGCGAAGCACCGGTGTTCCGGATCCTGCACGTCAGTACGGGGAACGTGTGCCGTTCCCCGATCACCGAACGGCTCACCCGGCAGGCGCTGGTCGACCGGCTCGGGGACCGGTCCAGGAGTGTGGTGGTGGAGTCCGCCGGCACCTGGGGCCACGAGGGTGCGCCGATGGAGGAGCACGCCGCCGCGCTGCTGTCCGAGTACGGCGCCGACCCGGGCGGGTTCTGCGGCCGGGAGCTGCTGGACGAGCACGTGATAAGAGCCGACCTGGTGCTGACCGCCACCCGGGACCACCGGGCCCAGGTGATCTCCATGGGGCACTCCGCCGGCCTGCGCACCTTCACGTTGAAGGAGTTCAACCGGCTGGTCCGCGCCATCGACCTGGCCACGCTGCCGGTCGCCGGCTCGCCGGCGGCGCTGGTGGACCGGGCCAGGGCGCTGTCCAGGGCGGCCGCCGCGCTGCGTGGCTGGCTGCTGGCGCCGAGTGTGGAGGCCGACGAGGTGCAGGACCCGTACGGGGCGCCGCTGCCGTACTTCCGCAGCGTGGGCGAGGAGATCAGGACCGCGCTCGACCCGGTGGTCACGGCGCTCACGGGGGTGCCCGCGCACGGCTCGGACCTCGGACGGGCCGCGTCCTGACGGGTTTAACCCCCGTTTACGGGGGGTGACCTACCCTGAACGGGGCGCGGTCGAGGGTGGCCTTCCTCCGGTCCTACGCCGAGCCAGGCTGATCAGGGTCGGGGAGCGCCGTGGGGGCCGGGTGGGGGAGCTTCGTGCGGAGCGGTGGGGAGCCTCGTGGGGGGTGCTGAGAGGAGCATGGGCATGCGTGTCGGCATGAGAGGGTGTTGCGCGGTAGTCCAGCGAGATCTCTGGGGCAGCTTGTGCGCGAATACCTGTTGACGCTCTGTGTCACGGCGGCCGTCACCTATCTGCTGACCGGGCCGGTGCGGAAGTTCGCCATCGCCTGGGGCGCGATGCCGCCGATCCGGGCCAGGGACGTGCACCGGGAGCCGACGCCGCGGCTGGGCGGGATAGCGATGTTTGGCGGGCTCTGCGCGGGGCTGCTGGTGGCCTCCCAGCTGACCAACGTCGGCGAGGTGTTCCGGCTCTCCGACGAGCCCAGGGCGCTGCTCTCCGGCGCCGCGTTGATCTGGGTGGTCGGCGTGCTGGACGACAAGTACGGGGTGGACGCCCTGGTGAAGCTGGGGCTCCAGATAGTCGCGGCCGGTGTGATGGTCCTTCAGGGGCTGACCATCCTCTGGCTGCCGGTGCCCGGCGTGGGCATGGTCGCGGTGACCCCGATGCAGGGCACGCTGCTCACGGTGGCGATCGTGGTGATCACCATCAACGCGGTCAACTTCGTGGACGGTCTCGACGGCCTGGCCGCCGGCATGGTCGGGGTGGCCGCCTCCGCGTTCTTCCTGTACGCCTACCGCATCTGGTACGGCTACGGCATCGAGTCCGCGGCGCCGGCCGCCCTCTTCGCCGCCGTGCTGATCGGGATGTGTCTGGGCTTCCTGCCCCACAACGTGCATCCGGCGCGGATCTTCATGGGGGACTCGGGGTCGATGCTGCTGGGGCTGATCCTGGCCGCCGGCGCGGTGTCGGTCACCGGGCAGGTCGACCCGGACGCGCTCCGGCTCTACTCCGGCTCGGTGCAGAGCGCGGTGACCGAGATGGTGCCGGTCTACATGCCGCTGCTGCTGCCGTTGACGATCATCATCGTGCCGTTCCTCGACCTGGTGCTGGCGATCGTCCGCCGCACCTGGAACGGCCGCTCGCCGTTCGCCGCCGACCGGGGGCACCTGCACCACCGGCTGCTGGAGATCGGGCACTCGCAGAGCCGCGCGGTGCTGATCATGTACTTCTGGTCGGCGCTGCTGGCCTTCGGCGCGGTGGGCTACTCGGCCGGCGCGGACGCCTGGGTGGTGCCGCTGGTGGTGGTGCTCTCCGGGGTGGGGCTGGTGGCGCTGCTGCTGCCCCGGTTCACGCCCCGGGTGCCGCGCTGGGCCGAGCGTGTGGTGCCGCCGCGCTACCGGCTCCGTCAGGCGCCGGCGCGGCCGGTGGAGCACCAGGCGGCGCCGGCCCGGGCGAGGACGCCGGAGCCGGCCGCCGTGGTCCGTGCCGAGGAGCCGGCCGCCCGGCCGGTGGAGCCGGTGCCACCCGGTCTGAGCGGGGCGACGGCGGTGGGCGGCCGGCAGCGGTTCGCCCCCAGGGACCGCTCCGACAGCCGCTCCTGAGGCTTCCGTGGACGCCCGGCCGCGACCCCGGCCGGGCGTCCGCCCATGTGCTGGTCGGGGGGCTAGCAGCCCCCCGCCGTTCCGGCCAGCGGGCTCGCCCGGCATACTCCTAACGATGTGAGTTCCGGCACACGTTCGGGTAAAGACCTCATCAAAAAGTTTGTGATAGCGTTCACGAGACCCCGGATCTCCACACCCAGGAGCCCGGGTCAAACCGCTCGTCAACGACGACCGTCCCCAAGCCCGTCGGAGAACACTCCATGCAGTCCAACGACGCCCGGATCATCCGTGGCGCCGCGATTCCCACTGCCGCGGTAGGTGTCCTGGCCTCCGTGGTCGCCGCGCTGCTGGCCGGGGGCCAGGGGGCGGGTGGCGTCGCGCTCGGCGTGTTCGTGTCCGCCGCGTTCTTCGCCCTGGGGCTGCTCTCGCTCAACCACGTGGGCCAGCGCTGGCCCGAGCTGTTCTTCGGCGCCGCCGTTCTGATCTACACCACGCAGATGGGCCTGCTGCTCGTGCTGCTGCTGGTGCTGCGCGGTGCCGACTTCCTCGACGGGCAGGCGTTCGCCATCGGGATCGTGATCGGCACGACCGTGTGGCTGGCCGGCCAGGTCCGGGGCCACATGACAGCCAAGACGCTGTACGTGCAGGTGGAGGCGGAGTCCAAGACCGCAGCGGACGAGCGGTCCGCCGTTACGCCGGGTGGTCAGGCGTGACGGGTCGCGGCGACGTGGGGGGCTGTATAAGCGCCGCCGTCCCGTGCTGCTATCGTCCGTCGCCGGAGGGCGGCTCGGAGTCGACGCGCGCGGAGTGCGGGACCACGCCGCGGTCGCGGACCAGCCTTCCTTCCGTCACACCTAGTCCAGTGCCGCTCCGTGGTATGTCGCCACGCCGACACATCGAGGTAGCCGTTTCCATGCGTCACGCCGAGGGAGTCTCGCGGTGAGTAATGACCAGGTGCTCGCCTTCGAGACCGACTGCCATCTCTTCAAGGACTGCGGCTTCCCCGCCCCGTCTGAGTGGTCGTTCATTTTCGAGCCACTGTTCACCATCGGGTCGTTCGAGGTCAACAAGCCGATGGCGTTGGTGTTCCTGAGCACCCTCATCATCTGCGGCTTCTTCTGGGCGGCCTTCGCCCGACCCAAGGTGGTGCCGGGCAAGCTCCAGATGATCGCCGAGCTCGGCTACGACTTCGTGCGTCGGGGTATCGCCCGCGAGACCATGGGCAAGAAGGGGGAACCCTACGTACCCCTGCTCGTCTCGCTGTTCTTCTTCGTCTGGATCATGAACATCTGGGCGGTCATTCCGTTCGTCCAGATCCCGGCGACCTCGATCATCGCCTATCCGGCGGCGCTCGCGCTGATCGTCTGGTCCACCTACATGTACCTGACGTTCAAGAACCACGGCCTGGTCGGGGGGTTCCGCAACCTCTGCATGCCCAGCGGACTGCCCAAGGGCATCTACGTGGTCCTCACGCCCATCGAGTTCCTCTCGAACATCTTCATCCGGCCGCTGACGTTGACCGTCCGGCTCTTCGCGAACATGTTCGCGGGGCACCTGTTGCTGTTGGTCTTCATCATCGGCACCTGGTACACCCTGGGTACGGTCGTCGGCACCTTCTACTCGATCTCCTCGCTGCTCGTGACGCTGCTGGTCACGGTCTTCGAGTTGTTCATCCAGGCGCTCCAGGCGTACGTCTTCGTGGTGTTGACCGCCACCTACATCTCCCAGGCCCTCGAAGAGGCGCACTGAGAGGTCCGTCCCGGTCGCCCGGGACCCGGCGGACAGGCCGCCACTGAAGGAACCGCACCACACACCCCGGTGGACATCCCCCACCGGTGTCACCACAGAGAAGGAAACAACGGACATGTCCGCAGCTCTCGCCGCAGTTGAAGGCAGCATCAACACCATCGGCTTCGGCATCGCGGCCCTTGGCCCCGGTATTGGCATCGGCATCATCTTCGGTAACGGTGTCCAGGCCATCGCCCGTCAGCCCGAGGCCGCCGGCCTGATCCGGCAGAACATGCTGCTCGGCTTCGCCGTCGTCGAGGCCCTGGCGCTGATGGGCTTCGTGCTCGCCTTCGCCCTCGGCGGCTGACGCACGTTCTCGAAGCCACTACCGAGGAAGGGTCCACCATGCTGACGCAACTGGCCGCTGAGGGACCACAGAGCCCTGTGGTCCCGGTGGTGCCTGAGATCGTCATCGGAATCATCTGCTTCGGTGTCGTCTTCTTCGTCTTCTACAAGAAGCTCGTGCCCTCCATCAACAAGGCGCTGGAGGAGCGGCGGGAAGCCATCGAAGGCGGCATGGAGAAGGCCGAGGCGACCCAGGCGGAAGCCCGGCAGACGCTGGAGAGCTACAAGGAGCAGCTGGCCGAGGCGCGCCACGAGGCCGCCAGGCTCCGCCAGGAGGCCAAGGAGCAGGGCGCCGCCCTCATCGCGGAGATGCGCGAGGAGGGGCAGCGGCAGCGCGAGGAGATCATCTCCGCGGGCCACACCCAGATCGAGGCCGACCGCAAGCAGGCCGCCGAGTCGCTCCGCCAGGACGTCGGCAAGCTCGCGGTGGAGCTGGCCGGTCGGCTGGTCGGCGAGTCCCTTGAGGACCACGCCCGGCAGAGCCGTACCATCGACCGCTTCCTCGACGAGCTGGAGGCCAAGGCCGAGGCGGCGGGAACCGAGGCCACCCGATGACGGGAGCGAGCCGCGAGGCGCAGGACGCCGCGCGGGAGCGGCTGGACGCGCTGGTGGACAGCACCGGTGTGGACGTGTCCGTGCTCGCCGGCGAGCTGGCCGCCGTCACCGCTCTCCTCGACCGCGAGGTCGCGCTGCGCCGGGTGCTGACCGACCCGGCGCAGTCCGGGGAGGCCAAGGCGGAGCTGGTGGGCAGGCTGCTCACCAGCCAGGTGGGCGGCGAGACCGTCGACCTGGTGTCCGGGATGGTCCGCTCCCGCTGGTCCGCTTCGCGTGATCTGGTGGACGCGGTCGAGGAGCTGGCCGAGGCCGCCGACCTGATCGTGGCCGAGCGGGACGGCAGCCTGGACTCGGTGGAGGACGAGCTGTTCCGGTTCCGCCGGATCGTCGCCACCTCGACCGAGCTGCGCTCGGCGCTCACCGTCAAGAACCGTGACGAGCGGGCCGTCGCCGCCCAGACCGCGCTGGTCCGCCAGCTGCTGGGCGGCCGGGCGAGCGAGATCACCGTCCGGCTGGTTGTCCGACTCGTGGAAAACCCGCGGGGACGTAGCCTGGACAGTGGGCTCGACGCGCTGGCCGTGCTGGCCGCCGCCCGGCGGAATCGTTCGATCGCCGTGGTCACCTCCGCCGTGCCGCTCAGCGACGCGCAGCGGGATCGGCTCGGCGTGGCCCTCAGCCGGCTCTACGGCCGGCAGGTCCAGCTGAACCTCGACGTGGACCCCACGGTCCTCGGCGGGATCTCGGTCCGGATCGGGGACGACGTGATCCACGGCACGATCGGTGACCGGCTGGAAGAGGTCACCCGGCGCATGGCGGGCTGACCGCGCGCACCGCGCACACCAACTCAACAAGCAGGACCAGCGGCCCGGGTTGGGCCGTAGCGGAAGAACTTACGGGCCCAACAAGGAGAGCAGGGAACCCAGATGGCGGAGCTCACGATCCGGCCGGATGAGATCCGGGACGCACTGGAGAACTTCGTCCAGTCGTACACGCCGGACGCGGCCTCGCGGGAAGAGGTCGGGACGGTCAGCGTTGCCGGTGACGGCATCGCGAAGGTCGAGGGGCTCCCCTCGGCCATGGTGAACGAGCTGCTGGAGTTCGAGGACGGCACCCTCGGTCTCGCCCTCAACCTCGAGGAGCGCGAGATCGGCGTCGTCGTCCTCGGTGAGTTCAGCGGCATCGAGGAGGGCCAGGCGGTGCGTCGCACCGGCGAGGTGCTCTCCGTCGGGGTCGGCGACGGCTACCTGGGTCGGGTCGTCGACCCGCTGGGCAACCCGATCGACGGCCTGGGCGAGATCGAGACCGTGGGCCGGCGCGCCCTGGAGCTGCAGGCTCCCTCGGTGATGCAGCGCAAGTCGGTGCACGAGCCGATGGAGACCGGCTACAAGGCCGTCGACACCATGACCCCGATCGGCCGCGGTCAGCGTCAGCTGATCATCGGCGACCGGCAGACCGGCAAGACCGCGCTGGCCGTCGACACGATCATCAACCAGCGTGACAACTGGCGCTCCGGCGACCCGAACAAGCAGGTCCGCTGCATCTACGTGGCGATCGGCCAGAAGGGCTCCACCATCGCCTCCGTGCGGGGCGCCCTGGAGGAGGCCGGCGCGCTGGAGTACACCACCATCGTGGCGGCTCCGGCCTCCGACCCGGCCGGCTTCAAGTACATCGCGCCGTACACCGGCTCGGCCATCGGTCAGCACTGGATGTACGACAGCAAGCACGTGCTGATCATCTTCGACGACCTGTCCAAGCAGGCCGACGCCTACCGCGCCGTCTCGCTGCTGCTGCGTCGTCCGCCGGGCCGCGAGGCCTACCCGGGTGACGTCTTCTACCTGCACTCCCGGCTGCTGGAGCGCTGCGCCAAGCTCTCCGACGAGATGGGTGCCGGCTCGATGACGGGCCTGCCAATCGTGGAGACCAAGGCCAACGACGTCTCCGCGTTCATCCCGACCAACGTGATCTCCATCACCGACGGTCAGTGCTTCCTGGAGTCCGACCTCTTCAACGCGGGCGTGCGCCCGGCGCTGAACGTGGGTATCTCGGTCTCCCGGGTGGGTGGCTCCGCGCAGCACAAGGCGATCCGGCAGATCACCGGTTCGCTCCGGGTCGACTTGGCCCAGTTCCGTGAGCTGGAGGCGTTCGCCGCCTTCGGTTCCGACCTGGACGCCGCGTCCAAGACCGCGCTGGAGCGGGGTCGGCGGATGGTCGAGCTGCTCAAGCAGGAGCAGTACAACCCGTTCCCCACCGAGAACCAGGTGGTCTCCGTCTGGGCCGGCACCAACGGCCTGATGGACAACATCCCGGTCGATGACATCCGTCGGTTCGAGCGTGAGCTGCTCGACTACCTGGGTCGCGAGCGCAAGGACCTGCTGACCAGCATCCGCGAGGGCGGGAAGATGTCCGACGACACCGTCGGCGCCATCCGTGACGCGGTCACCGAGTTCAAGCAGCAGTTCGAGACCGCGGACGGCAAGCTGCTGGGCGAGGACTGAGCCATGGCTGCCTCGCTGCGCGTATACAAGCGGCGCATCAAGTCGGTCACCGCGACCAAGAAGATCACGCGGGCGATGGAGATGATCGCCGCCTCGCGGATCGTCAAGGCCCAGCGGAAGGTGGCCGCCTCGACGCCCTACGCGGACGAACTGACCGCCGCGGTCACCGCCGTGGCGTACGGCTCGGACGTCAAGCACCCGCTGACCACCGAGGCCAAGCGGCCTCGGCGGGCCGCGGTCCTGGTGATCACCAGCGACCGGGGACTGGCCGGCGCCTACTCCAGCAACGCCATCAAGGCGGGCGAGCACCTGACGGGCCAGCTGGCGAGTGAGGGCAAGGAGGTGGACACCTACATCGTCGGCCGGAAGGGCGTGTCGTACTACGCCTTCCGGGAGCGTCGCGTGACGCAGTCGTGGACGGGGTTCACCGACAACCCGACCTACGCCGACGCCAAGGCCGTCGCCGCCCCGCTGATCGAGGCGCTGGAGCGGGACACCGACGAGGGCGGCGTGGACGAGCTGCACATCGCCTTCACGGAGTTCGTGTCGATGATGACGCAGACGCCGGTGGAGCGCCGGATGCTGCCGCTGCGACTGGAGCACTCGGCCGAGGACTCGGCCGCGGTCTTCCAGAAGGGCGAGCAGGTCCACGCGCTCTACGACTTCGAGCCCTCGGCCGAGAAGGTGTTGGACGCGCTGCTGCCCCGCTACGTGGAAAGCCGTATCTACAACGCCCTGCTCCAGTCGGCCGCCTCCAAGCACGCCGCGACGCGGCGGGCGATGAAGTCGGCGACGGACAACGCGGAGGATCTGATCAAGTCGCTGACGCGGCTTGCCAACGCGGCCCGCCAGGCCGATATCACCCAGGAAATCTCTGAGATCGTCGGTGGCTCCAGCGCCTTGGCCGACGCGACCGCGGGAAGTGAACGCTAACCATGACTACTGCTGCTGAGGCGGCTCCGAAGCAGGACCTGCCAACCGGGCGGGTGGCGCAGGTGCGTGGCCCGGTCGTCGACGTGGAATTCCCCACCGACGCGATGCCCGACATCTACAACGCGTTGACCGTGGACATCGCCGACCCGGCGAACCAGGGCGCGAAGAAGACGCTGACCCTTGAGGTCTCGCAGCACCTGGGCGAGGGCCTGGTGCGGACGATCGCCCTGGAGCCCAACGACGGCCTGGTCCGTCAGGCCGTGGTGACCAACACCGGCGGCGGCATCTCGGTGCCCGTCGGTGACGTCACCAAGGGCCGGGTCTTCAACACCCTGGGCAAGATCCTCAACGAGCCGGAGGCCGAGTCCGAGGTCACCGAGCGCTGGGAGATCCACCGCAAGGCCCCGGCCTTCGACCAGCTTGAGTCGAAGACCGAGATGTTCGAGACCGGCCTGAAGGTCATCGACCTGCTGACCCCGTACGTCAAGGGCGGCAAGATCGGTCTGTTCGGTGGTGCGGGCGTCGGCAAGACGGTCCTCATCCAGGAGATGATCATGCGTGTGGCGAAGCTGCACGAGGGCGTCTCCGTCTTCGCCGGGGTGGGCGAGCGCACCCGTGAGGGCAACGACCTGATCGCGGAGATGGCCGAGTCCGGCGTGCTCCCGCAGACCGCGCTGGTCTTCGGTCAGATGGACGAGCCCCCGGGCACCCGGCTCCGGGTGGCGCTGACCGGTCTGACTATGGCGGAGTACTTCCGCGATGTGCAGAAGCAGGACGTGCTGTTCTTCATCGACAACATCTTCCGCTTCACCCAGGCCGGTTCCGAGGTCTCCACCCTGCTGGGCCGGATGCCGTCCGCGGTGGGCTACCAGCCCAACCTGGCCGACGAGATGGGTGTGCTCCAGGAGCGCATCACCTCGACCCGTGGTCACTCGATCACCTCGATGCAGGCGATCTACGTGCCGGCGGACGACCTCACCGACCCGGCGCCGGCGACCACCTTCGCCCACCTGGACGCCACCACGGTGCTCTCCCGGCCGATCTCGGAGAAGGGCATCTACCCGGCGGTCGACCCGCTGGACTCCACCTCCCGCATCCTGGACCCGCGGTACATCTCGCAGGACCACTACGACTGCGCCTCGCGCGTCAAGGGGATCCTGCAGAAGTACAAGGACCTCCAGGACATCATCGCCATTCTCGGTATCGACGAGCTGGGCGAGGAGGACAAGCTGGTCGTCAGCCGGGCCCGCCGGATCGAGCGCTTCCTGTCGCAGAACACCCACGCGGCGAAGCAGTTCACCGGCATGGACGGTTCGGACGTGCCGCTGGACGAGTCCATCGCCGCGTTCAACGCCATCGCCGACGGTGACTTCGACCACTTCCCGGAGCAGGCGTTCTTCATGTGCGGTGGCCTGGACGACTTGAAGGCCAAGGCCAAGCAGCTGGGCGTCAACTGACGTCGGCTCTCGTCGCCGGAGCCCGGTGACCCGTGGGGCGGCCCCCCGCCCCACGGGTCCGGCACCGGTGACTATTCTTCGACCCAAGCCAGTGACTATCCGGGAATGATCCAGGTGAACAGGAGCCATCGTGGCTGAGCTGCACGTCGAGCTGGTCGCCGCCGACCGCCAGGTCTGGGCCGGCGAGGCCAGCCTGGTGGTGGCGCGCACCACCGAGGGCGACATCGGCATCATGCCGAGCCACCAGCCGGTGCTCGTCGTGTTGCAGTCGGGCCCGGTGACCATTCGCACCACGGGCGAGAGTGGTGAGGGCACGGTGGTGGCCGCCGTGCACGGCGGCTTCCTGTCCTACACGGACGGTAAGCTGTCGCTGCTCGCCGAGGTGGCTGAGCTGGCCGACGAGATCGATGTCGAGCGGGCCCAGCGTTCTCTGGAGCAGGCCAAGGCGGAGACGGACGCTGAGGCGGAGCGCCGGGCCTCGGTCCGGTTGCAGGCCGTGGCGGCGGAGCGCTGAGAAGAGCAGGAGCGGTCGCGCCCGGGTGAGAGCCGGGACGGACGCACGAGGCGAGGAGGTCGGTCGAGATGGTCCTCGCCTTGACCGCGCTGGGCGCGGTGTTGCTGTTGTTGGTGCTCGGGCTCTTCGGGTTCGGGCTACGCCGCCGGGTGATCCAGCGCTCCGGCGGCACTTTTGACTGCAGCGCCCGGTTCTCCCCGCCGCCGAGCGGCAAGTCACCCGGCAAGGGCTGGCGGTACGGGGTCGCGCGGTACAGCGGGGACCGGGTCGAGTGGTTCCGGGTCTTCTCCTACGCGCCGCGCCCTCGGCAGTCCCTGCACCGGGAGCGGATCGAGGTGCGGGCCCGCCGGGTGCCGGAGGGCGACGAGGAGCTGGCGCTGCTGCCCGGCGCGGTGGTGTTGAGCTGTCGGCACGACGGGCGCGAGGTCGAGCTGGCGATGAGCGAGGACGCGCTCACCGGCTTTCTCGCCTGGCTGGAGGCGGCCCCGCCGGGACAGCGGGTGAACGTCGCCTAGCGGGTGAAGTCGCCTAGTGGGTGAACGTGGCCTAGCGGGTGGCGGGTAGCGGGCGGGTAGTCGGTCCCGGTGCTCGCGGGGCTGGCGGCTCTGGCGGTTGCTGGTGCTGGGGCGTTGCTTTTTCTGGGACACATGGCCACCGGGGTGGCATCGGCGCTGGGCCGGTGCCACCCCGGTGGTGTCTCGTGGTGGTGCTTGGTGCTTGGTGCTTGGTGCTTGGGTGCTTGGGTGCTTGCGGTGTCTGGTGCTCGGTGCGGCCGGCTGGTCGGTCGGCCTGGATGGTCAGCCGGCGTTGAGGCCGCTGTCGATGGCGTCCAGCAGGGCGCCGTCCGAGGTGTCGCCGGAGAACTCCCAGAAGAAGGCGCCGCCCAGGCCCTGCTCGTTGGCGTAGGCCATCTTGCCGGCGATGGTCTCCGGAGTGTCGTAGCTCCACCAGTTGTTGCCACAGTGGGCGTAGGCGGTGCCGGCGACGGTGCCGGTGGCCGGGCAGGTCTCGACCAGCACGTGGTAGTCCTCGATGCCGGCCTCGTAGGTGCCGGGCGCGGCGCCGGTGGCGGTCCCGCCGGGCTCGGCCTGGGTCACGCCGGTCCAGCCGCGGCCGTAGAAGCCGACGCCCAGCAGCAGCTTCTCGGCGGGCACGCCCTGGGCGCGCAGCGCGTCGATCGCGGCGGTGCTGTTGAAGCCCTCCTGCGGGATGCCGTCGTAGGAGGTGAGCGGCGAGTGCGGGGCGGTCGGCCCGTCGGCGTCGAAGGCGCCGAAGAAGTCGTAGGTCATCACCGCCAGGTAGTCCGCGTACTCGGCGCCGTAGGCGTAGTCGGCGGCGGCGATCTTGCCGCCGTCCGAGGCGTCGGCGGTGATGGCCGCGGTGACCAGCTGGTCGCCGAACGCGCCGCGGAAGGCCCGCATCATGTCGCCGAAGACCTCGGGCCCCGAGGTGTCACAGGTCAGCCCGCAGGCGTTGGGGTACTCCCAGTCCAGGTCGATGCCGTCGAAGACACCGGCCCAGCGCGGGTCGTTGACCAGGTCGTAGCAGGACTGGGCGAACGCCTCGGGGTTCTGCATGGCCTCGCCGAAGCCGCCGGACCAGGTCCAGCCGCCGAACGACCAGAGCACCTTGATGTGCGGGAACTGCTCCTTGAGCTGGCGGAGCTGGTTGAAGTTGCCGCGCAGGGCGCCGTTCTCCCAGGTGTCGGCCTCGCCGCTGACGCTCTCCTCGGCGGTGTAGGCGCGGTCGTAGGCGGCGTAGGAGTCGCCGACCGTACACTCGCCGCCCACCACGTTGCCGAAGCTGTAGTTGATGTGGGTGATCTGCTCGGCGGAGCCCGAGTCCACGATGTCCTTGACGTGGTAGTCGCGGCCGTAGACGCCCCATTCGGTGAAGTAGCCGAGGCGGACGTCCCCGGCGGCGTCGGGCTCGATGGTGGTGGTCTGGGCCGCGGCTGGCTCCTCGGCGCCGGCCGGCGCGGTGAGGGCGACCAGCCCGGCGGCCGGGAGGACGAGGGCGGCGAGGACGGTGATCAGCCGGCGGGCGCGACGCGGTCGGCGATGCTCGGCGGTTGTGGCTGCGCTCAAGGAGACTCCCAAGGTCGGAGAGCGGTGGGGGTGACTGCGCCTGTCACTGGGCTTGCCAACCAGGGGTGGGGCCGCCCGAGGGCGTTGCTGGTTGTCATGGCTTGCTCAGTGTGCCGTGAGCGTAGAATGGTCTGGACCACGGGTCAATAGGTCTGTACCAAAGTCGGTGGGCCGGGGCGCGCTCCGGCCCCGGCTCCAGGTCGGGCCCCAAGTCGGCCCCGTGCCTGCCCCGAGTCGGCCCAACGCGCCGCCAACGCAGGGCGGTTGGCGTCAGGCGGGCAGGGCGTACCCCAACTCCTCGGCGGCGATGCTCCAGAAGCTGTTCTCGTCGGCGACCGCCGCCGGGTCGATCTCCTCGAACCGTGCCAACAGCTCGTCGGTCAGCGCGTCGGCGGCCAACTCGCCCGCCTCGTCGGCGTCGTCGTCGTCCGCCTCCTGTTCCGTTGTGTGGTCCCTCTTGTGCTCCGCCCCGTGGCCCGTCCCGGTGTCCGTCGGAGGGCTCGCGCCGCTGGCCGGGCCGAAGGCTGAGTGGTTGACAGGGAGAATGGCTGGCCCGCTGTCAGGAAAATTGTTCGGGCGGCCGGTTGGGCCCTTGGTCAGGGCACCGTTCTGGGCTTCGGCCGGGTCGTCGGCTTGGTCCTCGGCCTGGTCGTCGGCCGGCGGCTCGTAGGCGTCGACCCGGACGGCGGCCTCCCGGTAGTGGCGGGCGCAGGCGGCGAACGCCTCGGCGCTGGAGTTGACCAGCGCCGGTATGCCGTTCTCCGGCAGGCTCCACAGGGCACCGTCGTCCCGCCGCAGGCCGAGCGCGCCCAGCCCTGGGTCCAGGGCGACCAGGGCGTACCGCACGCCGTCGACCGCGCGCTCGGCGAAGGGGGCGCGCTGCCACGTGCCGGGGTAGGGGGCGCCGGCCCCGCCGGCCAACAGGGCGGCCAGCTCCACATCGTTCATGCCGCGACGCTAACCCACGCCACTGACAGTCGGTGGGCCGCGTCGGGGCGGCCCGGCGCCGCCCCGAGGCTGCCCGCTCCCGCTCCCGCGCCCGCGCGACGAGGCGCGGTCCGAGGTGCCCCGCCCCAGCGCTCGGTCGGCTGGCCCGACTCGGCACGACCTGCTCAGGCGCGGACGGGTCGGTCGGCTGGCCCAACCCGGTGCGGTCCGGCGCGGATTGGCGCGGGCTGGCGCGACTCGGCGCGGGCCGTCCGGGATCGCCTCTGCACCGTCGCCGGACTGCCGCCGGACCGCCGCCGGATCGGCTGGGCGGGCCGGGCGAACGGACGGCGGCCCGGCGGGTGTCCGGGCCCGGCCCCGGAGCGCCGCTCCGGGGCCGGGCCCGAACGGGACCGCGTCCGTGATCCTCAGGAACGGGCCTCCGGGAGCCGCAACTCCTGGGCCAGCACGGCCGCCTGCACCCGGTTGCTCAGGCCCAGCTTGTTGAGCAGCCGGCTGACATGGGTTTTCACCGTGGCCTCGGCCATCGTCAGCCGGGCGGCGATCTGCCCGTTGGAGAGGCCGGCGCCGACCTGCGCCAGCACCTCACGCTCGCGCGGGGTGAGCGTGCTCAGCCGCTCGGCGGCGGCCGGCGGGACGCCCGACGCGGACCCGGGGGAGTGCCGGGCGAACTCGGCGATCAGCCGCCGGGTGACCGCGGGCGCGATCATCCCCTCGCCGGCGGCCACCGTCCGAACGGCGGTCAGCAGCGCGTCCGCCTCGCTGTCCTTGAGCAGGAAGCCGCTGGCGCCGGCGCGCAGCGCGCCGAAGACGTACTCGTCGAAGTCGAAGGTGGTCAGTATCAGCACCTCGGACAGCCGCGCACCGACGATCCGCCGGGTCGCCTCGACACCGTCCAGCCGGGGCATCTGGATGTCCATCAGCACCACGTCGGGGCGCAGCTCGGCGGCGCGGGCGACCGCGGCCTCACCGTCGGCGGCCTCGCCGACCACCTCCACGTCGGCCGCGCTGCGCAGGATCATCACCAGGCCCTGACGCACGGCGGTCTGGTCGTCGACGACCAGCACCCGGATGGTCACGTTCTCGGATTCCCTTCCGCGAGGGGCAGTTCGGCGGCGACCCGCCAGTGGTGCGCGCCCGCTTCGTCGGGCACCGGACCGGCCTCGAAGCTGCCCCGCAGCAGCTCGGCCCGCTCCGCCATGCCGACCAGGCCGGCGCCCGAGCCGGGCGCCCGGGAGGCGGTGCCCTGCTGGTAGGGGCTGGTCACCGTGACCGTGAGCCGCTCGTCGTGCAGGCCGAGCAGCACCTCGACCTGCCCGGGGGCGGCGTGCTTCACGGCGTTGGTGAGGGATTCCTGGACGATCCGGTAGGCCGCCAGCTCAACGGGAGCGGGCAGCCGCAGGTCCGCGGCCCGCTCGTCCCGGCTGACGAAGCGCAGCTTGCCCGAGGCGTCGCCCCGGGAGGCGCGCTCCAGCAGCAGGTCGAGCCCGTCCAGCGTGGGACTCGCCCGCGGCTGCTCCTCGGGCCCGGACGCCCGGAGCAGGCCGATCAGCCGGCGCATCTCGGTGAGCCCCTGAGTGCTGTTCTCGCGGATCACCGCGAGTGCCTCGGCGCTGGTCTCCGGGCGGTTGAGGGAGAGTGCCGCGGTGGAGTGGATGGCGATGGCGGAGAGGTGGTTGGCGACCACGTCGTGCAGCTCCCTGGCCATCCGGGCGCGTTCGGCGGCGACCGCCTGGGCGCGGTCCATCTCGGCCAGCAGGGCCGTCTGCTCGGCGCGCAGCCGCTCGGCGGCGGCCGCGTCCCGGTGCTCGCGCAGCAGCAGGCCCGTCCAGGCGGGGAAGGCCGTGACCCCGGCTATCAGGGCGCCGATGACCAGCGCCTCCGGCTCCCGCAGCCAGGCGACCAGGCCGACCGTGCCGGCGGCGCTGAGCAGCGTGGAGCCGGAGACCAGGGCCCGGCCGAACCTGGCGGGGCCGTAGAGCACCGCCGCGTACAGCACGTCGCTGAAGATCACCAGCACCGGCAGCGAGCCGCCGGACAGCACGTCCACCACCAGCGCGACCGTGGCCAGCAGCAGGGCCGCCCTGGGCAGCGTGCGCCGGTACAGCGCGGCGACGCAGGCCAGCAACAGGCTGGGCAGGCGCGGCAGCTCGGACGTCTGGTACGGGTTGATCGTGTACAGCTCGAAGTAGATGGCGATCAGCCCGCAGCCCAGGCCGGTCAGCGCGATCCACAGATCGTGCCGATGGGGGCGGGGTGGTGCTGGCATGGTCCCATTCGAGCATGTCAGGGGGCGTTGCGGGACCGGCCACGGTTGTAAACCGAAGGATGTACGTCGGCGCTCGGGAATCGTCGCCGGAGACGACGCGGCCAGGACGGCGGGGGCGGATCCTGGTGGGGAACGTCTGACCGGGGAGTCCAAGGGGGGTGTGAGCGGTGATCGTGGGCCTGATCCTGGCCGCCGAGGTCGCCTTCTGGGTGGTCCTGGCGGCGGGCCTCGGCGCGCGCTACGTGTTGCGCCGGCGCCGGTTGGGTGGGGCGTTGCTGCTGGGGGTGCCGCTGATCGACGTGCTGTTGCTGACGGCCACGGCGATCGATCTGCGGGGCGGCGGGGAGATGACTCCGGCGCACGGCCTGGCGGTGATCTATCTGGGCTTCACCGTCGGCTACGGGCACTATCTCGTGCGGTGGGCCGACGGCCACGCGGCGCACCGCTTCGGCGGGGCGCCCCGGCCGGCCAAGCCGCCGCGGTACGGCATGGCGCGGGCGCGCCACGAGTGGCGGCTGTGGCGGCTGACGTTGCTGGCGGTCGTGATATCCCTGCTGGTCGCGCAGCTGTTGCGGTGGTTCATAGCGGAGGAGACCACGACCGACGGGATGGCCGAGGTGCAGTACCTGATGCTGCGGGTGCTCGGCATCCACGGACTGGTGGCCTTGGTGTACACGGTCTGGCCCAAGAAGCCGAAGTCGCCGGCGGGCGAGGCCGGGACGGCCGGGCCGGAGCCCGCCGGGTGGTCCGGGGCGCCGGGCGCGGCGGCCGGGTCGGCCGCCGGTGGGCCGCGGTCCGGGGCGCCGGGCGCCGGTGGGATACCGGGCGCGCTACCCGGCGGGGAGCCCGGGCCGGCGCGCTGAGCCCGCCGGGCGGCGGACGGTCGGGCCCGGCCGGCGGAGGCGCGCGGCGCCGCGCGCCCGCCCGGGCCGGTGGCCCGGGCGGGTGGGGGTCAGCGGTTCTCGCCTGGCACCCAGAGCACGTCCCCGGTCTCCTTGTTGGCGACCCGCGCGAGGATGAAGAGGAGGTCGGAGAGTCGGTTGAGGTAGGTGGCGGTGAGCGGGTTCATGGTCGCGCCGTGCTCCTCGAAGGCGGCCCAGGTGGAGCGCTCGGCCCGGCGCACCACGGTGCACGCCTGGTGCAGCAGGGCGGCGCCCGGGGTGCCGCCGGGGAGGATGAAGCTCCGTAGCTTCTCCAGCTCGGCGAGGAAGCGGTCGCAGTCCGCCTCCAGCCGGTCCACGTAGCTCTGCTCCACGCGCAGCGGCGGGTGTTCGGGGTTCTCGACGACGGGAGTGCTCAGGTCGGCGCCCACGTCGAAGAGGTCGTTCTGTACCCGCACCAGCACGGTGCGGACCTCGTCGGTGAGTTGGCCGAGCGCCAGTGCCGTGCCGAGGACCGCGTTGGCCTCGTTGGCGTCGGCGTAGGCGGCGATCCGGGGGTCGGTCTTGGCGGTCCGGCTCATGTCGCCCAGCGCCGTGGTGCCGCTGTCTCCGGTACGGGTGTAGATCCGGGTGAGGTTGACCATGGGCGGAGCCTACTGGGCCCGGGTCAGGCGCCGGCCCGGCGGAAGAGCCGGGAGCCGACGGTGAGCGAGACGGCGGCCAGCAGGGCGGCGGCCAGCGCGCCGGTCCACAGCGCGCTGTCGCCGTAGTCGCCGACGAAGGCCGCCCGGACGCCGTCGACCAGGTAGCGGAAGGGGACGAGGTGGGAGACGACGTCCAGCCAGGCCGGCGCCAGCGCCATGGGCAGCAGGATGCCGGAGAGCAGCATGGCCGGCAGGCTGATCGAGTTGATCACCGGGGCGAACTCCTGCGGGGAGTTCACCCGCATCGCGAACGCGTAGGAGAGGGTGGCGAGCGAGACGGCCAGGGCGGCCACGAAGAGGAAGCCGATCAGCACCCCGAGGAGGGGCGCCCGCAGGCCGAAGGCCACCCCGGCCAGCACCAGGATGAGTGACTGGACGAGCAGCACGGCGACATCGCGCAGCGCCCGCCCGAGCAGTAGCGCCGTGCGGCTGACGGGGGTGACCCGCATCCGTTCCACGATGCCGAGCTGCTTCTCCATGATGATCCCGAAGCCGGCGAACGCCGCGCCGAAGAGACCGAGTTGCACCATCAGTCCGGGCACCAGGATCTGCCAGGAGTCGCCCTCCCGGCCCAGCGGCACGTCCTCCAGCAGCGGGCCGAAGAGGCCGAGGAAGAGCATCGGTTGGAGCAGCCCGAAGACCAGGCCGATCCGGGAGCGGATGGTCTGCCGCAGATAGCGGTCGAAGATGAGACGGGTGTCGGAGAGCGTGCTGGACATGGCGGTGTGGGCCTTCCGGCGGGGAGTTGACGGGGTGGCGGCTGCCGGGTCGGGCCCGGCGGGTCGGGCCGCGCGTTCGCCGGCGCGGCGGGTTCGCGCGCGGCGCGGGTGCGCCCCGGAGGGCGCGAGGGTGGTCAGACGGCGAGCGGGGCGGGTTCCTCGGAGCGTGGTCCCCGTCCGGTGATGGCGATGAAGGTGTCCTGGAGGGTGGCCTCCGGCGAGCCGCCGTGCCGCTCCTTGAGCGCGGCCGGGGTGCCCTCGGCGACCACCTGGCCGTGGTCCACGATCACCAGCCGGTCGGCCAGCGCGTCGGCCTCGTCCAGGTAGTGCGTGGTGAGGAAGACGGTGGTGCCCTCCTCCTCGCGGACGCGGCGCACCAGGTCCCACAGCTCGGCCCGGCTGCCCGGGTCGAGGCCGGTGGTGGGCTCGTCCAGGAAGAGCAGGTCGGGACGGTGGGTGAGGGCCATCGCGATGTCCAGGCGGCGGCGCTGGCCGCCGGACAGCTCCGCGCACCTGCGGTCCAGCAGCCCGGTCAGGTCCAGCTCGGCGGCCAGTTCCTCGGCCCTGGCCTCGGCCGCCGACCGGCTCAACCGGTAGAGGCGGCCCTGGAGTACCAGCTCGGAGCGGACCTGCTCCGTCGGGTCGAGGCCGCCCGACTGGGCGACGTAGCCGATGCGTTGGCGCACCGCGCGCGGGTCGGTGACCAGGTCGTGGCCGGCGATGGTGGCGCTGCCCCGGGTGGGTGCCAGCAGTGTGGTGAGCATCCGGAGGGTGGTGCTCTTGCCCGCGCCGTTCGGGCCGAGGAAGCCCAGGATCTCGCCGGCCTCGACGGTGAGGTCGATCCCCCGGACGGCCTCCACGGGGCCGCGCTTGGTCGGGAAGGTCAGCGCCAGGTCATGGGTGGTGAGGATCGGTGCCATGGTCCCAGAAAAGCAGGGCAACTTAAAAATTGCAATGTCACCAAGTTTTAAGCTGGTTAAAAACGCTAGGATGACCTCTATGACCGGGTTGCGGGAGCGTAAGAAGCAGCAGACCAGGCGGCACATCTCCGACGTCGCCACCGGCATGTTCCTGGAGCGCGGCTTCGACGCGGTCACCGTTGCCGAGGTCGCGGAGGCCGCAGAGGTCTCGGTGAACACGGTCTACAACTACTTCCCGGCCAAGGAGGACCTCTTCTTCGACCGCGAGGAGGAGATCGTGGACCGCCCCTCGGCCCGGGTGCGCGAGCGCGGGCCTGGCGCCTCGGCGTCCGACGCCATCCTCGGCGGCCTGCGGAGCGACATCGAGGAACGCCCGGTCAACGTGGGCCTGGTGGAGGGCTTCGAACGCTTCCTCGCCGTGGTCCACGGCTCGCCCTCGCTGATGGCCCGGATGATGACGATGATGTACAAGACGAGCCAGCGGCTGGCCGCGACGCTGGCCGAGGAGACCGGGGCCGACCCCGACGACCCGCTGCCCGAGCTGGTGGCCGCCCAGCTCATGAGCGTGCACGCCAACCTGCACCAGACGGTGCGGCGCCGGCGGGCGGAGGGCCGTTCGCCGACCGAGGTCACCGCCGAGCTGCTGCACCGACTGGAGATCAGCGAGCGGCTGTTGGGGCAGGAGGTGCGGGACTTCGCCCGCCGGCCCGCCGACTGGTGCCCCGTGGTGGAGTCGTCCGCCGGCTGACGCGTCAACCCCGCGCACCGACCGGGCCCTGCCCGCGGCCGTCCCCCGTTCCGCCGAAGCGCCCGACCGGAGGTCGCCAGGAACCCGTCCGGTGGCCCGCCGCAAACCCCCGGAACCCCCACCGCACACCCACCGGGAACCCGTCCCGCCGGCCCCGCCCGGCCCCGGGGTCCCCCTCGCCTCCCGCTGACGGTCTGTCAGCGGAGCGTGGCCGTGACGCGTGTCTCTTCTCCCCCCACGGGCGGCCCGGGGCGGTTAGGGTCTAGTCTTCCCGGACTCGCCGTGTATCAAGGGAGATCACTCGTGGCCAGGAAGCTCGCCGTCATCGGTGCCGGTCTCATGGGCTCCGGCATCGCCCAGGTCGCCGCGCAGGCCGGCTGGGACGTGGTGCTGCGAGATCTCACGGAGGACGCGCTCGGCCGGGGACGTCGGGCGATCGAGGGTTCGCTCGCCAAGTTCGTCGAGAAGGAACGCCTCGACCAGGCCACGGCGGACGCCGCGCTGGCGCGGATCGTCACCACCACCGACCTCGACGCGGCGGCCGACGCCGAGCTGGTGGTCGAGGCGGTCTTCGAGGACACCGACACCAAGCGCGAACTGCTGGGCACGCTGGACGGTCTGGTCAAGGAGGAGGCGGTGCTCGCCTCCAACACCTCGGCCATCCCCATCACCAAGCTGGCCGCCGCGACCCGGCGCCCGGAGCGCGTGGTGGGCACCCACTTCTTCTCCCCGGTGCCGCTGATGCCGCTCTGCGAGCTGGTGCGCGGCCACCTGACCAGCGATCAGGCCCTGGCCACCGCTCGGGAGTTCGCCGAGTCGACGGGGAAGACCTGCGTGGTCGTCAAGCGCGACGTCGCGGGCTTCGTCACCACACGGCTGATCACCGCGCTGGTGATGGAGGCGATCAAGCTCTACGAGTCGGGTGTCGCCACCGCCGAGGACATCGACACCGCCTGCCGGTTGGGCTTCGGGCACGCCATGGGCCCGCTGGCCACCGTCGACCTCACCGGCGTCGACGTGCTGATGCACGCCACCGCCAACATCCACGCCGAATCCGCCGACCCCAAGTTCGCCCCGCCCGAGCTGATGCGCCGGATGGTCGACGCCGGCAGCCTCGGCCGCAAGACCGGGCAGGGCTTCTACTCCTACTGACCACCCCACCGTTCGACCGGCGCCGGCCGGCTCCCCACCCCACCGGCGCCGATCGCGTCCGGCCGCGCCGCGGCCGGACGCCCGCACCGCCCCCACGGGTCGGGTCGTCCGCCCGATCCGTCCGCCGACGTCGGCGCCCGCGCACCCGGGAGCGCCGCCGCCGGTCATCGGGGACCCCGCGTCCCCGCCGTCCGTGTTCCCACGATGCACGAAAGAGCAGCGGAAGAGCCATCACCATCATCGACTCGGTCACCACCATCGACAACGCCGGCCCGTGTTCGGCCGGGACCAGCACGGCCCCCGTGGCCGGCGGCCCGGACCACGGCGGCCGGTACCGGCCCGCGGAACGGAGCGGGGGTGAGCGTCAACGCGCGCGCCCGCGCACCCTGTTGTCCGCCCTGTCGCAACCGGCCACGCCGGCGAGCGGGGGAACCTACATGCACATCACGGGCGATCACGCCGAGTTGCTCGTCGGCGGCCGGCTGGACGTGCGCAGCGCGGCCGACGCCAGAATCGCCCTGCACCGCGCGGTGGACGCCGGCGAGGGTGATCTGGTGCTCGACCTCAGCGGGTTGGACGCCTGGGACGCGACGGGGCTCGGCGTGCTGATGGGGACCCATCGTCGGGCCGGCCGGGTCGGTCGGCGGCTGGTGCTGCGGGACGTGCCGCCCCGGATGCGACGGGTGCTCGTCGCCGCCCGGCTGCACCGGGTGCTGACCATCGCGCCCGAGACCACGCCCGAGACCACGCCCGAGAGCATCCCAGGCACCACCCCCGGCGCCGGCCGGGGCGGCACCGTCGCCGACACGCCCGCGAGCCGGCCCGAACGGACTCCCGAGAGCACGCCGGAGGCCGGCCCCGCGGCCTGAGCCCCGACCCGGCCCCACGTCCCACCGACCCGGCCCAACCCACCCATCCATCCACCCACCC
>NZ_JAVREO010000021.1:0-111855 GCF_031845445.1 Streptomyces chisholmiae | reverse complement strand
CAGGGGCAGCGGGGGGTCGGGAAACGGACGGGCGTCGGGCGCTAGCGGGCCCGGGCGGCGGGCGCGGCCGTCAGGTCCGTGGTGCGGAGGGCGGCGGACCGGTCGCCGGCGGCCAGGTCCACGGTGAGGGTCACCTCGCGGAACCGCAGGTCGACCTCGGCCACCGCGGCGGCGGGGGCGCCGTCCCGGCAGACCCAGACGCCGTTCACGGCCACCGCGAGGCGGTGCGGCTCGAAGGCGGCCCCGGTGGCGCCGACCGCGGCCAGCACCCCGGGCCAGTCCGCGACCTCGGCCCGGACCGCCCGCTTGACCTGGGCGTTCCCGGCGACCGCGCGGCCCACCGCGAGGGCGTCCGCCTCGCTGGCCGCGTGCACCACCTCGACCAGTACCTCCTTGGTGGCGCCCTCGACGTCCCGGACCAGCTGCCGGGCCAGGTCGGCGCAGACCGACTCGACGGCGGCGGCGAACTCGGCCGGCTCCGGGGTGGTCCCGGCGGCGCCGGAGGCCAGCAGCAGCACGGTGTCGTTGGTGGACATGACGCCGTCGGCGTCGATCCGGTCGAAGGTGACCCGGGTCGCGGCGCGCAGTGCCCGGTCCAGCTCGGTGGCCGGCAGGTCGGCGTCGGTGGTGAGCACCACCAGCAGGGTCGCCAGGCCGGGGGCGAGCGGCGCCGAGCCCTTGGCCATGCCGCCGACGGTCCAGCCGGCGCCGCGCACGGCGGCGGTCTTCGGCTGGGTGTCGCTGGTCATGATGGCGCGCGCGGCCCGCTCCCCGCCGAACTCCGACAGCTGCTCGGCGGCGTGGTCGACGCCGGGCAGCAGCCGGTCCATGGCGGGCCGCACGCCCATCGGTCCGGTGGCGGCCACCGCGATCTCGGCCGCGTTGTGGCCGAGCGCGCGGGCGGCGCGCTCGACGGCGGCGTGGGTGTCCTGGAAGCCCAGCGGGCCGGTGCAGGAGTTGGCGCAGGCCGCGTCGAGCAGCACCGCGGAGACCCGTCCGCCGCGCAGCACCTGCTGGGACCAGTGCACCGGCGCGGCCTTGACCCGGTTGCCGGTGAACTGGCCGGCGGCGGCCAGCGTGGGGCCGTGGTTGACCACCAGCGCGAGGTCGGGCCGGCCGGCGCCACCGGCCGCGATCCCGGCCGCGCTGAAGCCGGCGGGGGCCGTGACGCTCACGGCGCGACCCCGACCCGCGGCAGCCCAAGCTCCTCGGGCAGCCCGAGGGCGACGTTCATGGACTGCACGGCGCCGCCCGCGGTGCCCTTGGTGAGGTTGTCGATGGCGCTGATGGCGATCAGCCGGCCGGCGGTCTCGTCCAGCGCGACCTGGAGCAGCGCGGCGTTGGAGCCGAGCACGGCGGCGGTGCTCGGCCACTGGCCCTCGGGCAGCAGCCGGGCGAACGGTTCGTCGGCCAGCGCCTTGGCGTAGGCCGCCCGGACGTGCTCGGCGGTGACGCCAGGCCTGACCCGGGCGGAGCAGGTGGCCAGGATGCCGCGGGCCATCGGGGCCAGCGTGGGGGTGAAGGAGACGGACACGGGCTCGCCGGCGAGGGCGCTGAGGTTCTGCGCCATCTCGGGGGTGTGCCGGTGGCCGCCGCCCACGCCGTAGGGGCTCATCGAGCCCATCACCTCGCTGCCCAGCAGGTGCGGCTTGAGCGCCTTGCCGGCGCCCGAGGTGCCGGTGGCGGCGACGATGACGGCCTCGGGCTCGACCAGCCCCGACTGGTAGGCGGGGAAGAGCGCCAGGCTGACCGCGGTCGGGTAGCAGCCGGGCACGGCGATCCGCCGGCTGCCGCGCAACGCCTCGCGGGCGCCGGGCAGTTCGGGCAGGCCGTAGGGCCAGGTGCCGGCGTGCGGGGTGCCGTAGAAGCGCTCCCAGGCGGCGGCGTCCCGGAGCCGGAAGTCGGCGCCGCAGTCGACGACCAGGGTCCGCTCGCCGAGCTGCTCGGCGACGGCGGCCGACTGGCCGTGCGGCAGGGCGAGGAAGACCACGTCGTGCCCGGCCAGCGTCTCCGGATCGGTCGGCTCCAGCACCCGGTCGGCCAGCGGCACCAGGTGCGGCTGGAGCGCGCCCAACGGCTGGCCGGCGTTGGCGTGCCCGGTCAGCGCTCCGATCTCCACCTCGGGGTGCCCCAGCAGCAGTCGGAGCACCTCGCCTCCGGCGTACCCACTGGCGCCCGCCACCGCAGCCCGCACGGCCATCGCCTCCTCCACTCGAATGGCATGACTATACGTAGTGCAGCACGTTTATGCAATGGCGGACCGATCCGGCGGCCGGCGGACCCGAGGATGAGTCGCGGTCGAGGTCGGCCGGGAAGGCGCCGACCACGGCGTGGCAGCCGGCCGGCCCTCCGCCCGGGGCAGGCGCCCAGCGACGGGCAGCACCACCCGGGAGACCCGCGCGTGGGGGCCGGCGCGCCGTGACCGGCCCCGGCCGCGCTGGGCCCAGGCGGTGCGCGGTGGCCAGATCGGCCCACAGCCCGGCCTGGTCGCCCAGGAAGCCCCACAGGCGGGGGCCGCCATGGCGGCGGGATGACAGGAAGCCGGCACCGACCCGGGTCGTCCGCGGCCGGACCCCGCCCTCGGCCGGCACCGCCTCGGCCGCGTTCCCGGCCACCGGGCGGGTGTGGCGCGCGGCCCGCGACCAGCGGGACCGGGGACCATCCGGCCGCCGTTGACCGCTACTAGTCGGTAACGAGGGCTAGCCGGACCGGTGTTGCCGCCTCTACCGTCGTCGGATGCCGAACCCGACCGCCCCCGCCTCCCGTGTCACGTCCGCCGCCGTCCGCCCCGCCTCCGGGGCCGCCGCGTGAGGCCGCCCGCCACCCTGTCCCGGGTGCTGCTCGGCGGTTTCCTGCTGGCCGTCGCCGTGGACCTGGGCTCGCTGCTGCTGGGCGCCGACCTGGGCCACCGGATCGCCAAGCCGTTGCTCATGCCGCTGCTCGCCGGGTACGCGGCCAGCCGCGGCGCGCCCCGGCTACTGGTCGTCGCGCTGCTCTTCGGCTGGGGCGGCGACGTGCTGCTGCTCTTCGACGCGGACCCGGCGTTCCTCGCCGGGATGGGCTCCTTCGCCGTGGGGCACGTCTGCTATCTGGCGCTCTTCGCCGGCCGGCGGGCGCCCGCGCCACTCGGCCTGGGCTACGCGCTGGCGCTGCTGGTCGCCGTGCCGCTGCTCTGGTCGGACCTGCCGGCCGGGCTGCGGATCCCGGTCGCCGGCTACGCGCTGCTGCTGGCGGCCACCGCCTACCGGGCCGGCGCGCTGGGCGCGCTCACCGGCGCCGGCGGCGCGCTGTTCCTGCTCTCCGACACACTGATCGCTTCGGACCTCGCGGAGTGGCCCCAACTCCCGGCGCCCGACTTCTGGGTGATGGCCACCTACGCCGCCGCCCAGTTCCTGCTCACCACCGGCATCCTCACGACCCACCGGGCGAGCGCCGTCCCGCCGCCGGCGGGAGCCGGCCGACCCTGACCGTGGCGGGTCAGGCCGGCGACCGGAAGCGCCCACGAGGCGGCTGCCGGCCGTCGGGGCGCCATGCCGCGCGGCCCGTGGGCGGCTCGGCGGGGTTGCCCGGTCCGGAGGTCGGCTGTCCACCGGGCCGGCGAGGGGGAGCCGGCGCCGTGACGCGTGCCCCGCGAGTGGTCGCCGGCCCCGACGGGGCGGGCGCGCGAGGTGGGTCTCCGCCTCGTGGTTCCGGATCGCCGGCCCGCTCGACGATCCGCGGCCGTTGACCGAGGAGCGGGTCGGCGACCAGCCAGCCGAGCGCGGCGGCCAGCGCCGCGCCGAGCACCAGCCGACCCCGACGCGGCCGGCGGGCCCGGACGGCCGCCTCCTGCGGGGCGACGAGCCGGCTGGTCAGGCCGCCGCCGCGGGCGGCCCGGCGAGCGCCCCGTGCAGCAGGACGTCCACCAACTCCCGGGCGGAAAGCTCCGGTTGGTCGCCCGCCCGGGGCTGGGCGAAGATCAGGCCGAGGAAGACGCCGGCGACCTGCCCGGCGGGCAGCCGCAGCGCGGGCCGGTCGGGCTCCAGCAGCTCGGCCACCGCGGCCCGGATGCTGGCCAGCGACTCGTCCCGGCCGATGCCCCGGATCTGCTCCCCGCCGGCGCCGGCGGCTCCCCCGGAACCGCCCGCACCCCCCTCGCCGCGCGCGCCGCCCCGGCGTCGGTGGCGGGCGGCGTGCAGCGAGCCCGCCACCGCGCCGATCCGGGCCAGGTGGGCCTGGAGCGCCTCGACGGCCTCGGTCAGCCGGTCGGCCAACGGCTGGTCCAGCGGGATGGCGGCCAGCTCGCGGACCGCGTGGTCGGGGCGGAGCGCCTCCGTCGCGCAGGCGTCCAGCAGCTCGTCCTTGTCGGCGAAGACCCGGAAGATGGTGGCCTCCCCGATGCCGGCGGCCCGGGCGATCTTGCTGGTGGTCACGGCGGCCCCGTACTCGGCGATCAGCGGCAGGGCCGCTCTGACGATCATCTCGCGGCGCTGCTCGGGGCTCATGCCCGGCGCCCGGCGCCGGGTCGGCTGTCGTTCCGTCATGCCACCACGCTACGGAGTGAGTGCTCACTCCGTCAAGGGTGAGTGAGCACTCACTCCGCACACCCCACCCGCCAAGTCCGCCCGGAGCACCGCCCGTTCCCACCCACCCGGGACGGCGCGCGGCCCCGCTACCGGCGCCCCGGGCCCGCCTCGCTGAGCACCGCCGCCCGCACCGCGTCCGGGGAACGCAGCACCGCGTCCACGTAGGGGTACTCCGCCGCCGGCGACCAGCCCACGTCCGTGCTGAACTCCTCCAGCGCCCACGCCGGCGGCTCGACGCCCTGCTCGGCCGCCGCCTCCCGGGCCGCCGCGGCCGCCACCGTGAACTTCCCCTCGGCCAGGGCGTTCAGGTCGACCGGCTGCCCGCCGTACCAGGACCCCCGGTCCAGGAACCGGTGCCCACCGAGCGCGGAGACCAGGATGTCGGGGCTGGCGCCCGGCCCGTCGTACTCGAAGGCGTTGAACTCGGAGACGAGCAGCGACTCAAGCCCCATCCCGAGGAAGTAGTCCCCGCCGCCCAGCTCCTCGCTGCGCATCGGGTAGTCCGGGTCGTCGGTGCTGCCGGTGAAGTAGTTGTTGAACGCGTGTACCCGCCCGAACCGGACACGGGGGCTGCGCTGGGCCGAGTCGTCGAAGAGGTTGTGGTGGAAGGTCACCCGTAGCCGTCCCCGGTCCCGGTCGCCCTTGCCGTCCCCCGAGCCGAGCAGCGCCGTCTTCGCATGGTCGACAAAGCGACTGTAGGAGACGGTCACCAGGTCGGTGCCGTCCTCCAGGTCCAGCAGCCCGTCGTGCCGTTCGACGGGCTCGCCGTGGAAGCCCTCCGGGGCCTCGCTGTTGGGGAAGCGG
The DNA here is from genome assembly GCF_031845445.1 of Streptomyces chisholmiae. Taxonomy (NCBI): domain Bacteria; kingdom Bacillati; phylum Actinomycetota; class Actinomycetes; order Kitasatosporales; family Streptomycetaceae; genus Streptomyces; species Streptomyces chisholmiae. The sequence goes on along the minus strand of NZ_JAVREO010000021.1, from coordinate 106,486 downwards.
CCGTCCGTGAAGGTGCAGTGGTCGATCCAGATCCGCGAGCCGGTCACCGCGGAGAACGCGTCGAACCTGGCGTTCCACGCGCCGTCCGCCCCGTCCCAGGGGTCCCAGGAGGGGAAGTAGTCGACGGGGGCCTCCAGGTGCAGGTCGCGCAGCACGATGTTCTCGCTGGAGCGCACCGAGAGGTAGACGCCCAGCAGTCGGGCGCCGTCCTCGCCGAGCAGCGTGGTGTTGCTGGGCACGTCGAGCTGGATCTGCCGCTTCTGCGCGTTCGACCCGGTGGTGCGCAGCCGGCGCTGCTCGTCGCACCAGGGGTGGCGGTCGTCGCGCCACTCGGCGCCGTCCTCACCGAAGCAGGCCTGGTAACGCGCCAGGTCCCAGCCGGGCGCGTAGTCCTGCTCCCCGAGCAGGTCCCCGGTGTCGGTCTCGGCGCCGTCGATGTCGCCGACCACATGGATGATCTTGGGCTCGGCGCGCCGCCCGCCGTTGTCCAGCGCGGCGACCAACTCGGCGCGGGTGCGCACCACATGGGTGCTGTCCTGGCCGGCGCCCGCGCCGCCGGTGGTGCCCTCGCCGACGGCGGCCCAGCCGAGCGGCCCGGCGCCGGCCGCCGGGTCCGGCGGCGGGCCGTCGCCGGCGGGGGGCGCCGCCGCGGCCAGCAGGGCCAGCAGCAGCGGCAGGGCGGCGAGACGGGGTGCGGTGCGTGCGTGACCCACGGCGGCGTTCTCCTCGGTCGATCCGGGCGGGCCGGTCTGCTCCGGCCCCTCACCGGTGAGTCGCCGCGGCTCCCGGTTCCGTCGCGCCGGTGGCGGCGGGAGTTTCGGGGCACCGGCCGGGTCAGCCGCGCGGGCCCCGTCCGGGTGGCTCCCCCACAGCGCGACCCCGGCCGGGCGGCCGGGGTCGGTGCCCTGCGACCCGGCAGGAGACCTGCGGGGCCTGGCGGGCATATGCCAAACGTCGTCGGGCTCAGTTAGTCAGCATCAAGGAATGCCGGCCGTCGGGCCCCCGGCCCCCACGCCGGGCGGCTGGGCTCCGCCGCCGACCTCGGGGCCGAGGGCACCCGGTCACCGGCCGTCGCCCTGTTCCTCGTCGAGAATCCTGGCCAACGCGGGCCGCAGCTTGGCCCAGGACTCACCGGCCGCGTCCAGCTGCGCCGCGGTGGCGCCGGGCTCGGCCCTGGCCACGATGGTGACCCGCAGCTCACCCTTGCCGGTCTGCAGGAACTGCACCTGGGAGTCGATCAAATCGCCCTCGGACAGCGCCTTGCGCACCAACAGCGAGAGTCCGCCCTGGGGCGCCTCGGCGGGCCCCGGGTCGGCCGGCCGCCCCCTGGCGGCCGAGCGCTCGACCTCGTCCAGCGTCTCGGGCTCACCGCCCTCCAGCACCACCCGGAGCGACTCCGGGGTCCAGCCGACCATCTCGGCGTAGTGGTGGATCGTGCCGGTGAGCTTCTTGATGGCACCCTTCTCGATGTTGTAGATGGCGCCGCGCTCCACTTTGAGGGTCTTGGCGACGAACTTCTGCTGGAGCCCGCGGCTTTCCCGCGCCCGCTTCAACATGGTTCCGAGCCGTGCCCAGTCTTGAGTCATGGACTGTAGGTTGCCGCACCTAGGGGCAACGCAACAGGCTCAAATCGGCCATTGATCAGCATGTACAGCGCCATTTGGTTGCCTCACGCCAAAAGGGCGGCGCAAAGAGGCAACCACAAGGCCCTGAAGTGCAGTTACTCAGCATCAATAGTTGCTCACGCAACATGAATGGCCCTATCCTCTGAACGTGACACCGAACGGCACGGCCATTCGTGCCATCCGCGCGGTTCGGCGGATGAGCCTTCGTGAACTGGCCCGGCTCACCCGCCTCGACCGAGGTCATCTCTCTCGCCTGGAACGCGGCCTCACCGGCGCCAGCGAAGCCAGCCTGCACCGCATCGCCACGGTCCTCCAGGTCCCGTTCGACGATCTGGTGCGGGGCGACGACGAGCCGGCCACCGACCAGCCGCCGGCCCGAGAGGTGCCCGCACCAGGCACTCCGGAGGGCGAGCTGTTCCACTACACCCCCGAGGAGGCCGCCCGGTGGCTCCCCTGGTCGGCGGCCTGGCTCCGCCGCCGGGCGAGACTCCGCGAGGTGCCGCACAACCGGGGCGGCGGGCTGATCACCTTCACCGGACGGGACATCGGGGAGATCTCGGCGATGACGGCCATCCGCCCCGAGCACGCCGAGCCACCGGACCGATCCCCCGAGTGACCGCCATCGGCGCCGGCGGCCCCGGATGGCCGAAATCAACTGGCCACGGACCGTGACCGCCGAGCCCGCGGACGACGGCGCCCGGGACCCCAGCCGGCCACCGCGGGCCCCACCCGGCCACCGCCGGCCGACGCCGGGCCGGAGCAACCGGCCGCCGCCCCGCCCCGGTTGCGGCTGGGCGACGCGCCGGCCGGCTGAGCCGGCGGCAGCGGCTACCCGCTCGCGCCCGGCCGCCCGCCCGGCGGCAGGGCGCAGGCCGGGGTGCCGCCCGGCAGGCGGTGCCGGTGGCGGGCGACCAGCCGGTAGCAGCCGTGCGCCAGCCAGCTGACCGGCGGCAGCGCCAACACCGCGCCCAGCGGCGCCCACCAGCGTCCCGCCCGCGACAGCAGCTTGGCGACCGCCCTGGCCCCGCCGTGGACCCGGCCCGACGGGGTGACCCAGAGCACCTCGTGCCGGGCCCGCTCCGCGGTCACACCGAGCGCCGCCAGATCGGCGAACTGCCAGGCCACGGTGGTGCAGTCGGGCCTGATCCAGCGCTCGGCGAAGCGCACCGAGGTGGTGCAGAAGCCGCAGTCGCCGTCGTAGACCAACACCGGTCGCGCGTTCATCCCCCCATGGTGCCCGAGCCGGCCCACCACCCGGCGGGCGGGGCGGCCCACGGACCGGCCTACCGGCCCGCGCGCCGGTGGTCAGCCCAGCCGCAGGCTCCACCGCCCGCGGCAGCCATGGAAGCTGACCACCGAGAGCGGCTGCACCTCGGTCCGCCAGTAGGAGGCCGGTGGCGCCTTGAGCGCGTAGAGCATCGCCGCCCGGATCACGGTGGCCTCGGTGACGGCCACCACCAGGCCGTCACCCTCCACCGGGCGGGTGTCCAGCCAGCCGCCGATCCGCGAGACGAACGCCAGCAGCGACTCCCCGCCGTGCGGCGCGGATCTGGGGTCGGCCAGCCAGACGTCCACCGCGTGCGGCTCGTGCGCGGTCACCTGCTGGAGCGTCAGGCCACGCCAGCGCCCCATGTCGCACTCCCGCAGGGCCGGTTGGGCCAGCGGCGCCAGGCCGAGCGCGTCACCGGTCTGGCGGCTGCACGGCGTCGGCGAGCAGTAGCGCAGCTCGGCCGCAGCCATCGGCGACAACCGGGGGATGGCCCGCTCCAACGCCTGCCAACCGGCCGCGTCCAGCGGTCGTTCGTCGTCGAAACGGGCGTCGAGGAGCGAGGAACTGCGGGCAGCGGCTATCAGCGTGACCAGCATGGCGTGATGGTACGAACACCTGAAGGAGTAGACCACTACTCGCGCGTTAAATCTCCGCACCCGGCCGGCACCCCGGCCGGCCGGGCCGCGCCGGATCAGGAACCGGCGCGGTAGTGGTCCTCCCAGACCCGGGTGATGGCCCCCAACGGGTCGGCGGCGACCTGCTTGGCCGAGTAGAAGACATGACCGGTGACCTGCGGGTGCCGCTCCGCGCAGAGCGTCAGGTGGCTGGACAGCTCGCCCGCCTCCTGCCAGGCGGCCGGCTGCGCCGGGTCGCCCACCTTGTAGGCCGCCTCCCCCAGGTACAGCGCCACCCCGGTGCCGTCGGCGACCCGCGACCACCAGTCGGCGAGCACCGCGTAGTCGGCCGCCTCGTAGCCGATGTGCCAGTACACCTGCGGGATCACGTAGTCGATCCACGCCTCCTTGACCCAGGTGCGGACATCGGCGTACAGGTCGTCGTAGGTCTGCACCCCGCCCCTGGTGTCGGAGCCGAGCGGGTCCGTCGAACTGTTCCGCCAGACAGCGAACGGGCTGACGCCGAACGGCACTTCGGGCTTCGCCTCGGCCACCCGGTCACGCATCTCGCGGACCAGCAGGTCGATGTTGTGCCGGCGCCAGTCGCCCAGGTCGGAGAAGTCCCCGCCGTGCTCGGCGAACGCGTCCGCGTCGTCGAACTCCTCGCCCGCCACCGGGTACGGGTAGAAGTAGTCGTCCCAGTGCACGCCGTCGATGTCGTAGGAGGTGACGGCGTCCATCATCGCGTCCTGGACGAAGGCCCGGACCTCCGGCAGCCCCGGGTTGTAGTAGAGCCGGCCGCCGTAGGGCACCGCCCACGACGGGTTGCGTCGGGCCGGGTGGTCGGCCGCGAGCCGGTCCCGGTCGGTGTGGGTGGCGACCCGGTACGGGTTGAACCAGGCGTGCAGCGCCAGGCCCCGGGCGTGCGCCTCCTCGACGGCGAAGGCCAGCGGGTCCCACCCCGGGTCCTCGCCCTGGGTGCCGGTCAGCCACTCCGACCACGGCTCGTGCGGCGACGGCCACAGCGCGTCGGCGGTCGGCCGCACCTGGAAGAAGACCGCGTTCAACTCCCAGCGGACGGCGACGTCCAGCAGCTCCACCAGATCGGCGCGGGCCTCGTCGGCCGACAGGCCGGTCCGCGCCGGCCAGTCGATGTTGCTCACCGTGGCGATCCACATGCCCCGCAACTCCTCGGCCAGCGGCGACTGTTGGTCCGCTGCCGTGCCCGAGGCGGGCCGCGGCCGGCCGGCGGCCGTGGCCGGCACCGAGCCCAGCGTCCCGGCCAGGGTGGCGATCGTGGCCACCGCGAAGCCCCTGCGGCTGATCAGACCCATGAGTGTTGCCCCCAGACGTGTCTCTCCAGTTTGCATGCCCAGCCCAGCCTGCTCGAATGCGGACGGACATCGGCCGGTGACACACCCCGGCCGCGGGACTTTCGACGGATGGCACCAACGGGGCCCGGTCACACCGTGCTCGCGGCCCGTGACGCACCGCTCGGGTCGGGGCGGGGGCGCCCGTCAACCGGCCCGCCACCACACGCCCGTCGCGCGGTCACACGACCGGGTGGCCACCACGGCACGCGCGGCTGACCGATCGCCGGTCGGGACGGCACCGGACCCGACACCGGGAGATCCCGGACGGGTCCGCGAACGCGCGTGCGTGTTACGGCAGTTCACCGACCGAGGTCGGCGACCCACCGGGCCGGGACCAACGGCCCGGCCGGCGACCGGGCGGTGCCCTACGGGGCCGGTCTGTCGGCCGACACCCTCCGCCGAGTGCGACGGCGCCCCGGGGGGCGACGCGGCCGAGCGGGAGCGGGGCCCGGCGCCGCGGCCCGGGCTGGGCTCGGGGGTTGTCGCGCGGGTAACGTCGGGGGCCGACGGTCAACCGCCGGATACTGCGAAGGGGCACAGGGTGACGGACATCGAACGCGTGGGAGTGGTGGGGTGCGGCCAGATGGGGGCCGGCATCGCCGAGGTGTGTGCCCGTGCCGGGCTGGACGTGCGGGTCGCCGAGACCACCGGGGAGGCGCTGGAGCTGGGGCGGACCCGGCTGGTGAACTCGCTGGAGCGGGCCGTCGAGCGCGGCAAGATCGAGGTCGCCGACCGCGACGCGGCGCTGGAGCGGCTCACCTTCACCACCGATCTGGGCGAGTTCGCCGACCGTGACCTGGTGATCGAGGCGGTGGTGGAGAACGAGCAGGTGAAGACGGAGATCTTCCAGGTGCTCGACCAGGTGGTGACCCGGGAGGACGCCATCCTCGCCTCCAACACCTCCGCCATTCCGCTGGTCAACCTGGCCGTGGCGACGAGCCGGCCGGCACAGGTGCTCGGGGTGCACTTCTTCAACCCGGCCCAGGTGCAGCGGCTGGTGGAGCTGGTGCCGGCGCTGACCACCGGGGAGGCCACCGTCAAGCGGGCGGAGGCCCTGGTCACCGGGGTGTTGGGCAAGCACGCGATCCGCGCCCAGGACCGCTCGGGGTTCGTGGTGAACGGGCTGTTGATCCCGTACCTGCTCTCCGCGATCCGGATGTACGAGGCGGGGGCGGCCAGCCGGGACGCCATCGACAGCGGGATGGAGCTGGGCTGCGCCCACCCGCAGGGCCCGCTGAAGGTGGCCGACCTGATCGGGCTGGACACCGTGGCCTCGATCGCGGCCTCGATGTACGAGGAGTTGAAGGAGCCGCTGTACGCGCCGCCGCCGCTGTTGCTGCGCATGGTGGCCGCCGGCCAGTTGGGCCGGAAGTCGGGCGCCGGCTTCTACTCCTACCCGCCCAAGGGCTGAGCCGACGGGCGTGGCGGGCGGCTCGCCGAGGCCCGCCGCCCTCGCCGTCCGGAACGTCCCCGTAGGTCACAATTAGCCCGCTGACGGAGGCCCCTGACCAGGACGGGCGGGCGGGAACGATGTCCGTGGACTATCGCTGGCATCGCCGGATGACCGCGCGGGACACCCGGGAGCGGCACCGCGCGGCCACCCCGCTGGAGCTCTTCTTCGACCTGTGCTTCGTGGTGGCCGTGGCCCAGATCGCCGGCGAACTGCACACCTATCTGGGGGAGGGCCGGTCGGTCACCGCGGTGACCAGCTTTCTGACCGTTTTCTTCGCTATCTGGTGGGCCTGGATAGGATTCACCTGGTTTTCGTCGGCCTACGATCCGGACGACGTGCCGTTCCGGCTGGTGACGCTGGTGATCGTGACCGGCGCGCTGGTGCTGGCCGCCGGGGTGCGCCAGGCGTTCGAGGAGCACGACTTCGCGCTGGTGGTGCTGGGCTACACCGTGATGCGGCTGGCGATGATCAGCCTCTGGGTGCGCGCGGCCCGGTCCGGGGCGGCCGAGCGGCGCACCGGGTACCGCTTCGCCGGCGGGCTGGCCGTGGTGCAGGCGCTGTGGTGCGCCTGGCTGTTGCTGCCGGTGCCGGCGCAGAGGCTGGCGTTCGCGCCGTTGGCGCTGCTCGACCTGGCGGTGCCGGTGCTGGCCGAGCGGGCCAGCCAGACCAGTTGGCATCCGCGGCACATCGCCGAGCGGTACGGCCTGTTCACCATGATCGTGCTGGGCGAGTCGGTGATGGCGGCGACCTCGGCGGTACGCCGGGCGGTGGACGCCGACTATGCGGGCGACGACCTCTATCTGCTGGCCGGCGGCGGGCTGTTGACGGTCTTCGCGATGTGGTGGGTGTACTTCGCGGCCCCGGCCGGGGAGTTCCTCGCCGCCACCCGGCGCGGGTTCCGTTGGGGCTACGGCCACTACCTGATCTTCGGCGCGGCCGCCGCCGTGGGCGCCGGACTGGCGCTGAACGTGGACGCGTTGACCGACGAGGCGGCGCTGTCCGCGCCGGCCGCGGCGGCCTCCGTGACGGTGCCGGTGGCCGTCTACCTGGTGACGGTCTGGGTGCTGCACGTCCGCCCGCAGCACCGGGCCGGCTGGGGCCGGTACCCGCTGCCCGCCGGGGCGGCGCTGGTGCTGGCCGCCACCGGCACGCCGCAGCCGGTGCCGGTGACCGGGGTGGTGCTGGCCGGCCTGGTCACGCTCCAGGTGATCGGCCGGCACCGGACGGGCGGCGACCGCACGGCCGGGGGCACGGCGGTCCCCGAGGCGGCGGACTAGCGTCAGGAGGCGCGGCGGCGCGAGCTGGCGGACTTCTTCGCGGTGGACTTCTTCGCGGTCGCCTTCTTGCCGGCGGACTTCTTCGTGGCGGACTTCTTGGCCGTGGACTTCTTCGCCGCCGACTTCTTCGCGGTGGACTTCTTGGCCGTGGACTTCTTCGCCGCGCCCTTCCCGTCCTCCTCCTCCTCGGCCGCGCCCCGCTTCGCGCCGCCGCGCCCACCGCCCCGACCGCCGCCGGAGATGTCCGTGACGGTGGCGCCCTCGCCGGCCGACTCGCCCCGGGACTCGCGCGCGCTGCGCACGCTGTCCTCCAGCGCGGCCATCAGGTCCACCACCCGGCCGCCGCCGGCCGCCTCCTCGCCCGGTCGGGGCGGCTCGATCCCCTCCAGCTTGGCGTTGACCAGGGTCTCCACGGCCGCCCGGTACTCGTCGTGCAGCTCCGACATGTCGACCGCGCCGAGGGTGTCCATCAGGGTGTCGGCCATGTCCAGCTCCGCGTCCCGCACGGTCACCTGCTCGGTGGGGGCGAGCCCCTCGGCCGGCCGGATCTCGTCCGGCCAGAGCAGGGTGTGCATGCCCAGCACGTCCTCGTCCTCCCGGGTGCGCACCAGCGCCAGCGTCTCCCGGCCGCGCATCGCCAGCTTCGCGATGGCGCCCTGCCCCGAGCGGCGCAGCGCCTCGCGGAGCAGCACGTACGGCTTGGCCGCCCCGGTGTCGGGGGCCAGGTAGTAGGAGCGGTCCAGCTGGTACGGGTCGATGTCGGAGACCGGCACGAAGCCGAGGATCTCGACGGTGCGGGCGGTGGGCAGCGGCAGCGCGGTCAGGTCGTCGTCGCTCAGCTGCACCAGGCTGCCGTCGGCGGTCTGGTAGGCCTTGCCGATCTGGTCCCCGCTGACCTCCTCGCCGTCCAGCTCGCACACCTTGCGGTAGCGGATCCGGCCCTCGTCGACGGTGTGCACCTGGCGGAAGGAGACCGAGTGGTTCTCGGTGGCGCTGACCACCTTGATCGGAATGGTCACCAGTCCGAAGGAGATCGACCCTTTCCAGATGGTTCGCACGATCAACCCCTTTCATGCCAGTCTCAGGGTATGCCCGTGGTCACCGTGGAGGATCGCCGACTGACCCTCTCCCACCTGGACAAGGTGCTCTACGCCGACGGCACCACCAAGGGCGAGCTGCTGCACCACTACGCGACCAACGGTGCCCTGCTCCTGCCCCACCTGGTCGATCGGCCGCTGAGCCTGCTGCGCTACCCGGACGGCGCGACCGGCGAGCGGTTCTTCACCAAGAACGTGCCGCCCGGAACGCCCGACTGGGTGATGACCGGCGAGGTGCCCCGCTCGGGCGGCGGCACGATGCGGCAGCTGGTCGTCCGGGACCTGCCCTCGCTGGTGTGGACGGCCAACCTGGTGGTGGAGTTCCACACCCCGCAGTGGACGCTGGCCGAGCCGGGCGTCGCCGACCGACTGGTCCTCGACCTCGACCCCGGGGAGCCGGCGACGGTGGTGGACTGCTGCCGGGTGGCCATCTGGCTGCGGGACCGGCTGGCCGCCGACGGGCTGACCTGCTACGTCAAGACCTCCGGGGCCAAGGGCCTGCACCTGCTCTGCGCGGTGACACCCGTCCCCGCCAAGGAGACCTCGGCCTACGCGAAGCGGCTGGCCACCGAGGCGAGCCGGGAGCTGGCCGGGTTGGCCATCGCGGTCATGACCCGCCGGCTGCGGCCCGGGAAGGTGTTCATCGACCACAGCCAGAACGCCGCCCGCAAGACCACCGCCACCCCCTACACGCTGCGGGCCCGCCCACTGCCCACCGTCTCGGCGCCGGTCACCTGGGCGGAGATCGAGGCGTGCGAGACGCCGGGCGACCTGGAGATCACGCTGGCCGACCTGCCCGCCCGGCTCGACCGCTGGGGCGACCTCCTGCACCCCCTGGTCACCCGCGAGACGGCGGCCCCGCTGCCCTGACCGCCCCGGGCCCGGCCGCGCGGCACCCCCCGGCCAGGCCACACCGGCACCGCGGCGCCCGCTCCGACCCCGGGCCCGCCGGACGGCCCCGGTCACCGGCCCCGGACCGCCCCGACACCGGCCGGCACCGGCCGGCACCGAGGCCGGGCACCGGTCTCGGCCGAACCACCGACCGCCCCCGGGCACGCCGAGGGGCCCGGCGCCCGGCCGGCGTGGCCGGCGGGCGTCCGGGCCCCTCGGGCCGTGCCGGTCGCGGCTACGCGCCGCGCAGCGTGGCCCCGGTGCGGGAGATGGCCGTGGCCACCGCCGCCTCCCGGGCCGCCGTCGCCTCGTCGGCGGTCAGCGTCCGGTCCGTGGCGCGGAACCGCAGCGCGTAGGCCAGCGACTTCCGGCCGGCGCCCAACTGCTCCCCGGTGAACACGTCGAACAGCCGCACCGACTCCAGGAGTTCGCCGGCACCGGCGCGCAGCGCCGCCTCCACCTCGGCGGCCGGCACCGCGTTGTCCACCACCAGCGCCACGTCCTGGGTGGCGACCGGGAAGGTGGAGATGGCGGGGCCGGCGACCGGGCCACCACCGGCGGCCTGGAGCACGTCCAGGTCCAGCTCCATCGCGCAGGCCCGCTCCGGCAGGCCGAGCGCCTTCACCACCCGGGGGTGCAGCTCGCCGGCGTGGCCGACCAGCCGGCGCTCGCCGTCCAGCCGGACCCGCAGCGCGGCGCAGCGGCCCGGGTGCCAGGGCGCGTGCTGGTCCCGCTCCACGATCAGCTCGACGCCCGCCTCACGGGCGACCACCCGCGCGGCCTCGATGGCGTCGGCCCACTCGGCCGGCCGGCCCGAGCCCCACCAGCCGGCGGGCTCGCGCGCGCCGGCCAGCACCACCGCGACCCGGCGGGGCTGCGGCGGCAGGCTGGCGTCGAGGGCGGCGATCTCCTCGTCGGTGGGCCGGCGGGTGACCGGCGGCCGGACCGGCGCGGTCTCCCGCCCGGTGGGCCGGAAGACCAGGCCGGTCTCGAAGAGCGCCAGGTCCTGGCTGCCCCGCCCGTGGTTGCGGCGCAGCGCGTCCAGCAGGCCGGGCAGCAGCGTGGTGCGCAGCAGCGGCTCCTCCTCGGAGAGGGGGTTGGCCAGCCGCACCGCCTGCCGCCTGGGGTCGTCCGCCGGCAGGCCGAGGCCGTCCCAGGACTTCTCCCCGACGAACGGGTAGTTGAGCGTCTCGACATAGCCGGCGCCGGCCAGCGCCCGGCCGACCCGGCGGCGCAGCCGCTGCCCCTCGGTCAGGCCGCGCCCGGCCGGCGGCCTGGGCAGGGTGGCGGGCAGCGCCTCGTACCCCTCCAGCCGCAGCACCTCCTCGGCCAGGTCGTTGGGGTCGGTGAGGTCGGGCCGCCAGCTGGGCGCCGTCACGGCGAGCAGGTCGGTGCCCGTGACGGTGCAGCCGACCTCCTGGAGGCGGCGCACCACGACCTCCCGGCCGTAGGCGACGCCCGCCACCCGGTCCGGGTGGTCGGCGCGCAGCTCGACGGTGGCCGGCGGGGCCGGCGTGCCGAGGTCGGTGACGCCGGCCCCCGCGGTGCCGCCGCCGAGCAACACCAGCAGGTCGACGGCGCGTTGCGCCGCGGCGCCGGCCGCCTGCGGGTCCACCCCGCGCTCGAAGCGGCGGGCCGCCTCCGAGCCGAGCCGGTGCCGACGGGCCGCCCTGGCCACCGTGACCGGGTCGAAGTGCGCGGCCTCGATCACGATGTCGGTGGTGCCCTCGGGGGCGAGCGGGCTGCGCTCGACCGGGGGCGCGTCGGCGATCTCCGTCTCGGCGCCGCCCATCACGCCGGCCAGCCCGATCGGGCCCCGGTCGTCGGCGATCACCAGGTCGTCGCCGTGCAGGGTCCGCCCGACGTTGTCCAGCGTGGTGAGCCGCTCGCCGGCGGCGGCGCGGCGGACCACGATGGGCCCTGCCAGCCGGGAGTGGTCGTAGGCGTGCAGCGGCTGACCCAGCTCCAGCATCACGTAGTTGGTGATGTCCACCGGCAGCGAGATGGGGCGCAGTCCGGACTTCTGGAGCCGGCGCTGGAGCCAGATCGGGGACCTGGCGTCCGGCCGGACCCCGGTGACCGTGCGGGCGACGAACCGGTCGCAGGCCGCCTCGTCCTCGATTCGCACCGGGTAGCCGGCGCCGTCCGCGGCCGGCACGTCCAGCAGCGCCGGGTCGCGCAGCGGCAGCCCGAACGCGGTGGCCGCCTCCCGGGCCACGCCACGCATCGAGAGGCAGTAGCCGCGGTCGGTGGTGACCGCGATGTCCAGCACCTCGTCGAGCAGTTCGAGCAGCGCGATGGCGTCGGTGCCGGCCTCGTGCTCGGGCGGCAACACCAGGATGCCGTCGTGGTCGTCGCCGACGCCCAGCTCCCGGGTGGAGCAGATCATGCCCTCGGAGAGGTGGCCGTAGGTCTTCCGCGCGGAGATCTTGAACCCGCCGGGCAGCACGGCGCCGGGCAGCACCACGACGACCTTGTCGCCCACGGCGAAGTTGCGGGCGCCGCAGACGATGTTCTGCGGCTGGCCGGTGCCGTTGGCCTCGCCGACGTCCACCTGGCAGTAGCGGATCGGCTTCTTGAACTCGGTCAGCTCCTCGATGGCCAGCACCTGACCGACCACCAGCGGCCCGGTGAGGTCGGCACCCAGCCGCTCGACCAGCTCGACCTCCAGGCCGGCGGCGATCAGCCGGGTGGCGACCTCGCGCCCGCCGACCTCGGCGGGCAGGTCCACGTACTCCCGGAGCCAGGAAAGGGGAACGCGCATCAGATCTCACTCCCGAACGGCCGGGTGAAGCGCACGTCACCCTCGATGATGTCCCGCATGTCGGTGACGCCGTGCCGGAACATCAGCAACCGCTCGATGCCGAAGCCGAAGGCGAAACCGCTGTACCGCTCCGGGTCCACGCCGCAGGCGACCAGCACCCGCGGGTTGACCACGCCGCAGCCGCCCAGCTCGATCCAGCCCTCGCTGGAGCAGGTGCGGCAGGGTCGGTCCGGGTCGCCGACTGACTCGCCGCGGCAGCGGAAGCAGACCATGTCCATCTCGGCGGACGGCTCGGTGAACGGGAAGTAGTTGGGCCGCAGCCGGGTCCGCATGCCGGCCCCGAAGAGCGACTGCACCATGTGGTCCAGGGTGCCCTTGAGGTCGGCCATGGTCAGCCCCTCGTCCACGGCCAGCAGCTCGACCTGGCCGAAGACCGGGGTGTGGGTGGCGTCCAGCTCGTCGGTGCGGTACGTGCGCCCGGGGCAGATCACGTAGACCGGGGGCTTGCGCGACAGCAGCGACCTGACCTGCACCGGCGAAGTGTGGGTGCGCAGCACCAGCCCGGAGTCGGGGCTGCCCTGCTCGTCGGCGACGAAGAAGGTGTCGTGGGTGGAGCGCGCCGGGTGGTCCGGGTCGAGGTTGAGCGCGTCGAAGTTGAACCACTCGGCCTCCAGCTCGGGCCCCTCGGCGACCTCGTAGCCCATGGCCACGAAGATGTCCTCGATGCGCTCCGAGAGGGTGGTGAGCGGGTGCCGGGCGCCGGCCGGCCGGCGGTCGTACGGGAGGGTGACGTCCACCGCCTCCTCGACCAGGACCCGCTCGTCCCGCTCCGTCTCCAGCTCGGCCTGCCGGGCGGCGAACGCCTTGTTCACCGCGCCCCTGGCCTGGCCGACCCGCTTGCCGGCGGCGGCCCTGGCCTGCGGCGGCAGGGCGCCGATCTCCCGGTTCGCCAGCGCCAGCGGCGAGCGGTCACCGGTGTGCGCGATCTTGGCCTCGCGCAGCGCCTCCAGGTCGGCGGCGGCCGCGAAGGCGGCCAGCGCCGCGTCCCTGGCCTCGTCGATCTCGTGCGGTTTCAGTGCCTCGACCTCGACCGGGTCGTACGACTTGTTGGGTGCCGACATCTCTTCCCGTGCTTCCTGATGAATGGGCTCCACCGCGTCCCCCGCCTGGACCCGGGAGCCGAGTCTACGGGGCACGCGCGGCGGCCTTCGGACGCGGAGTGAGCCCGCGGGGACGGCCCGCGCTGAGGTCCTGCCGAACGTCAGCGGAGGAAGGCCGGGATGCCCGCGGGCAGGATAAATCGGAAGCGGGCGCCGCCCCCGGTGGAGCGGCCGACGGTGACCGTGCCGCCGTGCGCCTCGACGATTCCCTTGACGATGTAGAGGCCAAGGCCGGTGCCGCCGCGCTCGCTGCCCCGCCAGAAGCGTGTGAAGACCCGTTGCATGGCGTCCTCGGGGATGCCGGGGCCCTCGTCGCTCACGGTGACGGCCGTCCCTTCCTGGCGGGTTCTGGTCGCGGGTGCGCGGTGCACCTCAATGGTGACCCTACCGCTTCCGTGTCGCACCGCGTTTTCCAGCAGGTTGACCAGGACCTGGTCGATCTTGTCCGGGTCGGCCCACAGGCTGGGGAGTTCGTGCTGGATGTCCAGCTGGAAACGGTCGTCCGGGTAGCCGTTGTTGACCAGGGTGTCCACGTGGCGGCGGACCGCGTCGTCCAGCGCCACCGGCTGGCGGCGGATCTCCAGCCGGCCGGAGTCGATCCGGGAGACGTCGAGCAGCTCGGTGATCAGCCGGGTCACCCGGTCCGCGTCGTTGTCGACGGTCTGCAGCATCAGCCGCTTCTGGTCGTCGGTGAACCGCTCCCAGCGGGCCAGCATGGTGGCGGTGAAGCCCTTCACCGAGGTCAGCGGGGAGCGCAGCTCGTGCGCGACGGTGGCGATCAGCTCCGCGTTGCCCCGCTCGGTGCGCTTCCTGGCGTCCGTGCCGCGCAGCGAGACCACCAGCCGGGTCAGCTCGCCGGACGGCCGGTCCCGCACATAGCGGGCGGCGACCAGCACCTCCCGGCCGCCGGGCAGCAGCAGGTTGCGCTCCGGCTGGCCGGTCCTGGTGGCCAGCCCGCCGTACGGGTCGGTCAGCCGCCACCAGGGGCGGCCGTCCGGGTCCTCGAGCGGCAGCGCCCGTTCGATCGGCCGGCCCACCGCGTCCGCCGCCGGGTGGCCGGTCAGCCGGGCCGCCGCGGCGTTGCAGCAGACCACCACCCCCCGGTGGTCGGCGATCACCAGGCCGTCGGGCAGGTCGTCCGGATGTACCCGCGTCAGCTCCCCGGCACCGACCGCTTTCTCCATCCCCCATCGCCCCTCTCCCACTGTGGGTCACCTGAGCACGCCCAACCCGCCGCGACCGGTTGAACGGGCAATCATCTCCCGTCCGAACTACCCGCCACAGCCGCCCAAGGCCACAGCGGGACGGGGGGAACGTTGTGGAGCGCGCTACGCGGCGCCGTCCCGGCAGCCCCCCGGCCTGCGCTGGGCCCGGGCCGAGGCGTAGAGGCAGACGGCCGCGGCGGTGGCCAGGTTGAGGCTCTCGGCCCGGCCGTGGATCGGCACCCGGACCACCGCGTCGGCCAGTCGCCTGGTCTCCTCGGGCAGCCCCCAGGCCTCGTTGCCGAATATCCAGGCCGTCGGGCCGCCCATGTTGCCGGCGTCCAGCTCGGCGTCCAGGTCGTGGCCGCCCGCCCCGTCGGCGGCCAGCACCCGCACCCCGGCGTCCCGCAGCCCGGCCACCGCCTCCCCCACCGGCACCCCGACGGCCACCGGCAGATGGAACAGACTCCCGACGGAGGCGCGCACCGCCTTCGGGTTGTACAGGTCGACGGAGGCGTCGGTGAGCACCACCGCGTCCGCGCCGGCCGCGTCCGCGCAGCGCAGCACGGTGCCGGCGTTCCCCGGGTCGCGGACGTGCGCCAGCACGGCCACCAGCCGCGGTCCGGCGGCGACCACCTCGGCGAACGGCTGGTCCAGGAAGGCGCAGACGCCGACCAGCCCCTGCGGGGTGACCGTCTGGGAGATGCCGGCGACCACCTCGGGGTCGGCCAGGTGCAGCCGGGCGCCGTCGGCCTCGGCCGCCTCGACCAGCTCCGGGTACCGCTCGGCGGCCTCCGGCGTGACGAACAGCTCCCGCAGCGTGCCGCCGTCCGCGGTGCGGTGCCCCAGCGCCTCGCGCACCGCCTGCGGCCCCTCGGCGAGGAAGCGCCGCTCCCGCCCCCGGAAGCTGCGCCGCGCCAGCCGCCGGGCGGCGACGACGCGGGGGGAACGCGCTGAGATCAGCGGGGTACCAGGGGCCATGGGACGGCGAACTCGCTTCTGGACGACAGCTGTTGACGGCGGACGGCGACGGGCCGTGGCCGGGGATGCGACGGACCCGCAGGCGGGGCCTGCGGGTCCGTGGTGAGCGGGAACGCTCAGGCGGCCTTGGGCGCGTTGACGTCGCTCGGCAGGGCCTTCTGGGCGGTCTCGACCAGCACCGCGAAGGCGCCCGGGTCGTTGACGGCCAGCTCGGCCAGCATCTTGCGGTCGATCTCGATCTCAGCGGCCTTCAGCCCCTGGATGAAGCGGTTGTAGGTGACGCCGTTGGCGCGGGCCGCGGCGTTGATCCGCTGGATCCACAGCTGCCGGAAGTCGCCCTTGCGCTTCTTGCGGTCGTTGTAGTTGTAGACGAAGGAGTGGGTGACCTGCTCCTTCGCCTTGCGGTACAGCCGCGAGCGCTGGCCGCGGTAGCCGCTGGCCTGTTCCAGAATCGCCCGGCGCTTCTTGTGGGCGTTGACTGCCCGCTTGACGCGTGCCACGTGTGTACTCCTTGTAGCGGGGCCGTGGATTGGTCACACGGCCCGGAACGGATGGGTCCCGGTCGGTCGCCCAGCCGCCTCGCGATGTCGGCGGCTGGTGCGGCTCACTTGCCGAGAAGCTTCTTGATCCTCTTGGCGTCGGCCGGAGCGGTCTCCGTCGTGCCGGCCAGGCGGCGGGTCAGCGTGGACGGCTTGTGCTCCAGGTAGTGACGGCGACCCGCGCGCTGGCGCAGCACCTTGCCAGAGCCACTGATCTTGAACCGCTTGCCGGCACCGGTGTGCGTCTTGTTCTTCGGCATGTCGCCGTACTCTCCTCGTTCTTCCTGTCCAATGAACCCGCTGGGGAAGGCGGCCGTCTCAGGCCGTCGTCTTCCCCTTCTGGCGTTCGGCCTTGCGGGCGGCCTGGGCCTCACGCGCCTCGGCCATCGCCTCGGTCTTCTTCTTGTGCGGACCGAGAACCATGATCATGTTCCGCCCGTCCTGCTTGGGGTTGGACTCGACGAAGCCCAGATCCTGGACGTCTTCCGCGAGCCGCTGGAGCAGTCGGAAACCCAGCTCGGGACGGGACTGCTCGCGACCGCGGAACATGATCGTGATCTTGACCTTGTCCCCCTGCTTGAGGAACCGGACGACATGACCCTTCTTCGTGTCATAGTCGTGCGGATCGATCTTCGGCCGGAGCTTCATCTCCTTGATGACCGTGTGCGCCTGGTTCTTGCGCGCCTCACGGGCCTTCATGGCCGACTCGTACTTGAACTTTCCGTAGTCCATGAGCTTGCAGACCGGCGGGCGGGCGTTCGCCGCCACCTCGACCAGATCCAGGTCGTACTCCTGGGCAAGCTCCAGGGCCTTGGCAAGCGGCACGATGCCGACCTGCTCGCCGCTGGGACCGACGAGTCGCACCTCGGGGACGCGAATCCGGTCGTTGATACGGGGCTCGGCGCTGATGGGGCCTCCTCGGTTGCGCCGCACGGATGTCTGGCGGACAGCCGTGCCGGATAGATCAGATGACCGCTGGCCGACGGCACGAAAAAGCGCCCCGACCGAACACACAGGCGGGGCTCCGAGAAACAGACCGGGAGCACCCACGCGGTGTGACCGCGAGGCGCTGCCTGACCAGTGACCTCCCGACCCGGGGTCGGTGAGGTGGGAGCGCGGAGCCTCCACTTGCGGGCCGCACACACATATGTCCGGCCGGTCACATTCCAGGCTACACCACCTCGCGCGGTGCGCGTCACCCGGCGGCCCGCGGCCGCCTCGGCCCGGACGCCGGCGTCCGGGCCGAGGCGGCCGGACCTTAGGCTGGTCGCCATGAGTGACGCAGCCACCGGGCCAGCCCCGGCGCAGGACCCGGACGTGGCGGACCTGACCAGAGACATCGCGGACGTCCCCGCGGTCGAGGTGATCACCACGGTGGCGGTCCACCTGATGAGCGCCGCCGCGGTCAACCTCGGCCTGGCCGAGGGGGACGGCGAGCGGCACAAGGACCTGGACGAGGCGCGGAAGCTGATCACCGCGCTGGCCGGCCTGGTGACGGCGAGCGCCACCGAGGTGGGGTCCTATCACGCGGCGCCCCTGCGGGACGGGCTGAAGTCGCTCCAGCTCGCCTTCCGGGAGGAGTCGGCGGTCCCGGACGAGCCGGGGCAGGGCCCGGGCGAGAAGTTCACCGGCCCGGTCATCGGCTAGTCCCCGGAGGGTCGCCGGCCTGGGCGTCCCCCTCACCGGCCGGCCGGCCGTGCCGCCCACCGCCGGCACCGCCCAGCTTGTCGGAGAGCCAGGGGATGTCGGCGAACCAGGCGTGCGGCTCCCGGTGCGTGAGCCGGTGCGCCAGCACCGCGATCGCCGCGCCGACCAGCGGCGCCAGCACGAACAGCCACAGCTGGACCAGCGCGTCGCCGCCGGCGAAGAGCGCCGGCCCGATGCTGCGCGCCGGGTTGACCGAGGCGCCGGTCAGCGGGATGCCGACCAGGCTGACCGCGGCCAGGGTGAGGCCGACGGGCAGCCCGTCCAGCGGGCGCAGCGCCAGCGTTCCCCGGCGGCTCACCGACAGGTAGACGAAGACCAGCAGTGCGGTGAGCATCACCTCGGCGACGAACGAGCCGGCGATCGACAGGCCGACGGCCGAGCGGTGCCCGTAGCCGTTGCTGCCGAACGCCTCGCCGGTCTTCAGGCCGGGCACCTGGTGGGCGACGAGGAAGAGCAGCGCGGCGCCGACGACGGCGCCCACCACCTGGGCCACCCAGTAGGCGACGGCGGCCCGCGGGCCGAGCCGGCCGGCCAGCAGCAGGGCCAGGGTGACGGCGGGATTGAGCTGGGCGCCGGAGATCGGCCCCAGCGTGTACGTCAGCCCCAGCAGGACGAAGCCGAAGGTCAGGGCGATGCCCAGGCTGCCGACGAACTCACCGGCGAGCACCGCGGAACCCACGGCGAAGAAGACCAGGACCAACGTGCCGAGGAGTTCGGCGACCAGCGTCTGGGGTTCGCTGGCGGCGGCGGTCGTGGTGGGGGTGGTGGCGGAGGTCTCGGCGGACATGGCGGCCCTCCCGTGCCTAGCGGATCTGCTGGCAGTCTTGGCCAGTCCACCGCCGGCCGCATGTCGGTCTGGGCCGTCCGGGTGAGCGCGGCCGGCCCCCGGGCGGACGGCCACCAGCGCCGTCAGCGCCGGTAGTCCGGCTCCCCCGGCAGCCCGCCCGCCGGCGGCAGCACGGCCAGGCTCAGCCCGCGCACCAGGTGCGCGCGGAGCGCCTGGTGGCCGGCGAGCCCGGCGGCCAGCGCCCGCACCACGGCGGCCGGGTCGGCGTCGGCGTCGAGCAGCACGGCGAGGGTGCCGTCCGCCTCGCCGCCGGGCACCAGCCGGGCGGCGGCCACCGCCGGCTGGGCGGCCAGCACCTCGCGCACCGCCGCCAGCACGGCGGGGCGCTGGGCCGGCGGCTGGTCGCCGGCCAGCGCGCGCAGCGCCGGCCCGGCCACCTCGAACGGCACCGGCCCGGCGACGTCGAGCACCAGCGCGCCGGCGCCCTCCTGGACGGCGGCCGACAGCGCCTGGGTCGCGGTGACCGCCACCGGCCGCGCCTCCGGGTGCCAGCGGGCCAGCGCGTCCAGCGCGGTGAAGACCGGCAGCGCGCGCCGGCCGCCCGGCAGCTGGAGGGTGAGCAACGCCATCTCGCTGCTCTTCTCCCGGCGCCGGCCGGCCTCGTCGGTCTCGGCCTCGCCGAGCACCGCGACCACGCCGGCCAGCAGCCGGGACCCGGCCAACGCGGCCAGCACCGCCGGCTCGCGGCCGGCGGGGGCCGCGGCCCAGGCGTCGAGTGCCGCACGCAGCGCCGGGTCGGCGGTGCCGTCGTCGTCGGCGAAGGCCGGCTGGGGGATGTTCCTGAGCGCCATCCGTCGAGGGTATCCAGGGCGTGAGCCGGCGCCTGCGGCGGGCGACCGGAACGGAGGCGCGCGTTCCCCCTCACGCCCTGTTACGTGTTTTTCACCC
Source organism: Streptomyces chisholmiae (assembly GCF_031845445.1). Taxonomy (NCBI): domain Bacteria; kingdom Bacillati; phylum Actinomycetota; class Actinomycetes; order Kitasatosporales; family Streptomycetaceae; genus Streptomyces; species Streptomyces chisholmiae. Next base: position 86,798 of record NZ_JAVREO010000021.1, on the reverse strand, counting down.
ACACGCCGGTGACTCGCGAGAATGTGCGAGTTACCGTTCAGAATTATGAATCCAAACGCCCGGCACCCGGCACGGCGGTTTCGCCCCACCCTGTTGGTGAACACCGCGCTCGCCGGCACGCTGCTGGCGTTCTCGGTCGCCGGGGACGCCCCGGTGGAGCCCGGCGGGGTCACCGAGCCCACCCCGGACGAGGCGCGGGCCGGCGCGGTGCCGGGCGACGAGGCCGTCGACCACGCCCCGCCCACCCAGCGCGCGCCGCACCTGCTGCTCCCGGACCGGGCGGCGAACGCGGCGCTGGCCCGCGCGATGCTGACGCTGCCGGCCGAGCCGGCCGCCCGGCTGTCGGTCTCGGTGCTGGCGCTGGACAGCGGTGCCGCGGCGACCTTCGGCAGCCAGCGCTTCGACACGGCCAGCATCGTCAAGGTCAACGTGCTGGCCGCGCTGCTGCTCAAGGCGCAGGACGAGGGCCGGGAGCTGACCGAGTTGGAGCGGGAGCGGGCCGAGGTGATGATCCGGCGGAGCGACAACGCGGCGACCGACGCGCTGTGGTGGCTGATCGGCGGCGCCAGCGGCCTGGACGCGGCCAACGAGCGGCTGGGCCTGACCTCGACCACGCCGGGCGACGGCGGGCACTGGGGGCTGACCCAGACCACCAGCGCCGACCAGATAGCCCTGCTGGCCGCGATATACGCGCCGTCCTCGGAGCTGGACGCGGACTCGCGGGGGTACCTGCGGGAGCTGATGAGCACGGTGGTGGACGGCCAGCGGTGGGGCGTCTCGGCCGCCGCGGACGCCGGCTTCGAGCTGAAGAACGGCTGGCTGCCGCGGAGCGAGACCGGCCTGTGGGACGTGAACAGCATCGGCCTGGTGACCGCGGACGGCCGCGACTACCTGGTCGCGGTGGTCTCCGACGGCCACTCCAGCCAGGAGGCCGGCATAGCGGCCGTCGAGTGGGCCGCCAGCCGGGCGATCGAGACCCTGGACGCCGGCCCGGTCACCCGCGCGACCTGACCGCGCCGCGACGCGAGCCGTCCCCGCTCCGCGGCCGGGGCACCGACCTTGGCCCTCACCCAGCACGAGCCGCCTCGACCGGCGACCGCGCCGCGACGCGAGCCGCCGTCCCCGACCGCCGGACACGCCGCCGCACGGACCCGCCCCGCTCCCCCTGCCACGCTCCGGCACCAGCCGGCACCGGCAGCTGAACGGCCCAGGCGCCGGCCCCGGCGCCAGGCGCCAGCGGCGTGTCCGCGGCCGGCGCGGATCGCGCCGAGGTCGACCGGTCGCCGGCCGCGGCCGTTCCCGTCCAAGGAAGCCGTCCGGCGCAGCCGTCCGGGGGTCAGTCGGGTCTGACCGGGAGGCCGCCCAGCCAGACGCGGCGGAGGAGCAGCGCGCCGCCGGTGCCCAGCAGCAGCGCGCCCAGGCCGCCGGCCACCGGGGCCAGCCAGCCGGCCCCGTCGCCGCCGGTCGGCTCCGGCCGGGGTCCCGGCCCGAAGTACTCGCCGGTGTGCAGGCCGTCCGGCTCGGCGGCCGGCGCGCCGGCCGCCTCGTTGGCCGCCTCGATCGCGGCGGCGGCGTCCACCAGGCCGCTGCCCACCGCGTCGTTCCGGCCGCCGTCCGGGCTGTGCTGCGCGGTCTCGGTCAACAGCCTGCGTACCTCGGCCGGTGGCAGGTCGGGGTGGGCGGAGAGCAGCAGCGCGGCGCAGCCGGAGACGAAGGCGGCGGCGGCCGAGGTGCCCCAGCCGGTGTAGTAGCGGCTGTCCGGGTCGGCGACGATCACGTCCTTGCCCGGGGCGCTGAGCGCCGCGTACCAGCGCCGGGTGGAGAACTCGGCGGGGCTGCCGCCGCGGTCCACCGCGGCGACCGCGAGCACCCCCGGGTAGCCGGCCGGGTAGGAGACCGGGTCGCCCTTCTCGCCGCCGTTGCCGGCCGAGGCGACGACCACGGCGCCCTTGCTCAGCGCGTAGCGGACCGCGGCGTCCTCCTCCGGGTCGGGGTGCGCGGAGGCGCTGTCGTCGCCGAGCGAGAGGTTGATCACGTCCGCGCCCTGGTCGGCGGCCCAGCGGATGCCCTCGGCGAGCGCGCCGGCGCGCTCGTCCCTGGCCCGGTCCCGGTCCGGGTCGTCGTCCTCAAGCAGCACCCGCACCGGGAGGATTCGCGCCTCGGGGGCGACGCCGAGCACACCGTCGCCGCCGTCCCGGCCGTGGCCGTGCCCGGCGATGATGCCGGCCATGGCGGTGCCGTGCTCGGCCCAGTGCGGCTCGCCGGGGCCCGCGCCGAGCTGGACGAAGTCCCAGCCTTCCGCGACGTTGTCGACCAGGTCGGGGTGGTCGGCGTCCACGCCGGTGTCGAGCACCGCGACGGTGACCCCCTCGCCCCTGGTGTACTCCCACGCCTGGGGCGCGCGCACCGCGTCCAGCGCCCAGCGCTGCTGGTCCCGGATCGAGTCGGCGCCGGCCGGCGCCGCGGTGCCGAGCAGGGTGGCGAGCGCGAGCGCGGCGGCGGTGCCCAGGCGGGCGGCGGGGTGCCTCACGCGCCGTCCCCCGTCCGCGCCTCGTGGGCCTGGTGCAGCCGGTCGACGACACCGTCGGCTATGCCCTGGGTGTCGTGGCCGAGGCCGGCCAGCGCCACGCCGCTGTCGGCGCCGTCGGCGGTGGCCTCGGCGGCCGGCTCGGGCGCCTCGACCTGGCGGCCGTCCGCGAAGCCCGTCACGGCCCAGGCGACCACGGGGAGTTGGTCGGCCACCTCGATGGTCCAGGCGGCGCGCTGCGGGTCGCCGAACTCCTCGGCGACCGAGCCGTCCACCGGGAAGGTGCGGGGCAGCAGGTCGGTCCTGGTGGCCAGCTCCTCGCCGGCGAAGCGGTCGGCGAGCAGGGTCATCCCGGCCGGGTCGGCCGTGGTGAAGAGCAGTCCCACGGTGGTCACGGTGGTCTCGGTCTCGTCGGTGTAGGTGGCACGTATCAGGCGGTGGCAGCCGGCGCCGGAGAGCACCTCGGCGAGCAGCGGGTCGAAGGCCTCGGCGCAGCCGCTGTCGGGGGCGACGCCGAGCCGCAGCCAGCGCCGGTCGGCGCCGCCAGGGCCAGCGCCGGTGGCCGTCAGCTCCGGCGGGAACAGCTCGTCGACCGGCAGCTCGCGCCACAGGTCGCGGCCGCTCTCCCAGACGCCGGCGGCGGCCTCGCTCCCGTCGTCCCCGGCCAGCCAGGCACCGGCGGCGGCGCCGCCGAGCAGCCCGGTGCCCAGCACCAGGCAGAGCACGGCGCCGGCCATCCGGCCCGGCAGCCGGGCGCCGAGCGCGCGCCAGGCCCGGCCGGGCACCGGCGGCCGGCCGGCGGGCGGCGGCGGGGCGTACGGCGGGGGCGGCGCCGGGTAGCCGGGCGGGACGGCGAACGGGGCCGCCGGCGCGGCCGGTTGGGGCGGGCGGCCGGGCGGCGGCGGGACGGTCGGGGGCGGCGGGACCGCGCGCGCCTGCGCGTGGGCGAGCGGGGAGGCGGGGAAGGAACGCGATCCCTGCTCGGTGTTCATCCGCCCCACTCCCCGGCCAACCGGCGACCTGCTGGTCCCACGTGAACGTGGTTACTTTACGGGCGGGCGGCTAGGCAGCGGTACCTGGCCCGTCGGACACGGTCAGCACACCGCGCAGGATCCGATCAAGGTCGGTCAGCGGCGGGCTGGCGGCGACATCGTCCCAACTCAGCCGCAGCAGCAGGAGGGTGGACGGGTCCTCGGGCGAGACGAAGGCGACCGTCTCCACGACGGCCGAGGCGACCGGCGTGGTCAGCGCGACCCGGACCCGGTAGCCGGGCTGACCGGCCACGGTCACGGACTCGGCGGCCAGCTCCTCGGTGCCGAAGATCCCGCCGTAGGCCTCGGCCGGGTAGGAGTCCCGCTGGTGGCCGAGGAGGTCGGAGCGGGCCGAGCCCTCGGTGGAGAAGGTCCCGGCGCCGGGCAGCGCCCGCAGCGTCGCGGACCCGGCCAGGCAGTCCAGCGTCTCGTCGGCCGGGCAGGGGTAGCCGCCGTACACCACGGTGGCGCCCGGCCCCCCGGAACGTTCCCGCCAGCCGTCGGGCACCGGGAGGGCCACCCCGCCGACCCGGTTCTCGGTCAGCGCGCCGCCCTGGGCGCCGTCGTCAGCCGTGGGGCTCGGCCCGGTGCCGTCGGCGCGGGTGGGCCCCGGCCGACCCTCGTCGCCGACCAGCAGCGCGCCCAGCACGGCGCCGGCCACGGCCAGTCCCAGCAGGCCGAGGCCGAGCACCCGGCGCTCCCGCCACCGGCCGCGCCGGGGGGCGGGGGCGGACGAGCGCGCGCCGGTCACCGGGCGGTCGCCGGGCAGCGTGGGCAGGGAGCCGGGTGGGGTGCCGAAGGCGTCGGCCGGCAGCGCCGGCAGGGTGGGGGTGCGCGGCGGCCCGCCGGCGGGGCGGCGCAGCGAGGTCCAGGCGGTGCCGTTCCACCAGCGTTCGGGCGCGGGCTCGGCTCCTTCGTGGCCCGGGTCCTGGTACCAGCCGGGCGGTGTGGTCTGGCTCACCCAGTGAACGTCTCACACCGGCGCCGTCGCGGCCAGTGTCCGGTCGATGACCCCCGGGCACCACCAACGCCCGGCGCATGGCCGGGCGTTGGGTGGGTGACCTGGTGGGGCCGCGGGTGCGGCAGGGTCGGGTGGGCCGGGAAGCGGGGGGACGGTCCCACGGTCGTGGGACCCACCGAGGGAAAGGCGACTTCCCGGCGATCCGGTGGGGCGCTACCTGCCGGAGCCGGCCGGCTCCGGCTCGGGGACGGCCTCGGCCGCCTTGGCCAGCTCGGCCTTGCCGCCGGGCAGGATGCGGGCCAGCCAGTGCGAGCGCCCGGCGACCAGCGGTGCCAGCACGGCCAGGATCAGCACGTAGCCGGCGATGAACGGCGAGAGCCGCGGGTCGAGACCGGCCACCGCGGCCATGGTGGCCAGGATCAGGGCGAACTCGCCCCGGGCCAGCAGGGTGGTGCCGACGTTGGCCGTGGGCAGTGCGCCGAAGCCGTAGATCCGGGCGGTGAACAGACCGGCGGCGATGTTCATCACCACGGTGAGCAGCACCGCGATCAGCACCGGCCAGATGACCGTGGGCAGGTCGCCCGGCGCGATGGAGAGCCCGAAGCCGAAGAAGAAGATCGCGGCGAAGGCGTCCCGCAACGGGTGGACCAGCTCCCTGATCCGTTCGCCGGACGCGGTGTTGCCGAGGATCAGACCGACCATGAAGGCGGCGATGGCGTCCGCCACGCCGAACTGCTCCGCGACCCCGGAGACCAGGACCGCGGCCCCCAGGAAGGAGATGGTGAGCAGCTCGTCGTCCTTGGTGGCGAAGAGCTTGCCGATGATCTGGGTGCCCCAGCGGGCCGCGACGGCCAGCAGCACCAGGAAGCCGAACGCCTTGGTGATCTGCCAGGCGGTCTCGCCCGCCCCCTCGGAGCCGGAGATGATCGGCTGGAGAGCGGCCAGGTAGAGGGCGAGGAAGATGTCCTCGACCACGATGATGCCCAGGATGGGCTTGGTTTCCGGGTTTCCGATGCGGCCGGCGTCGACCAGGATCTTGGTGACGATGGCCGAGGACGAGATACCGAGCACACCGGCGAGCACCAGCGCCTCGGAGGTGCCCCAGCCGAGCGCGAAGCCGAAGATCAGCCCGGCGCCGACGTTGAGCGCGAGGTAGACGGAGCCGGCGATGGCCATCTTCTTGCCGCCGGTCTTGAGGTCGTCCATGTGGAACTCAAGGCCGAGGTAGAACAGCAGCAGGACCAGCCCGAGCGCGGAGAGCATCTCCAGGTCGTGCGGGTCCTCCAGCAGCACGAAGCCGGGGGTGTTGGGGCCGAGCAGGATGCCGGCCAGGATGAAGAGCGGGATCGTGGGCAGGCCTATCCGGCCGCCGAGTCGGGCGAGGATCGCGGCGGCGACGAAGGCGCCGCCCATCGCGAGCAGGGTGTCAGCGTGTCCCATCTACCCCATCACCCCTGGGTACGAAGTGGGCGGGCAACGGGCAAGAGAGCGGCGGGACCGGGGAGGGTGCCGGGTCGGGTGGGCGTCGGCAAGTGAGTTTCTCCTTCGCGGCGTCCGGACGGCTCGGCAAAGTGAGCGTCAAGAAAGCGTTAATACTTAGCTTACCAAACGATTTTCGGTCGGCTAGAGGGCATGGGGATTTTGTCGGAGGTATGCGGCATGATCCGTGCCGTGACCACACGCCTGATGCTGCTCGACACCGCCTCGCTGTACTTCCGCGCCTACCACGGCGTCCCCGACTCCGTCCGGGCCCCCGACGGCACTCCGGTGAACGCCGTGCGCGGCCTGCTGGACTTCATCGCCCGGCTGGTCGCCGACCACCACCCCGACGCCCTGGTGGCCTGCCTGGACGAGGACTGGCGGCCCGCCTGGCGGGTGGCGCTGATCCCGACCTACAAGGCCCACCGGGTGGCTGAAGAGGTCCCCCAGGGCGCGGACGTCGAGGAGGTCCCCGACACCCTGACCCCCCAGGTGCCGGTGATCGCGGCGGTGCTGGACGCGGTGGGCATCCTGCGGCAGGGCGCCGCCGAGCACGAGGCGGATGACGTCATCGGCACCCTCAGCCGGCGCGCGCCCGGTCCGGTGGACATCGTCACCGGCGACCGCGACCTCTTCCAGCTGATCGACGACTCCCGGGGCGTCCGGGTTCTCTACCCCGTCCGCGGCATGGGGAACCTGGCCGTCTTCGACGAGGCGGCGCTGCGCGACCGGTACGGCGTGGACGGCCCCGGCTACGCCGACCTGGCCACCCTCCGCGGAGACCCGAGCGACGGGCTGCCCGGGGTGCCGGGCATCGGTGAGAAGACGGCGGCCAAGCTGCTGGACCGCTTCGGCGACCTGCCGGGGCTGGTCGCCGCCCTGGCCGACCCGACCTCCGGGCTCACCCCGGCCCAGCACCGCCGGCTCTCCGAGTCCCTCGACTACCTGGCGGTGGCGCCGCAGGTGGTGCGGGTGGTCACCGACCTGCCGCTGCCCGTGCGGGACGCCACGCTGCCGGCCACCCCGCGCGACCCGGCGGCGCTGGCCGCCCTGGACGAGCGCTGGGGCCTGGGCGGCTCCCTGAACCGCCTCCTGACCGCCCTCGCCGCCCGCGCCAGCGCCTAGGTGTGCTGTCCCGGGACCAGCACCGCCGCCGTCGGCGGGCCCCTGCCCCAGCGACCGACGGCGGCGCCGGACGGCGAGCGGCCGGCCGGCCGGGCGGCCGGGAGCGACGGCGAGACCACGCACGGCACGGCGGAGCCGTCCGGCGGAGCGGCTCAACGGCCCCCGAGGCCGGACAGCAGCGGCACGGCACGGCGGAGCCGTCCGGCGGCCCGGCGACCCGGGGCGGCCGCACCCGCCGGCAGCCCCGGCCCGCCGCGGAGCGGCTGCGCGCCGCACGCCGGCCGCCCCGTTCAGCCCAGGGAGCTGTAGGCCACCACCCCACGCCGCAGCTGGTCCACCGCCTTGCGGGCCGTCCCGCCCACGCCGCTCTCCCCGGGCGCGGCGGCGGAGAGCTGCCCCAGCACGTCGATGACCTGCTTGCACCAGCGGACGAAGTCGCCGGCCGGCATCTCCGCGTCCCGCAGCACGGCGTCCAGCCCCTCACCGCGCGCCCAGCGGTAGACCGGCCAGGCGAAGCCGAGATCCGGCTCCCGCTGGCCGACGCCGGTGACGGCGCTGATCCGGTGCCGCTCCTCCAGGCCGTCCAGCCGGCCCCAGATCCGCACCATGTCGCCGAGCGCCCGCCGGGCCGCGCCGTCCGGCACCTCCGGCGCCGGGGCGTCGTCCGCCGAGCGGGCCTCGTAGACCAGCGCGGAGACGCAGGCGGCCAGCTCGGCTGGCTCCAGCCCCTCCCAGACCCCGTCCCGCAGGCACTCGCTGGCCAGCAGGTCCAACTCGCCGTAGAGCCTGGCCAGCCGGCGGCCGTCCTCGGTCACCTCGTCGCCGCGCAGGTAGTCCAGCTCGGTGAGCAGCGCCGCGACCTGGTCGAAGGTGCGGGCGATGGTGTTGGTCCTGCCGGCGATCCGCCGCTCCAACTGCCGGGTGTCCCGGCGCAGTCGGTGGTAGCGCTCGGCCCACCTGGCGTGGTCCTCCCGGGACTCGCAGCCGTGGCACGGGTGGGCGCGCAGCTCCCGACGCAGCCGCGCGATCTCCTGGTCGTCCGCCGCCTCGGCCCGCCCCCTGCGGTGCCGGCGCGGCTCCAGGTGCCCGGCCTTGGTCCGCAGGGCGGCGGCCAGGTCACGCCGGGACTGGGGGCTGCGCTGGTTGAACGAGCGGGGCACCCGCATCCGCCCCAGCGCCTCGATCGGCACCGGGAAGTCGATCGAGCCCAGCCGCTTGACCTGCCGCTGCACGGTGAGCACCAACGGCCGCGGCCCGTCGTGGTGTTCGTAGCCGCGGTGTCCACCGCTGCGCCCGTCCGGCATGCCGGGGTCGAGCACCAGCGCCAGCCCGGCGAACTTGCCGGTCGGCACGTGGATGATGTCCCCCGGCCGCAGCCGCTCCAGCGCCTCGGCGGCGGCCGCCCGCCGCTGGGCCACGCCCTGCCGGGCCAGCTCGGTCTCCCGCTCCTTGAGCCGCTGCCGCAGCCCGGCGTACTCCTCGAAGTCCCCCAGGTGGCAGGTCATCGCCTCCCGGTAGCCCTCCAGGCCGGTCTCGTTGCGCTGCACCTGCCGCGAGATCCCGACCACCGACCGGTCGGCCTGGAACTGCGCGAAGGACGTCTCCAACAGCTCCCTGGACCGCCGGCGGCCGAACTGGGCGACCAGGTTGACCGCCATGTTGTAGGACGGCTTGAACGAGGAGCGCAGCGGATAGGTGCGCGCCCCCGCCAGCCCGCCGAGCGCCCCCGGGTCCATGCCGCGCTGCCAGAGCACCACCGCGTGCCCCTCGACATCGATCCCGCGCCGCCCGGCCCGGCCGGTGAGCTGGGTGTACTCGCCGGGGGTGATGTCGGCGTGCTGCTCGCCGTTCCACTTGACCAGCTTCTCCAACACCACCGACCTGGCCGGCATGTTGATGCCCAGGGCGAGCGTCTCGGTGGCGAAGACGGCCTTCACCAGCCCCTTGACGAACAGTTCCTCGACGACCTCCTTGAAGGTCGGCAGCATGCCCGCGTGGTGCGCCGCGAGCCCGCGTTCCAGGCCCTCCAGCCACTCGAAGTACCCCAGCACGTGGAGGTCCTCGTCGGGGATGGCGGCGGTCCGCCGCTCCACGATCTCCCGCACCCGGGCACCGGCGGCGGCGTCGTTCAGCCGCAGCCCGGCGTGCAGGCACTGCTGGACCGCCGCCTGGCAGCCCGCCCGGCTGAAGATGAAGGTGATCGCCGGCAGCAGTCCCTCGGCGTCCAGCCGGTCGATGACCTCCGCCCGGCTGGGCGTGTAGAGCCGGTTCCGCTGCCGCTTCTCGCGCTCCCGCTCGGCCGCCCGCCGGGCGTCCCGGCCGTTGCGGTTGCGGTCCCGCGCGCCCCAGGAGCGGGTGTTCTCCAGCCGGGCCATCCGCAGCAGGTCGGGGTTGACCTCCCGCTTGTGCTCGGACTCGGCGAACAGGTCGTAGAGCCGGCGGCCGGCCAGCACGTGCTGCCACAGCGGCACCGGCCGGTGCTCGGAGACGATCACCCGGGTGTCGCCACGGACCGTGTCCAGCCAGTCGCCGAACTCCTCCGCGTTGGAGACGGTGGCGGAGAGCGAGACCAGCGAGACCGACTCCGGCAGGTGGATGATCACCTCCTCCCACACCGCGCCCCGGAAGCGGTCGGAGAGGTAGTGCACCTCGTCCATCACCACGTAGCCCAGGTTGGTCAGCGAGGCGGAGTTGGCGTACAGCATGTTCCGCAGCACCTCGGTGGTCATCACGACCACCGGCGCCTCGGGGTTGACGCTGTTGTCCCCGGTCAGCAGGCCGACCTTGTCCTCGCCGTACCGGCGCAGCAGATCGGCGTACTTCTGGTTGGAGAGCGCCTTGATGGGCGTGGTGTAGAAGCACTTCCGGCCCTGGGTGAGGGCCAGGTGGACGGCGAACTCGCCGACGATCGTCTTGCCCGAGCCGGTCGGCGCCGCGACCAGCACGCCCTGCCCGGCTTCCAGGGCCTGACACGCCTCCAGTTGGAAGTCGTCCAGCGCGAAGTCGTAGAGCTCACGGAACGGGGCGAGAGCGGTCCGCTCGTCAGCGGCCCGACGCCGGGACTCGGCGTACCGCTCGGCGGGAGAGATGTGCTCGGTCATCGTGTCCCGAGCCTACCGGGCCCACGCGCCGCGGCCCGGGGAAAATGCGCCGGCGGCGGCCGGCCCGGCCGGGAAACGCCCAGCTCAGCGGGACCTACGGGGGACGGCAGGACGGTCGTCCGGCAGTCCCGGGGGCCGGCCGGCGGGAGACCACGGGCCGGGCGGCGCGCCGCCCGGCGGACGGATCGGGCACCCGCGTGGTCTCACCGCTCAGCCGGTGGTCCCCCGGCTGCTCAGGTCACGTCGTCGTGCCCGTTGACCGGCCGGTCCCGGTCCTCGATCCGCTCGGCCGGGCCGACCGGCTCCGGCGTCAGGTCGAGCTGGGAGGCCTCCTCGTCGCTGAGCCCGGCGTCCGGGTTCTGCTTCCGCCGCCGGCGGTCGTTGAGCACCGCGATACCGCAGGCCAGGAAGTAGAGGCCGGTGACCGGCACCTGGAGGGCGACCATGGAGAGCAGGTCGGTGGGCGTGATGGCGGCCGCGAAGATCGCGATGCCCATCACCATCCACCGCCACCAGCTGAGCATCCGCTTGCCGGTGACCACGCCGCCCAGGTTCAGCAGGACGAGCAGCAGCGGCAGTTCGAACGAGAGCCCGAAGGCGAGGGCCAGCCGGACGGTGATGTCCAGGACCTCCTCGACGCTGACGAAGTTCTGCGCGTCGTCGGCGCTGAAGCTCAGCAGCACCGGAATGGCCCGGGGCAGCAGCCAGTAGGCGAAGTAGGTGCCGGTCAGGAAGAGCGGCACGCCGACCGCGACCACGGCCCGGCTGTACTTCTTCTCGCTGCGGTGCAGCCCCGGGGCGATGAAGGCCCAGAACTGGTAGAGCCAGACCGGCGAGGCGCCGATGAGCCCGACCAGCAGCGAGACCCGCAGGTAGGTGGCGAACGGCGCGGTCAGGCCGTTCTGCGCCAGGACAGCGCAGCGCCGCTCCCGGGCGGCGGGGTCGCCGTACTCACAGATCGGCACCGGTTCGGTGAGGAAATCCATGATGTCCTTGGCGAAGAACGCCCCGACGATCGCGACCACCACGACCGAAAGGGCCGCGATCCCCAGCCGGTTGCGCAACTCACGGAGATGCTCGGTGAGCGGCATCCGCCCTTCGGGATCCTTCGGCGGTTTCCGCGCGGTCTTGGGCACCCCACGTCCTCATCTCGTCGGACGGCCGGCATCCACCCGGCCGCTCTCCTCACACTGCCAGGACACCGCTACGGGCTCAGCCCTTGGTCGTGTCCCGGGGCTCGTCAACGGGGCGCGCGCCGGCCGCCTCACCCGGGGCCGACTGGATGACGCGCGGCGCCACGGCCGGCTCGGCGTCGGCGGGGGCGGCCTCGCCCGACTTCCCGTCCGACTTCATGGCGGCGGTCTCGCTCTTCATGATCCGCATGGACTTGCCCAGCGCCCTGGCGGTGTCCGGCAGACGCTTGGAGCCAAAGACCACCACGACGACGAGGAAGACGATCAGCAGGTGCGTGGGGGAGATAGCGCCCATAACGTGTCTTCTCTCTCTTCAGGTTCTCTCTTCGAGAGATGTGGAACCGATGATGTGTCGGTGGCGGTGGCGGGCAATTCTGTCCACCATGCCGCACGATCAGCAATCCTAACGCGCGGGGGTAAACACAAAGCAATGGTTGGGAGTCGCCCTATCCCTGCCGGATCTCCTCGACGACATCCCCGGACAGCTCCCGCCGCACCCCTCCTGACCTGGCCGCGAGCGGCCCTGCCGCGCGTTCCAGGTCGGCCGCGGCACGGCTGATCCGCTCCGCGCTCTCCCCCACGGCCCGGGAGAGACGACGCACCTCAAGCCCCACCCGCACCGCCAGCACCCCCAGCACGGCAACCCCGGCGAAGGCGAGCGCCACCTGCGACATCGGCCAGAACACGGCTATCCCAACTCCTCGTAGGCACGGAGCGCGGCCCGCGCCGCCGCCCTGGCGCTGTCCGCCAGCTCCGGCGGCGCGACGATCCGCCCGTCACCGCCCAGCCGCAGCGCCAGCCGGCGCAGCGTGGTCGGGTCCGGGGTGCGCAGCGTCACCCGCAGCCCGCCGTCGGGCAGTTCCTCGGCCGTGTCGTGCGCGTAGTACTCGGCGACCCACCGGCCGCCGGGGCCGACCTCGATGACCACCTCGGGGTCGGTCGGCGCCGGCTGGACCAGGCCCTCGCTCAGGTCGCGGGGCTCGACGGGCGGCGGGTCGGCCGGCGTGTCCAGCAGCTCGATGCTGGCGACCCGGTCCAGCCGGAAGGTGCGCCGCGCCTCGGTGCGGCGGCACCACGCCTCGACGTAGGTGTGGCCGACGGCGAACAGCCGAATCGGGTCGATCTCCCGGTCGGTCAGCTCGTCCCGGCCCGGCGAGTAGTAGCGGATGCGCAGCCGCCGCCGCTCGGCGATGGCCCGGTCCACCTCGGCGAACACCCCGCCCTCCGACTCGAAGGTGACCGAGACCCGCGAGCTGGCCCTGGCGCTCTCCCCGGCCGCCGCCTCCAGCTTGGCGGTGAGCCGCAGCAGCGCGTCCCGGTCGCCGTCCCGCAGCCCCGGCATGGTGGCCACGGCGCGCGCCGCGACCAGCAGCGCGGTCGCCTCGTCGGCGGCCAGCCGCAGCGGCTGGCCGGTGGTGGAGCCGGTGGCCGCCGCGTTGTACCACCAGATGTGCTCACCGTCGGTGTCGATGTCCAGCAGATCGCCGCCCCGGAAGCTGGTGCCGCACATCGGCAGCACGCTCAGGTCGGAGATCAGCTCGTCCTGGGTGACGCCGAAGGCGCGCGCCACCTCGTCGACCCTGGCACCCGGCCGCTCCCTGAGATAGGTCACCAGCGACAGCAGCCGCCTGGTGCGGTCTATGGCGGTGGTCGCCATGTCGTCCTGCCCCCTCCTGCCCGTCCTGTCCGTTCCTCGCCCGATCCGGTCCCGTCGCCCGGCTCAGCCCTTGGCGACCGCGCGCAGCCGGTCGAGCACGTCGGCCCGCAGCTCGGCCGGCTCCAGCACCAGCACGTCGGGGCCGAACTCGGCCAACCAGGCGTCCAGGCCGTGGCCGTAGGGGATCTCCAGCTCGTCCCACTCCACGCCGCGGCTGATGAACCGGGTGGCCCGGGCCCGCAGCGGATAGCCGGCGCCGGCCCGCAGCCTGATCCTGGCCTGCGCGGTGGCGTGCTCCCCGGCGAACCGGGCGACGGCCTCGCGCACCGCGATCTGGTCCGGCACCTCGGCGGTGAACTCGCCGGCCCGGGAACGCACCCGGCCCACGATCCGGGAGAGCCGGAAGACCCGCTGGGCCCGCCGCTCCCGGTCCCAGCCGGAGAGGTACCAGTTGCCGTGCCAGCACTCCAGCGCCCACGGCTCGACCTGCCGGGCGACGGGACTGGCGGCGTTGGACTTGCGGTAGTCGAAGGTGACCACCCGCCGGTCCCGGCAGGCGATCATCAGCGGCTCGAACGCCGCCTCCCCGGCCGGCACCCGCGGCTCCAGGGCGCTGTAGCGGTCCTGGTCGGCCTCCGCCATGGGGACGCCGGCGGCCCGCAGCTTCTGCAGCGCGCCGCTGGCCGCGCCGGCCAGCCTGGCCTGCTGCCAGACCTTGGCGACCAGCCCGAGCGCCGCCGCCTCGGCCGCGTCCAGGGCCACCGGGGGAAGCTGGTTACGGTCCCGGCGGGCGAGATAGCCCACCTCGCCGTCCAGGCTCTCCACCGTCTCGATCACCATGCCCAACTCGCGCAGGTCGTCCTTGTCCCGCTCGAAGGTGCGGTTGAACGCGTCCTCCGAGGTGACCTCCAGATACGCCTCGATCGAGGTGCGCAGCTCGCGCTTGCTCAGCGGACGGCCGGTGTTCAGCAGGCACAGGGCCAGGTTCATCAGCCGCTCGGCCTTGGCGATGGCCATCGCCCCGCCACCCCTTTCCGTTCCGTCCCGGCCACCGTCGGCGACCGCTCGCGACACCTGCCACCCGCTCGCCACGGCGACAGCCAACAGCCCCTCGGGCCGGAGGTGTTCGGCGAGACGGGCGTGGGCCCACCCCCGCGACGGGGATGGGCCCACGGTACCGCTTGCCCGGATCAGACCGAGACCAGGTCACAGACGAAGATCAGGGTCTCCCCCGGCTTGATGCGCCCGCCCGCTCCCGCGTCCCCGTAGGCCAGGTGCGGCGGGATGATCAGCTGCCGGCGGCCGCCGACCCGCATCCCCTGGACCCCGCGGTCCCAGCCGGGGATGACCTGGCCGGCACCGAGCTGGAAGGTGAGCGGCTTACCGCGGTTCCAGCTGGCGTCGAACTCCTCGCCGGTGCTGAACGCCACGCCCACGTAGTGGACGGAGACCTGCGCCCCTGCCTCGGCGACGAACCCCTCGCCCTCCCAGAGGTCCTTGATCTCCAGGTCGGCCGGCGGCTCGCCTCCCGGGAAGTCGACCTCGGGCTTCTCGCTGTTCACTGAAAACCACTCCTACGAAGGATCACTCAAAGCGCCATAGGTTGACGCCAGGTACCGAAGGGCTGTCCGCGCCCTCAGGCGGCACCAATAATGTCAACCACGAAGACCAGCGTGGAACCGGCCGGGATGCCGCCGTTCTCCGTGTCGCCGTAGGCCATGTCCGGCGGCAGCACCAGCAGGACCCGGTCGCCGACCTGCTTGCCCACCAGGCCCTGGTCCCAGCCGGGCACCACGGAGCCGGTGCCGATCTGGAAGGCCGAGGCCGCGTCCCGCTGCCACGAGGAGTCGAAGACCTCGCCGTCGGCCCAGGTCACGCCCGTGTACTGGACGACCAGCGCCTGCCCGTTGGTCACCTCGGGGCCGTCCCCCTCGACCAGCAGCTGCTCCCGCAGCTCGGCCGGCGGGTCCTCGCCCTCGGGGATGGTGACCTGCGGGCCCTCGTCGGTCATCTCCACCGACGGCAGGCCGTCCTCGGTGGCCGCCTGCTCGCCCTCCACGCCGCCCGCGGCGTCCACGCTGGCGCTGGCCACGATGTCGAAGACCCAGACCACGCCGTCGTCGTCGGTCAGGCCGGCCTGCTGGGCGGCCGGGCCGAGCAGCTCGACGGCCCGCCCCTCGATCTTGATCCGACTGCCCACCTGCTGCCCGACCAGCGGCTCGGTGACCGTCTGCGGCAGCGCGGACTCGACGTTGGCCTGGGCGATGACCTGCGGCTTCGCGCCGTCCTCGGTCGCCTCGATGGGCTCGCCCTGCGCCGTCTGCCAGGTGTTGACCAGCTGGGACTCGCCCTCCACGGTCTGGGCGACGACATCCATCCGCAGGTAGTCGCCCTCGGCGATCTCGGCGCCGTCGCCCTCCCTGAGCACCTCGACCACGGTCTCCTCGGAGACCGAGGCGTCCTCCTTGATCTCGATCTCGGGCTGCTCGCCCGGCTTGCCCGAGACGGTCGCGACCGGGCCGCCGCTGTCGCCGCCGCTCTCCTCGGAGCCACAGGCTGCGATGAGGAGGAAGGCCGGAACGGCCAGCGCCGCGACGATGCGGTGCGCTCGTTGTGTGGGGATCATGAGTCCAACTCGCGGTAGGAACGGCCGGGGCGGGACCCCGCTGGTCCCGCCCACCCTACGGCCTCCGACTCGCTCCGGAATCGCTCACATGCCGGCGATCAGCTTCTCCACGCGCTCGTCCACCGAGCGGAACGGGTCCTTGCAGAGCACCGTCCGCTGGGCCTGGTCGTTGAGCTTGAGATGCACCCAGTCCACCGTGAAATCCCGCCGCTGCTCCTGCGCGCGGCGGATGAAGTCCCCGCGCAGCCTGGCCCTGGTGGTCTGCGGGGGCACGGACTTGCCCTGGAAGATCTTGAGGTCGTTGCAGATCCGTTCCGCCTGCCCCCGCCGCTCCAGCAGGTAGTACAGGCCACGGCGGCGGTGGATGTCGTGGTAGGCGAGGTCTATCTGGGCGACCCTGGGGTGCGACATGGTCAGGTTGTGCTTCGCCCGGTACCGCTCGATCAGCTGGTACTTCATGACCCAGTCGATCTCGGTGTTGATCTTGTCCAGCTCCTCGGCGCGGATCGCGTCCAGCGTCCGGCCCCACAGCTCCAGCACCCGCTCGGTCAGCCCGGAGCGCATCCCGCGGCGCTCGCAGAAGTCCAGCGCCTTGTCGTAGTACTCCTGCTGGATGTCCAGCGCGGACGCCTCCCGGCCGGTGGCCAGGCGGACCTTGCGCTGCCCCGTGGTGTCGTGGCTGACCTCGCGGATGGCGCGGATCGGGTTCTCCAGGGTGAGGTCGCGCATCACCGTGCCGGCCTCGATCATCCGCAGCACCAGGTCGGTGGCGCCGACCTTGAGCAGCATCGTGGTCTCGGACATGTTCGAGTCGCCGACGATCACGTGCAGCCGGCGGTACCGCTCGGCGTCCGCGTGCGGCTCGTCCCTGGTGTTGATGATCGGCCGGGAGCGGGTGGTCGCCGAGCTGACCCCCTCCCAGATGTGCTCGGCGCGCTGGCTGACGCAGAAGACCGCGCCCCTGGGCGTCTGGAGGACCTTCCCGGCCCCGCAGATCAGCTGCCGGGTGACGAGGAACGGGATCAGCACGTCCGCCAGCCGGGAGAACTCCCCGTGCCGGGCGACGAGGTAGTTCTCGTGGCAGCCGTAGGAGTTGCCGGCGGAGTCGGTGTTGTTCTTGAAGAGGTAGACGTCGCCGGCGATGCCCTCCTCGTGCAGCCGCCGCTCGGCGTCCACCAGCAGGCCCTCGAGAATGCGCTCGCCTGCCTTGTCGTGCGTGATCAGTTCGGTGACGTTGTCACACTCCGGGGTGGCGTACTCCGGGTGCGAACCGACGTCCAGGTACAGCCGGGCACCGTTGCGCAGAAAGACGTTGCTGCTGCGGCCCCATGACACGACCCGGCGGAAGAGGTAACGCGCCACCTCGTCCGGGGACAGCCGTCGCTGGCCACGGAACGTACAGGTGACGCCGTACTCGTTCTCCAGCCCGAAAATGCGGCGATCCATGAGTGAACATTACGCCTGATGCCCGCTTTTGAAACCGGGTTCGAGCACGGCGTTTCGATCATTTCGCGATTCCAGCTGCGGGTTGGCGACACCGCCGGGAACTGCGAGAACGCCCCGGGTGCCGAGCAGCACCAGCACCGCGAGCCAGCCCGCGACACCGGCGACCAGGAAGCCGAGGGACGCGTCGCCCCACTCGATGACCGGGCCGACGGCGGCGGTGCCGATCGCCGTGCCGACCCCGAAGGTGGTCACCAGCCAGGAGAACGCCTCGGTGACCGTACCGCGCGGCGCGTGCCGGTCGATCACCACGAAGGCGCAGGCCAGGGTCGGTGCCAGGAACACGCCGCTGAGCCCGGCGAGCAGCGTCATCAGGGGCACCGACGCGGGCGTCAGGGCGAGCGGCAGGTAGCCGACGGCCAGCGCCACCACCAGCAGCAGCAGCCGGGGCTCCGGCGCCCCGGACCAGGGCCTGGCCCCGTAGGTCAGCCCGCCCACCAGGGCGCCGACGCCGAGCGCGGAGAGCAGGTAGCTGGCGATCAACTCCTCGCCCCCGGCGTCCGCGTAGGCGACCGAGGCGACCGAGATCGCGCCGAGCGCCATCCCGACGCACAGGAAGCAGCCGAGCAGCGCGAGCAGCCCGCCGGAGCGCAGCGCCCCCAGCCAGTGCGCGTCCCGCGGCTCGGCGCGCCACTCCCGGGAGGGGGCGGAGACCAGCAGGGAGACCGCGCCGAGCAGGCCGACCACGTTGATCACCAGCAGCGCCGCGGCCTCGGACCAGGCGGCCACCAGCAGCATCACCAGCAACGGACCGCCGGCGAACATGACTTCCTGGGCCACCGCGTCCAGCGCGTAGGCCCGGCGGAGCCGCTCGCCGGTGCCCAGCACGCCGGACCACAGGGCGCGCAGCGCGCCCTCCAGCGGCGGGGTGGTGAGCCCGGCCAGCAGCACCAGGGCGGCGGCCAGCGGAACCGACCCGGTGCCGAGCACCGCCAGCGCCGCCATGGCCAGCGCGGAGACCAGGGCGGCCGGGAACATCACCCGGGGCTGGCCGCGCAGGTCGACCAGCCGACCGAGCAGCGGCTGGCCGACGGCGGTGGCCAGGCCGTGGGTGGCGGCCAGGGCGCCGGCCAGGGTGTAGCCGCCGCCCTCGGCACGGGTGAAGAGCACGATGGCCAACGGGGCGGTGCCGTGCGGCAGTCGACCGACCAGGGTGCCGGTCAGCAGCCGCAGCACGTGGGGGGCGCGGAGCAGCTCGCCATATCCGGTGGCCATGTGTTCACCCTTCGCTAGTACTACGTATAACGTCGTTGATTCTACGTACCATGGGCCGATTCGGAAGACCGAGAACCGGCCCTTCGTGCCGCCCTTCGCCCCAGGGAGTCCCATGGCCCAGGCCCGCCCCCCGACCAGTCGCGACGTGGCGGAGGCCGCCGGGGTCTCGCAGGCCACCGTCTCGCTGGTGCTGCGGGACCGCTGGCACGGCCGGGTCTCCCCGGCCAGGGCCGAGTCGGTCCGGGCCGCCGCCCGGGAGCTGGGGTACCGGCCGAATCTGGCCGCCCGCAGCCTGCGGCTCGGCCGGGCGCGCACCGCGCTGGTGGTGGTGCCGGCGCTCACCGGCGACTTCTTCGGCCGGGTGTACGCCGGCGCCGCCCGGGTGGCGGCGGAACGCGACCTGGGCCTGGTGCTCTACCCGTCGCCCGAGGGCATCGGCCCGGCGCCCGACCCGTTCGCCTCGGCGAGCGCCACCCTCGACGGGGTGCTGGCCTCCTCGATGGCGGCCGAGGCGCTGGCCGCGCTCAGCGACGCCGGCCTGCCGCTGGTGATGCTGGACAGCGAGCCGGGCCGGGCGCCGGCGGCGGCCACCGTGAACCCGGACATCGCCGCCGGCATGCGGCTGGTGGCCGCGCACCTGCTGGGGCTCGGGCACCGCGCGATCACCCACGTCGCGGCCGACGTCGACTCCTGGACCTTCGCGGTGCGGGCCGGTGCCCTCGCCGAGCGGCTCGCGGCGGCGGGCGCGCCGCCGGCCCGCACCGAGCGGGCGCCGCTGACCGTGCGCGGCGGGCTGCTGGCCGCCGAACGGGCCCTGGCGGCGAGACCCCGGCCGACCGCGCTGGTCTGCGACGACGACGTGCTGGCCGCCGGGGCCTGCAAGGCGGTGCGGCGGCTGGGGCTGCGGGTGCCGGAGGACGTCTCGGTGACCGGCTTCGACGACCTGGCCCTGGCGACGACGGTGGAGCCGGAGCTGACCACGGTCAGCCTGCCGGCCGAGGAACTGGGCGCGGCCGGCACACGAGCCCTGCTGGCGGTGTGGGAGGGGCGTGAGCCGGGGGACGCCGTGCTGCCGGTGCGGCTGGTCCCGCGCGGCAGCACGGCGGCGCCGCCCGGCTGACCCTGTGCGAGGGTCGGCCGGGCGGCGCCGCCGGATCCGCCGGGCGGGCGGCTACTTCTTGTCGTCGGACGCCTCGTCGGAGGGGTCGTCGGAGGGCCCGTCCGCGGCGTCACCGGTGGCCGCGGCCGACTCCTCGCTCGCCAGCAGCCGGCCGAGCTGGGGCTGCAACACCCGCTTGAACTTGCGCTGTTGCGGCCGCTTGCGGTCGAGGACCGCGACCTCCAGCTGATCGCTGGTCAACTCCCGCTCGGCGCCGCCGCTCTCCCGGGCGAGGGAGGCCACGGCCAGCCGCAGCGCCTCGCCCAGACTCATGTCGTCCCGGTGCCGCTGCTTGAGATAGCTGCCGATCTGGTCGGAGTTGCCACCGACCGCGACCGAACCGTGCTCGTCGATGATCGAACCGTCGTGCGGCAGCCGGTAGATCTCGTCCTCGGCCGGGGTGGCCCCGACCTCGGCGACGAGCAACTCGACCTCGTAGGGCTTCTCCACCGTGGCGGAGAAGATGGTGCCCAGTGTCTGGGCGTAGAGGTTCGCCAGACCGCGGGCCGTCACGTCCTGCCGGTCGTAGGTGTAGCCGCGCAGGTCCGCGTAGCGGGTGCCGCCGATGCGCAGGCTCTCGTACTCGTTGTACTTGCCGGTCGCGGCGAACGCGATCCGGTCGTAGATCTCGCTCACCTTGTGCAACGCCCGCGAGGGGTTCTCGGCGACGAACACGATGCCGTCGGCGTACTGGAGAACCACCAGGCTCCGGCCGCGCGCGATGCCCTTGCGGGCGTACTCGGCGCGATCGGCCATGGCCTGCTGGGGTGAGACATAGAACGGCGTGGACACCGGAGTTGTCCCTTCAGGTCTGGTCGGTCACAGCGGAATGGTCGGCACCGCGGGGCTAGACGGCGGGCGCCTGCGGCCCGTCGGGCCGCTGGAGACGACCGTCGTACACGGCCCTGGCGACCGCGGACACCTCGTCCTCGGTCAGGCGGCGGATGCCGTCCTCGGTGATCACCATGACGATGGGATAGATCCGGCGTACGAGATCGGGCCCGCCGGTCGCCGAGTCGTCGTCGGCGGCGTCGTAGAGGGCCTGGACGACGACCGTGACGACCTGGTCCTCCGTCAGGTCCGTCCGGTGCAGCTTCTTCAACGAGCCACGGGCGAAGACCGATCCCGACCCCACCGAGGCGAAGCCCGTCTCCTCCGTCCGGCCGCCCGCGACGTCGTACGAGAAGATCCGGCCGCGCCCGCGCTCCAGGTCGTAGCCGGCGAACAGCGGGACGACCGCCAGGCCCTGCATGGCCATGCCCAGGTTGCCCCGGATCATGGTGGCCAGGCGGTTGGCCTTGCCCTCCAGCGAGAGCACCTCGCCCTCGACCTTCTCGAAGTGCTCCAGCTCCAGCTGGAAGAGCTTGACCAGCTCGACCGCGATACCGGCCGTGCCGGCGATGCCCACGGCCGAGTACTCGTCGGCCGGGAAGACCTTCTCCATGTCCTTGGTGGCGATGACGTTGCCCATGGTGGCGCGGCGGTCGCCGGCGAGGATCACGCCGCCGGCGAAGCTGGCGGCCACGATGGTCGTGCCGTGCACCGCCTCGACCGGGCCCTCGATGGGCGGCCCGACCCGGCCGGGCAGGCGCTCGGGCGCGTGCTCGCTGAGGAAGTCCAGAAAGGAGGACGACCCCGGCCGCAGGAAGGCCGCCGGGAGTCGCCCCTGATCGTGGGAGTTGGCTGCCACAGGTTTCCTTCCAGGTAGGCGAAACGGTCCGCTGCTCCGGGCCAGCGGGGCCGGGCAGGGGCAGCGTACGTCACGGACCCTACCCGTCACATGGACATGATCCACATGCGTCGGAAGCGATACCTGCCAGCCCCCGGCCTACTGGCCGCCCTTCTGTACGAAGCTGCGCACGAAGTCCTCCGCGTTGGACTCCAACACCTCGTCGATCTCGTCCAACACCGAGTCCACGTCGTCCGTCAGGGCCTCCTGACGCTCCTTGAGGTCCTCCGCGGACTGGGCGTCCTGCGTCTGCTCCTCGGTCTCGGCTTCGGTACGCGACGCCCGCTGCTGGCCGCCGCCGGTGTCCTTGGTCGCCATCTCCCTCACCCCATGCTCGGCTGTGACGTGACAAGATCAGACCCTACTAGCCGGGGCTGACATCGGCCCCTGGAGCGGCTGGCTCCACGGGTCCCTCTGATCATTCCCTGATCTGCGACGATTCAGCCGCCGGAGAGCGCCCGGACCAGATCCTCCGCGGTGCCGGAGCGCTCCAGCAGCCCCTCGACGTGCTCCCTGGTGCCGCGCAGCGGGTCCATCGTCGGCACCCGTTGGAGGGAGTCCCGGCCCGGCAGGTCGAAGATCACCGAGTCCCAGGAGGCCGCGGCCACGTGGTCCGCGTAGCGCTCCAGGCAACGGCCCCTGAAGTACGCCCTGGTGTCCTCCGGCGGCTCCCGGCGGGCGGCGGCCACCTCGTCCTCGTCCAGCAGGGTCCGCATCCGCCCGCGCGCGACCAGCCGGTTGTACAGGCCCTTGTCCGGCCGGATGTCCGAGTACTGGAGATCAACCAGGTGCAACCTGGCCGCCTCCCAGTCCAGGCCGTCCCGGCGGCGGTAGCCCTCAAGCAGCTCCCGCTTGGCGACCCAGTCCAGCTCGTTGGCCAGGCTCATCGGGTCGCTCTCCAGCCGGGTCAGCACGTCCTCCCAGCGGGTCAGCACATCCACGGTCTGCTCGTCCGCGTCCGCGCCCCAGCGCTCCTCCACGTACTTGCGGGCCAGCTCGAAGTACTCCATCTGGAGCTGCACCGCGGTGAGCCGGCGGCCGCTGCGCAGCGTCACCAGCTCCCGCAGCGACGGGTCGTGGCTGACCCGGTGCAGGGTGCGAACCGGCTGGTCGACGGCGAGGTCCACGGCGATGAAGCCGTCCTCGATCATGGACAGGACCAGCGCCGTGGTGCCCAGCTTGAGGTAGGTGGAGATCTCCGACAGGTTGGCGTCGCCGATGATCACGTGCAGCCGGCGGTACCGCTCGGCGTCCGCGTGCGGCTCGTCCCTGGTGTTGATGATGGGGCGCTTGAGGGTGGTCTCAAGCCCCACCTCGACCTCGAAGTAGTCGGCCCGCTGGCTCAGCTGGAAGCCGTGCTCCCCGCCCTCCTGCCCGAGCCCCACCCGGCCGGCGCCGCAGACCACCTGCCGGGAGACGAAGAACGGGGTCAGGTGCCGGACGATCTCGGAGAACGGCGTCTCCCGCTTCATCAGGTAGTTCTCGTGGGTGCCGTAGGAGGCGCCCTTGTTGTCCGTGTTGTTCTTGTAGAGCAGGATCGGCTGGGCACCCGGCACCTCGCCGGCGCGCCGGGCGGCCTCCGCCATGATCCGCTCCCCCGCCTTGTCCCAGCGGACGGCGTCCAGTGGATTGGTCGTCTCGGGGGCGCTGTACTCCGGGTGGGCGTGGTCGACGTAGAGCCGGGCACCGTTGGTGAGGATCACGTTGGCGAGGCCGATGTCCTCGTCGGTGAGCTGGCTGGCGTCCGCGTTGTCCCTGGCCAGGTCGAAGCCGCGGGCGTCGCGGAGTGGGTTCTCCTCCTCGAAGTCCCAACGGGCCCTTCTGGCGCGGTGCATCGCCGCCGCGTAGGCGTTGACCACCTGGGAGGAGCTGAGCATGGCGTTGGCGTTGGGGTGGCCAGGGACGGAGACGCCGTACTCGGTCTCGATGCCCATCACTCGCCGTACGGTCATGCGGCCCTCCTTGCCTCACGGCGGCCCTCCGGCCCCGGTCGCTGCTAGCAGCCTAGGCGACACGGGGAGCGCTGAGGAGATCACCGCGAGTTTCCTTATGGACGGTCGGGGAAGACACGTCCGGCCGCGGGCCACGCCTCGCGTGTCCCGCGGCCGGACGTCCGTTGCCGCTGGTGCGGCCCTACAGGTACTGGCCGGTGTTGGCCACCGTGTCGATGGAGCGGCCGGTGTCGCCACCCTGCTTGCCGGTGACCAGGGTGCGGATGAAGACGATCCGCTCGCCCTTCTTGCCGGAGATCCGCGCCCAGTCGTCGGGGTTGGTGGTGTTGGGCAGGTCCTCGTTCTCCTTGAACTCGTCCACACAGGCGGCGATCAGGTGCGAGACCCGGATGCCCTTCTGCTGGAGGTCCAGGAAGTCCTTGATGGCCATCTTCTTGGCCCGGTCCACGATGTTCTGGATCATGGCGCCGGAGTTGAAGTCCTTGAAGTACAGGACCTCCTTGTCACCGTTGGCGTAGGTGACCTCCAGGAAGCGGTTCTCCTCGCTCTCCGCGTACATCTGCTCCACGACCGTCTGGATCATGGCGTCGATGGCGGCCTCCGCGTTGCCCGAGTGCTCGCTGAGGTCGTCGTCGTGCAGCGGCAGGCGCGGCGTGAGGTACTTGGAGAAGATGTCCCCGGCGGCCTCGGCGTCCGGGCGCTCGATCTTGATCTTCACGTCCAGCCGGCCGGGGCGCAGGATGGCCGGGTCGATCATGTCCTCCCGGTTGGAGGCGCCGATCACGATGACGTTCTCCAGCCCCTCCACGCCGTCGATCTCGGAGAGCAGCTGGGGGACGATGGTGTTCTCCACGTCCGAGCTGACGCCGGAGCCGCGGGTGCGGAAGAGGGAGTCCATCTCGTCGAAGAAGACGATGACGGGGGTGCCCTCGCTGGCCTTCTCCCGGGCGCGTTGGAAGACCAGGCGGATGTGCCGCTCGGTCTCGCCCACGTACTTGTTGAGCAGCTCGGGGCCCTTGATGTTGAGGAAGAAGCTCTTCCCCGCGGGCTTGCCCGTCACCTCCGCGACCTTCTTGGCCAGGGAGTTGGCGACCGCCTTGGCGATCAGGGTCTTGCCGCAGCCGGGCGGGCCGTAGAGCAGGACGCCCTTGGGCGGGCGCAGCTCGTGCTCCCGGAACAGGTCCGGGTAGAGGTAGGGCAGCTCGACCGCGTCCCTGATCAGCTCGATCTGGCCGCCGAGCCCGCCGATCCTGGTGTAGTCGATGTCCGGGACCTCTTCGAGGACCAGCTCCTCGACCTCGCTCTTGGGGACCACCTCGAAGACGTAGCCGGAGCGCGAGTCCAGGAGCAGCGCGTCCCCGGCCCGCAGGGTGGCGGCCATCAGCGGCTCGGCGAGCTTGACCACCCGCTCCTCGTCCGTGTGCCCGACCACGAGGGCCCGCTCGCCGTCCTCAAGAACCTCCTTGAGGGTGACGATGTCGCCCGCGTTCTCGAACTCCATCGCGGCCACGATGTTGAGCGCCTCGTTGAGCATGACCTCCTGGCCGCGGCGCAGCTCGGCCAGCTCAAGGCCGGGGCTCACGTTGACCCGGAGCTTGCGGCCGCCGGTGAAGATGTCGGCCGTGCCGTCCTCGTTGGCGGCGAGGAAGACCCCGAAGCCGGAGGGCGGCTGCGCGAGTCGGTCTACTTCTTCCTTGAGTGCGACGATCTGGTCGCGGGCCTCCCTGAGGGTGCCCGCGAGCCGCTCGTTCTGCGCGGAGACACCGGCGAGATTCGTCTGGAGCTCGACGATCCGCTCTTCGAGAATCCGAGTGTGCCGCGGCGAGTCGGCCAGCTTGCGGCGCAGGACGGTGATCTCCTGCTCAAGGTCGGCGATCTGGCGGGTCGGGTCGTCGGAACCTCGCCCGGACCGGATGCCGCGGTTGCTGTCGTCGTTCTGGGATACCACGGTCCTCACCTCCTCCAAGGGGAGCTGGACGCTTCCAGACCCTACCTGGACCGGTGCAGTTCGAAACCCCTAGATCACAAAGACGGTCGGGGCGTGTCCGATCTTCACCCTTGCGCACTCCCTCACGCCAGGGGGATACCCACCGGACGCCGTCCAGAAGCGACCGGTTGTATCGTCGATGGCGGTCAACACCCGTCGGGGACAGCTTCCTTTGCTGCATCGCCCACGAGGAGCCGACAAGGAGCGACAGCCGAGATGACCACGCGGAACGAAACGCTGGGGACCGACGAGCTGGAGGTCTGGATCGACCAGGACCTCTGCACCGGGGACGGGATCTGCGCCCAGTACGCGCCCGAGGTGTTCGAGTTGGACATCGACGGGCTGGCCTACGTCAAGCCGCCGGTCGGGCCCGGCGAGGAGGCCGAGCTGTACACCACTCCGGGGGCCGCCGCCCCGGTGCCGCTGCCGCTGCTGCGCGAGGTGTCCGACTCGGTGAAGGACTGCCCGGGGGCGTGCATCCACGTGCGGCGGGTGGCGGACGGGACCGAGGTGCTGGGCCCGGACGCCGACTGAGGTCGTCGGCGCGCCGGGCGGCAATCAGACGTCGTTGGGGGCCCGGTCCGCGGTCAGCTCCAGCCGGCCGTCGACCCACCCCCAGCTGACGTCCCGCCGCAGGTCGGGGCAGCAGCGGGGGATGTCGGCCGCAGAGTAGCCGACGAGCCGGGCGGAGAAGCCGGCCCCCTCGGCGCGCAGCCCGTCGACCGTCATGCCCTCGCCCGGGTCGACCAGGGTGGCGGACACCTCGGGCGGCGCCTCGGTGGCCTCGGCGTGGGTGAGCAGGTACATGCCGTTAGGGGGTGACCCCGAGCCCGCGTCGCAGCGGACCACGGCCACCGTCTCACCCTGCCCGTCGGCGTCCACGTCCACCTCGGCCTGGTCGGTGACCAGCACCTCGAACGGGCCGCAGTCCAGCGGGTAGTCGGCGGTGGTGGCGTCCGGGCCCGCGGTCTCCACCGGACCCGAGGTGGCGCCCGCCCCGGTGGGCTGGACCAGGGCCGCGGCGCCGGTCACCGCGGCCACCCCGAGGGCGGTGACCAGCCAGTGGCGGGGGCGGGCGTGGGAGTGCGGAAGGCCGTCGGTCTCGGTGCCCTGGGGCACTGCCGATTGCTGCACGCTGGGGATCTCCGGGAGGCGTGGGGCGCCACGGCACGCCGCGGCGGGGGCCGCGGGGCGTCGTCGGCGCGAGGCGAGGGGACGCTGGCTGGCAGACCCGCATCGTGCCAT
Organism: Streptomyces chisholmiae; assembly: GCF_031845445.1. Taxonomy (NCBI): domain Bacteria; kingdom Bacillati; phylum Actinomycetota; class Actinomycetes; order Kitasatosporales; family Streptomycetaceae; genus Streptomyces; species Streptomyces chisholmiae. The sequence continues at coordinate 60,308 of NZ_JAVREO010000021.1, read as the reverse complement.
ATCTCACACCGGCGGGGAACGGCGGGGGCCGGTTTCCCCGCCCCCGCCGTGGCTGCCGCGCGCGCCGTGCCCGGCGTCAAGCCTCCCGCGCGGCCCGGGAGTTCAGCCGCTGGCCGCGGAGCCCGAGCCCGAGCCGGCGCCGGGGCCGGTGTAGTCGGAGCCGTAGGCGCCGGGGGCCGGCCGGCGGCGGCGCAGCGGCGGGGTGACCCCGTCGGCCAGCCGGCGGGCGGTGAGCAGGAAGCCGGTGTGCCCGATCATCCGGTGGTCCGGGCGGACCGCGAGCCCCTCCACGTGCCAGGTGCGGACCATGGTCTCCCAGGCGCTCGGCTCGTTGAAGTTGCCGTGCTCGCGGATGGTCTCCACGGTGCGCGCCAGCTGGGTGGTGGTGGCCACGTAGGCGCAGAGGATGCCGCCGGGGACCAGGGCCTTGGCGACCGCGTCCAGGCACTCCCAGGGGGCGAGCATGTCCAGGATCACCCGGTCCACCTCGGTGTCCGAGAGGTGGTCCTGGAGGTCACCGACCGTCAACTGCCAGGCGGGGTGCGGGCTGCCGAAGTAGCGGGTGACGTTCTCCCTGGCGATCTCGGCGAAGTCGGCGCGCCGCTCGTAGGAGTGCAGCATGCCCTGGTCACCGATGGCCCGCAGCAGGAACGCGGAGAGCGACCCCGAGCCGACGCCGGCCTCCACCACCCGGGCGCCGGGGAAGATGTCGGCCATGGCCAGGATCTGCCCCGCGTCCTTGGGGTAGACCACGGCGGCGCCGCGGGGCATGGACAGGACGTAGTCGGGGAGCAGTGGGCGCAGCGCCAGATAGGCGACGCTGCCCGTGGTGCGGACCACCGTCCCCTCGGGAGCGCCGATCAGCTCGTCGTGGGGGAAGGCACCCTTGTGGGTGTGGAAGCTCTTGCCCGCTTCGAGCGTGAAGGTGTAGTGGCGGCCCTTGGGGTCGGTCAGCTGTACCTGGTCCCCGACCTCGAAGGGCCCGCGACGGCGGGCGGCACCGGTCGGTTCGGACATGGCGGCCAGCCTAGACCAGGGGTGGTCCCGGCCCGTAATCGAGCCGGCGGCCGGCACCGGCCGGTCAGTCCGCGGCCGGCCCGGCGGGGGCGGCGCTGCCGGCCACCGCGGCCTTGAACGCCTCGTCCACGTCCCGGGTGGCGAGCACCCCGAAGACGGTGTCGTTCTCCTCCACCACCAGGTACTCGGTGGCCGGGGTGGTGCGCAGGTGCTCCAGCAGGTCCTCGCCGACCAGCCCCACCGGTATCCGCAGCCCCTCGGTCAGCTCCCGGGCGAGGCCGCTGACCGGGACCCAGGGCCGCCGGTGCTCGGGCACCTCGGCGATGCCGGCCTCGCGCACCAGGGCGACCGGGTTGCCCTCGCCGTCCACCACCACCAGCGCGGTGGCGCCGACGTCGTTGGCCCGGCGCAGCGCCTCGGAGAGCGGCGTCTCGGCGGCGACGGGCGCGGCCCGGCGGGTGAGGGCCCGCACGCTGAGCGAGGGCACGTAGGCGCGCAGCCGGGCGGTGCGCAGGCTCTGGCCGGCGCCGGTCCAGATCATCGCGGCCAGCACGGCGGCCAGCAGCGCGTCGACCAGCGAGCCGGGGCCGGCGGCGAAGGAGTCGCGCTCGCCGAGCGGGCCGAGGTGGGTGGCGAGCGGCAGGCCGATCAGCACCGCGAGGGCCAGCGCCCGGCCGGTCCAGGCGGCGACCACGGTGCCGCGCATGGGGCTGCCGGTCAGCCACCAGACCACCGCGCGCAGCATCCGGCCGCCGTCCAGGGGCAGTCCCGGCAGCAGGTTGAAGACGCCGACGATCAGGTTGGAGAACATCAGGCCGGCGACCAGCACGCCGGGCACCGTGCCGGGCTCGACCAGGAACATGCCCAGCCCGAAGAGGCCGGCCAGCACGAGCGAGAGCAGCGGCCCCGAGCCGACCACCACGAGGTCGCGGGCGGGGGTCGGGGACTCGCCCTCGATCTCCGACACGCCACCGAAGAACTGGAGTTGGATGCGGCGCACCGGCAGGCCGAAGCGGCGGGCGGCGTAGGTGTGCGCCAACTCGTGGATCAGCACGGAGCCGTAGAGGGCGACGGCGAAGAAGAGCGCCACCAGGTAGCGGACGGCGCCCAGCTCGGGCAGCGCGCGGCCGAGTTGGTGGCCGAAGAACCAGGTGATCAGGGCGGCGACCAGGAACCAGCTGGGCGCCACGTAGATGGGCACGCCCTGCACCCGGCCCATCAGGATGCCGCCCCTGGGGCGCCGGGCGTCCTCGGGCCGCTCCCGCTCGTCCGCGTCGGATGACCGGTCGGTCGTGGTGTCTCCCACCTGTTCCCCTCGTCGCCTCGCGACTGCGCGCGTCACGGTCGCGTCGCGGTCGATCGTCCCGCGCCCGGCCCGTGAAGTCGATGGTATGGGCTTTTCTGTCAGTGCCGCGCCTTAGGGTTCGCTCCATGACTCGCCGCACCGCCGCACCGCCGCGTTCGCTGTCCCCTTCCAGGGCCGCCGACTTCCAGCAGTGCCCCCTGCTGTACCGCTTCCGGGTGATCGACAAACTGCCCGAGCGGCCCAACGAGGCGGCGACCCGGGGCACCGTGGTGCACGCGGTGCTTGAGCGGCTGTTCGACGCGCCGGCGGGCGAGCGGAGTGTGCCGCGGGCCCGGGCCCTGGTGGCGCCGGAGTGGCGGCGGCTGTTGGCCAAACGGCCCGAGCTGGCGCAGCTGTTCGGCGTGCGGCCGGCGGCCGAGCCCGGCGAGGTCGGGGACGGGGATGGGGAGGGGGAGAAGGCGGGGGACGCGGTCGGGGACGGTGCGGGGTCGGGCGCGCCGGCCGCGGGGGCGGCCGGGCCGCCGTTGGACGAGGAGCGGTTGGCCGCGTTCCTGGCCGAGGCCGAGCGGCTGGTGGAGCGGTGGTTCGCGTTGGAGGACCCGACGCGGCTGGAGCCGGCGGAGCGCGAGCTGTTCGTGGAGACGACGCTGCCGGCCGGGCTCCGGCTGCGCGGGGTGATCGACCGGGTGGACGTGGCGCCCGGCGGCGAGATCCGGATCGTCGACTACAAGACGGGCAAGGCGCCGCCCGAGGCGTACGCGGGCGGCGCGCTCTTCCAGATGAAGTTCTACGCGCTGGTGTTGTGGCGGCTGCGCGGGGTGGTGCCACGCCGGCTCCAGCTGGTCTACCTGGGCAGCGGCGAGGTGCTCAGCCACGATCCCGAGGAGGCGGAGCTGCTGGCCGTCGAGCGGAAGGTGCTGGCCCTGTGGGACGCCATCTCCCGGGCGACCGACTCGGGCGACTGGCGGCCGCGGCGCGGCCGGCTCTGCTCCTGGTGTGACCACCAGTCACGGTGCCCGGAGTTCGGTGGCACTCCCCCGCCCTATCCGCTGCCGGTCCCGCTGCCGCTGCCCGAGCAGGCCGGCGGCGGACGGGAGTCGGCGGACGCGGAGCGCCCGGCCGCCGGTGGCGCGGCCGGGTGAGCCAGAATGGCCGGTGGATCCCGGCGGTCGCGCCCCGGCGCGGCCGTCCCCCCGACCGAAGGGCGACCGCATGCCGATCCGGGTACTGCTCGTGGACGACCAGCCGCTCCTGCGCACCGGATTCCGGATGATCCTGGAGGCGGAGCCCGACCTGACCGTGGTGGGTGAGGCGGGCGACGGTCTCCAGGCGTTGGAGCAGGTGCGCGCCCTGCAACCGGACGTGGTGCTGATGGACATCCGGATGCCGCGGATGGACGGGGTGGAGTCGACGCGGCAGATCACCGGGCCGGCCAAGGACGGGCCGGTGAAGGTGCTGGTGCTGACCACCTTCGATCTGGACGAGTACGTGGTGGAGGCGCTGCGCGCGGGGGCCAGCGGCTTCCTGTTGAAGGACGCGCCGGCGGGCGAGCTGGTGCAGGCGATCCGGGTGGTGGCCAACGGCGAGGCGATGCTGGCGCCCAGCGTCACCCGCCGCCTGCTGGACATGTACGCCTCGAAGCTGCCGTCCGGCGAGGAGCCGGTGCCGGACGCGCTCGGCACGCTCACCGAGCGGGAGGTCGAGGTGCTCAAGCTGGTGGCCCGTGGCCTGTCCAACGCCGAGATCGCCGCCGAGCTGTTCGTCAGCGAGACCACGGTGAAGACCCATGTGGGCCATGTGCTCACCAAGTTGGAGCTGCGGGACCGGGTGCAGGCGGCGGTCTTCGCCTACGAGAGCGGGCTGGTCCGGCCGGGCAACTGACCCGGCCGGGCCGAGCCTGGTCTCAGCGAGCCGGGTCGTGTTCGGCGGCGAGCTGGTCCTGGAGCCTGGCGTGCCGGAACTGGTAGCTGGTCCCGTCCGCCCGCAACACGCCCCTGGCGTGCGCGTCCCGGAGGAAGCGGATGCCGCGCACCGGGAGCCGGGGGCAGAGCTGGAGCAGCGCCAGCGTGGTGCGCACGGTGTCGGAGACGGCCACGGCGCTGGCCAGCCCGATGGGCACCGCGTGGCCGAGGGCGGCGACCAGCCCGGCGCCCCAGCCGGCGGCCCGGGAGTTGCCGTAGCCGAAGACCAGTCCGACGAGCAGCCCGGCGAGCACCCCGAAGAGCACGGTGTGCCGCAGTTCGCGAGCCCAGGCGGCACCCGGGTCGGCGTCCTGGTCGGTGCCGGCGGCCGGGCGGACGGCGCCGACCAGGACGCCGATCACCAAGGCGCCGGTCAGCCCGGCGGACAGGCCGTAGACGGCGTGCTTGGTGGTCCCGTAGGCCAGGCCGACGACCACGCCGGCCGCGGCCCCGGCGCGCGGCGCCAGCCGCGCGAGGCCGGCTCTGGCCCGGGACCAGGCGGTCCGGCCCGGCTCCGGCTGGACCCGGGCCGCGTCCCGGGCGGCCAGCACGCCGACGGCGAGGCCGGCGGCCAGCCCCCACGGGTAGCTGGTCTGGTTGCCGACCGTCAGCCCCACCAGCACCGCGGTCGTCACGCCGACCGCCGGGTCGGAGCGGCGAGCCGGGCCGCCGCGGGTGAGGAACCGGCGCAGCCGGTGCCAGCGGGGGTCGCGGAACTCCGCGACCGTCGCCACCAGCAGGCCGAACAGCACGCCGAGTCCCATCCCGTACCCCACGCCGAAGCGGACGCCGGTGTGCCCGACGGCCACGTATCCGCCGGGCCCGAAGATCACCGCGCCGCTCAGCCCGCCGACCAGCAGGCCGCAGAGCGCGACGAAGGCGATCCTGGGCAGCGGCGGCGCCCACCAGTGCAGGCGCCGCCAGTCCAGCTCGTAGGCGGCGTGCCGGGTCATCCCGGCGGCGAGGAAGGCCAACCAGCGGCGGGCGGCGGCCGGTTCGTAGCGGACCCGGGCTGGTCCAGGGGCCGGCTGGTAGGCGAGGTCGACGAGGCGGCCCAGCAGGGTGACGAGCACCTCCTCGCGGCCCGCGGGTCGCCCGTCGGCGAGCAGTGCGCGGGTGGCCGGGTCCGGGTAGGCGTCGTGGAGCAGCGTCAGGGTCAGCGGCGAGTCAAGGGCCCGGGCGAGGGGGCCGGTGGGGTGGTCCGTCAGGTGGGCGATCAGCTCCGCCCAGGGCTCGCCGGCCGGGTGGCCGTGGCAGCGCCGGTAGTAGTCGACGACGTCCGCCGGGCGCAGCGGTTCGAGGGAGAGCACCGCGGCGCCCCGGAGGCGGCCGGTGCCGACCTCGGCGAACCGTTCGGGCCGGGAGAAGAGCACCACCCGGTAGGTCGCGGACCGGTCGATGGCGGCCAGCGCCGCGTCGCCCAGGGCGGGCGCCAACTCGTCGAAACCGTCCAGGAAGAGGGCGATCCGGCCCTCGGCGACCAGCCGGGCGGCCAGTTCGGGCCCGTGGGCGCGGCGGCGCAGGAACGGGTAGCGGGACTCCAGCTGGCCGACCAGCCAGTCGGTCAGGTGCTGCCGGTCGGGCTCCCAGCTGGTGACGGGGAGCAGCACCGGCACCGGGAAGGCGAGGCGGGCGGCGTCGTCGGTGAGCCGCTGGCGGTGCCGCAGCGCGCCGAGCAGGGTGAGGATCGCGGCGGCCGACTTGCCGCCGCCGGCGGCGCCGAGCACGACGAGCCGGCCGGAGCGCTGCCGCCGGTAGGCCCGCAGCAGGTCGCCGAGGCCGCCGCCGGCCGTCCGGGCCGGCGGCACGGCGGGCGCCGCCGGGTCGGGGCCAGCCACCGGGTCGGGGCCAGCCGGCAGGTCGGGCAGGGCCGGGAAGGGAGCCTCGGCCGGTTCCGGGTGTGGGCGGCGCTGCCAGCTCCAGCGCACCTCGACGGTCGGATACAGGCCCCGGTCGCGGGCGGCCTGGGACCATTCGCCGCGCACCGCCTCGGCCAGCGTGTCCGCGCCGGCCACCGTCCCGGCTAATCGCCTGGCCCGCTCGGCGCCTGGGCCGCGGGCCCGGCCGGGCAGGTGGATCCCGCCGTGGATGTGGGCGGCCTGCACCACGGTGTGCGCGCGGCCGCTGAACCGGTTGCGCCCGGCGTGCCGTTCCATCGGGTCCTCCCCCTGTCGGGCCGGGTCGCGCCCGGCGGCCGGGTCATGAGCCGGCCCGCTCCAGCTCCCAGAAACGGAAGACGGTGGACGGGTCCAGGGTCCACTGGAGCCCGTTGACGTCCTCCCTGGCCACCGCGTACTGCCGGCCCTGCCAGATCGGGATCAGTGGCAACTCCTCGGCCACGATGTCCTGGACGGTACCGAAGTCGGCCACCGTCTCGGCCCGGTCGGCGGCCCGGCGGGTGGCCGGCAGCAGCTCGTCGGCGATCCGGCCCGCGTCGTAGCCGTTGGCCAGGACGTTGTCCGGCCCGAAGAACGGGTCGGTGAAGTTCTCCGGGTCGGGGAAGTCGGGCACCCAGCCCCGGACGAAGGCACCGTAGGCGCCGTCCGCGACGCCCCGGGCGAACTCGTCCGCCGGCACCTCGCGCACCGAGGCGCGGAACCGCCCGCTGGCGCTCAGCTGGCCGGCGAGGTGCTCGAAGGCGGCGACGGTGTCCGGGCCGAAGCGGGCCGGCGTGACCCACAGGGTCAGCTCGACGGGCTCGGTGATGCCGGCCGCGCGCAGCGTGGCGGCCGCGGCCGCCGGGTCGGGGCTGCCGCCGTAGCGGTCGAAGAAGGCGGTGTTGTGGGCGGTGATACCGGCCGGCACCACCGAGTAGAGCGGCTCGACGGTCCGCTGGTAGACGTCGCGGACCAGCGCCTCGCGGTCGATGAGCTGGGCGACCGCGCGCCGGACGGCCGGGTTGCCGGTGACCGGGTCGGCGAGGTTGAAGACCAGGTACTGGGCCTCGGCGCTGGTGCCGTCCACCACCTTCAGCTCGCCGGCGCCGCTGCGGTCGGCGGAGTGCAGGGCGGCGATGTCGCCGGCCGCCAGCCCCCGGTAGGCGATGTCCACCTCGCCGCCGTCCACCGCGTCCGCCAGGGCCTGCTGGTCGCCGTGGAAGAGCCGCAGGGTGACACCGGTGTTGCGGGCCTCGGCCGGCCCCCGGTAGCTCCCGTTGGTCTCGAAGACGGCCTCGTCGGCCTGGTAGTCGGCCAGCGTGTAGCGGCCGGAGCCGACCGCCTCGCCGTCGGTGCGCAGCCGGTCGGGCGGGTACTCGCGGTGGTCGACGATGGAGCCGGCGCCGGAGGCGATCTTCTGCGGGAAGGTGGCGTCCGGCTGGTCGAGGTGGAAGATCACCGTCCGGTCGTCGGGCGTCTCGATCTCGTCGATGCTGGCCAGCAGCACGGCCGGCCCGTCGGGGTCGTCGATGCGCAGCGTCCGTTCCAGCGAGAAGGCGACGTCCCACGAGGTCAGGTCGTTGCCGTTGCTGAAGGTGAGGCCGTCCCTGAGGGTGCAGGTGTAGCGCTGGCTGGCCCGGTCGGTGAAGCCGCACTCCTCGGCGGCCTCGGGGCGGGGCTCGGTGCCGCCGGGCGGGAAGCTGAGCAGGGACTGGAAGACGTTGCTGAAGACCAGCCAGGAGCCCGGGTCGTAGCCGGAGGCCGGATCGACGGAGAGCACCTCGTCGGTCATGCCCACGGTGATCCGGCCGCCGCCGTCCCCGCCGCCGGTCAGGCCGCAGCCGGCCAGCAGGAGGGTGACCAGGGCGGGGGCCAGGATTCGGCGTCGTCTCGTCCGGTGGGTCCGCATCCGCTCGCTCCTCCCGTCGTTGCCGGGCCGGGCCGGTACCCCGCCGGCGGTGTCGCCCTGGTGGCTTCGGTCGTCAGTGGTTCCCGGTCGTCAGTGGTTCTCGGCCAGCGCGTCGTCCGGCGTCGTGGTGCCGGCCCCGGCGGCGGGGCCGGCGACCACCCGCCGCAGGAAGTCCAGATCGACCTCGGCCAGCGAGGCGACGACGGTGCGGCCGGCCGCCGGCGCGATGGGCGCCACGGAGGGCACCGCCACCACCCGGCAGCCGGCCGCCTCGGCGGCGGCGACGCCGGTCGCGGTGTCCTCGACGGCCACGCAGCGGGCGGGCTCGGCGCCCAGCCGGCGGGCGGCGGCGAGGTAGGGGTCCGGGTGCGGCTTGGTGCGGGGCAGCTCGTCGCCGGCGACGGTGGTGGCGAAGAACTCGGCGCCCAACGAGCGCAGTATCCGGTCGATCACCTCGCGGTGCGAGGCGGAGACCAGGGCGGTGGGCACCCGGTGGGCGGCCAGCTCGGTGAGCAGTCGGCGGGCGCCCGGCATCAGCGGCACGCCACGCTCCAGCCGGCGCAGGAAGGCCGTGTTGAGCAGGTCGCGGACCTCGTCCAGGGTGATGTCGGCGCCGGTGACCTCGATCAGGTAGCCGGCGGAGCGGGTCATCGGGCCGCCCACCACGACCTCGCGGTGCGCCTCGTCCAGCACGTGGCCCAGGGCGCCGAAGACCTCGACCTCGGCGTCCCACCAGAAGTCCTCGGTGTCGACCAGGGTGCCGTCCATGTCCAGCAGCACCGCCTGCGGAGCCCCGGGGGCCGGCCGGGTGTCCAGGGCGGGGGTGGAACTCGTCATCCGCAACCTCCGTGGGGAGCGAACTGGCCGGCCGCCCGGGAGGGCGACCGGCCAGCACCGGACCGTTCAGTCTACGTCGGCCGGGGGAACCGTTCCGAGCCGAACAGCCGACCTCACCTGGTCGGCCCAGTGGCCGGTGGTTGAACGGGGGCCGGGACGCGTCAGCGGGCGTTGAAGTAGTTGGCCTCCGGGTGGTGCACGACGATGGCGTCGGTGGACTGCTCCGGGTCGAGCTGGAACTCCTCGGAGAGGGTGACCCCGATGCGCTTGGAGTCCAGCAGGTCGGCGATCTTCGCGCGGTCCTCCAGGTCGGGGCAGGCCGGGTAGCCGAGCGAGTAGCGGCAGCCCTGGTACTCGGTGCGGAACATGCCGGACAGCTCGGTCGGGTCGGCCTGCGCGATGCCCAGCTCCGACCTGACCCTGGCGTGCCAGTACTCGGCCAGCGCCTCCGCCAACTGCACGGACAGGCCGTGCAGTTCGAGGTAGTCGCGGTAGGCGTCGGCGGCGAACAGCTCGGCGGTGGCCTCGCTGACCCGGGGGCCGATGGTGACGGTCTGAAGGGCGACCACGTCCCGTTCGCCGCTGTCGGCCGGGCGGAAGAAGTCGGCCAGGCAGAGTCGGCGGCCGCGGCGCTGCCTGGGGAAGGTGAACCGGGTCCGCTCCGCCCCTTCCTCGTCGAGGATGACCAGGTCGTCGCCCTCGGCGTGGCAGGGGAAGTAGCCGTAGACGACGGCCGCCTCCAGCAGGTTGTCGGTGTGCAGCCTGTCCAGCCAGCCGCGCAGCCGGGGCCGACCCTCGGTCTCCACCAGCTCGGCGTAGTCGGGTCCGTCGTCGCCGCGGCCGGCCTTCAGGCCCCACTGGCCCTTGAAGAGCGCGTCCTCGTCCAGCCAGTCGGCGTAGTCCTTGAGCGGGATGCCCTTGACCACCCGGGTGCCGAGGAACGGCGCGGCGGGCAGCGGCACGTCGGTGGCGGTGGCGGAGCGGGCCGGCACCGCCTCGGCCACCTCGGCGACGGCCGGGGTGTCCCGGCGGGCCACCCGGCGCTGCTTGAGCGCCGGCAGGGTGGCGCCCGGCACGCCGCGCTTGACGGCGACCAGCGCGTCCATCAGCCGCAGCCCCTCGAAGGCGTCCCTGGCGTAGCGGACCTCGCCCTCGTAGATCTCGTGCAGGTCCTGCTCGACGTAGGCGCGGGTGAGGGCGGCGCCGCCGAGGATCACCGGGTAACCGCCGGCCAGGCCGCGCCGGTTCAGCTCCTCCAGGTTCTCCTTCATGATGACGGTGGACTTGACCAGCAGGCCGGACATGCCGATGACGTCGGCCCGGTGCTCCTCGGCGGCCTCCACGATGGCCGAGACGGGCTGCTTGATCCCGAGGTTGACCACGTTGTAGCCGTTGTTGGTCAGGATGATGTCCACCAGGTTCTTGCCGATGTCGTGGACGTCGCCCCGGACGGTCGCCAGCACGATGGTGCCCTTGCCGTCGTCGCTGGTCTTCTCCATGTGCGGCTCCAGGTAGGCCACCGCGTTCTTCATCACCTCGGCGGACTGGAGCACGAAGGGCAGCTGCATCTGGCCGGAGCCGAACAGCTCGCCGACCACCTTCATGCCCTCCAGCAGGGTGTCGTTGACGATCTCCAGCGCGGGCCGCTCGGCCAGCGCCGCGTCGAGGTCGGCCTCCAGGCCCTTGCGTTCGCCGTCGACGATCCGGCGGCGCAGCCGCTCCTCCAGCGGCAGCGCGGCCAGCTCCTCGGCCTTGCCGGCCTTCATGGACTTGGTGTCCACGCCCTCGAAGAGGGTGAGGAAGCGCTGCAGCGGGTCGTAGCCCTCGCGCCGGCGGTCGTAGATCAGGTCCCTGGCGACCTGGACCTGCTCCTCGTCGATCCGGGCGATCGGCAGGATCTTGGCCGCGTGCACGATGGCCGAGTCCAGGCCGGCCCGGACGCACTCGTCCAGGAAGACGGAGTTGAGCACCAGCCGGGCGGCCGGGTTGAGGCCGAAGGAGATGTTGGACAGGCCGAGCGTGGTGCCCACCTCGGGCTGCCGGCGCTTCAACTCCCGGATCGCCTCGATGGTGTTGACGCCGTCCTTGCGGGACTCCTCCTGTCCGGTGCAGATGGTGAAGGTGAGGAAGTCGATCAGGATGTCGGACGGCGCGAAGCCCCAGTTCTCCGTGAGGTCGGCGACCAGCCGCTCGGCGACCGCCAGCTTGTGCTCGGTGGTGCGGGCCTGGCCCTCCTCGTCGATGGTCAGGGCCATCAGCGCGGCCCCGTGCTCGGCGGCCAGCCCGGCGACCCTGGCGAACCTGGACTCGGGGCCGGCGCCGTCCTCGTAGTTGACCGAGTTGATCACGGCCCGGCCGCCGAGGCGCTCCAACCCGGCTTCCAGCACGGCCGGTTCGGTGGAGTCCAGGACGATCGGCAGGGTGGAGGCGGTGGCCAGCCGGCCGGCCACCTCGGCCATGTCGGCCACCCCGTCCCGGCCGACGTAGTCGACGCAGAGGTCCAGCAGGTGGGCGCCCTCGCGGATCTGCTCGCGGGCCAGCTCGACGCAGTCGTCCCAGCGGCCGTCCAGCATGGCCTGGCGGAACTTCTTGGAGCCGTTGGCGTTGGTGCGCTCGCCGATGGCGAGGTAGGCGGTGTCCTGCCGGAAGGGCACGCTCTGGTAGAGCGACGAGGCGCCGGGCTCCGGGCGCGGGTCGCGCTCGGGGGGTGTGAGGCCGCGAACCCGCTCCACCACCCGGCGCAGGTGCTCGGGCGTGGTGCCGCAGCAGCCGCCGACCAGGGACAGCCCGAACTCGTTGACGAACTCTTCGTGCGCGTCGGCGAGTTGCTCGGGGGTCAGCGGGTAGTGCGCGCCGTCCTTGCCGAGCACGGGGAGGCCGGCGTTGGGCATACAGGACAGCCGCAGCTCGCTGTGTCGGGCGAGGTGGCGCAGGTGCTCGCTCATCTCGGCCGGCCCGGTGGCGCAGTTGAGCCCGATCATGTCGATGCCCAGCGGCTCCAGGGCGGTCAGCGCGGCGCCGATCTCCGAGCCGAGCAGCATGGTGCCGGTGGTCTCCACGGTCACCTGGACCAGCAGCGGCAGGTCGACGCCGAGGGCGGCCAGCGCGCGGCGGGCGCCCAGGGTGGCGGCCTTGGTCTGGAGGAGGTCCTGGCTGGTCTCCACCAGCAGGGCGTCGGCGCCGCCGGCGATCAGGCCCTCGGCGTTCTGCTGGAAGGCGTCGCGCAGCGGCCGGTAGCTGGTGTGGCCGAGGGTGGGCAGCTTGGTTCCGGGGCCGATGGAGCCGAGCACCCAGCGGAGCCGGCCGTCCTCGGCGGCGAACTCGTCGGCGACCTCGCGGGCCACCCGGGCGCCGGCCTCGGACAGTTCCCGCACCCGCTCGGGGATGTCGTACTCGCCGAGGGCGGCCAGGTTGGCGCCGAAGGTGTTGGTCTCGACGCAGTCGACGCCGACCGAGAGGTACTCGCGGTGGACGTTGGCCACGATGTCGGGCCGGGTGACGTTGAGGACCTCGTTGCACCCCTCCAGCTGCTGGAAGTCCTCCAGCGAGGGGTCCTGGGCCTGGAGCATCGTGCCCATCCCGCCGTCGGCGACCACGACGCGGCTGGCGAGGGCGTCCCGCAGGGCCTGGGCGCGCTGGGCCTGGGGGACGGTTGGCAGACTGCTGGCAAGAGCCATGGGCTTTTCTCCCAGAGTGCGACGGCTGTCGGCTATGCGCCCGCCAGGAGGCGGCGCACCTCAGCAGCCTAACCGGCGACCGGGCTGTGGGAGCGGTCCATTCCGGGAAACGGACGGCCTTAAACTCTTCCCTGGCCTGGGGGTATCGACATCCCCCACTGTGGTTCGACAATGTCGAACAGACCACGCGGTCGAGGCGGAGCACGCAGGGAGGCGGCCTCATGGCTCGGAGCATCCAGTCGATCGAACGCGCCGCGGCGGTACTCCGCCTGCTCGCCGGCGGCGAGCGGCGCCTGGGGCTCTCCGAGGTCGCCTCGGCGATAGGGCTGGCCAAGGCCACCACCCACGGCCTGCTGCGCACCCTCCAGCAGGAGGGCTTCGTCGAGCAGGACGAGGCGTCGGGGAAGTACCAGCTGGGCGCCGAGCTGCTGCGGCTGGGCAACAGCTACCTGGACGTGCACGAGCTGCGGGCCAGGGCGCTGGTGTGGACCGACGACCTGGCCAGGTCGAGCGGGGAGAGCGCCTACCTGGGCGTGCTGCACCAGCGCGGGGTGCTGATCGTGCACCACGTCTTCCGCCCGGACGACAGCCGCCAGGTGCTGGAGGTGGGGGCGATGCAGCCGCTGCACAGCACCGCGCTGGGCAAGGTGCTGACCGCCTACGACCCGGTGGCGCACAGCGAGGCGCTGGAGACCCGGTTCACCGCGCTCACCCCCGCGACGGCCACCGATCCGGCGGCCTTCGAGCGGACCCTGGACGAGGTGCGGGCGCGCGGCTGGGCCAGCGACATCGAGGAGACCTGGGACGGCGTCGCGTCCGTCGCCGCGCCGATCGTGGACCGCCGCCGGATGCCGGTCGGCGCGGTCGGGATCACTGGAGCGGTGGAACGCGTGCTGGACGGTTCGACCCCGCGCCCCGCGCTGGTGGCGGCGGTCAGGGACTGCGCGCGGGCCGTGTCGCGCGATCTGGGAGCCGGCCGTTTCTAGGACAATCCAGACACCGGAGAGGTAGCTGGCGCGCACCCACTTGACGCACTCCTCCCCGGGGAGAAAACTGCCGTTCGTTGGTCGATAATGTCGAACACTGGACGGATGTCGACCAGGAATCCCCCTGGACGAAGGACAAAGGAGTCGCGGGTGTCCAGCTCCGATATCTTCTTCGGCGAGGTGCTCGGCACCGCCGTACTGATCCTGCTCGGTGGTGGCGTGGTCGCCGGCACCGTGCTCAAGAAATCGAAATCGTTCGAAGCCGGCTGGATCGTGATCACCTTCGGCTGGGGTATGGCGGTGCTCACCGGCGCCTACGTCTCCACCCAGCTCTCCGGCGCGCACATCAACCCGGCGGTCACCCTCGGCATCGCCATCGACACCGGCGAGTGGACCAACGTGCCCACCTACGTCGCCGGACAGATGCTGGGCGCGATGATCGGCGCCACCCTGGTCTGGCTCACCTACTACGGCCACTTCCAGGCGCACCTGCTGGACCGCGAGGAGGTCAGCGGCTCGCGCACGCCGGGCCCGCGCGCCTTCGACGAGACCACGGCCAGGACCGAGGAGCGCCGGGCCCCCGCGGCCGGCGAGCCGGGGCCGGTGTTGGGGATCTTCTCGACCGCGCCGGAGATCCGCAACACGGCACAGAACCTCGCCACCGAGATCATCGCCACCGCCGTGCTGGTCATCGCGGTGCTGGCCATCGGGGTCAACGACGACCTGGCGCTCTCCGGCACCGGGCCGCTGATGGTGGCCCTGGTGGTGCTCGGCATCGGCCTCTCGCTCGGTGGCCCGACCGGCTACGCCATCAACCCGGCCCGCGACCTCGGCCCGCGGATCGTGCACGCGCTCCTCCCCCTGCCCAACAAGGGCGGCTCGGACTGGGGTTACTCCTGGATTCCCGTCGTCGGACCGCTGATCGGCGCCGTGCTCGGGGCCGTCATCCACAACCTGCTGTTCTGACCGCGCCCCGCGCCGGGTACCCGATCCCCGCACCACCGCACCCGCCACGACCAGGAGTCGCCAACCATGTCTGACGCACCGGACCGCGAGTACATCGCCGCGATCGACCAGGGCACCACCTCCAGCCGCTGCATCGTCTTCGACCGCGACGGACGGATCGTCTCCGTCGAACAGAAGGAGCACGAGCAGATCTTCCCCAAACCGGGGTGGGTGGAACACGACGCGAAGGAGATCTGGACCAACGTCCAGGAAGTCGTCGCCGGCGCCCTGGCCAAGGCCGAGGTCGCCAAGGAACACGTCAAGGCGATCGGCATCACCAACCAGCGCGAGACCACCCTGCTGTGGGACCGCACCACCGGCGAGCCGGTGCACAACGCCATCGTCTGGCAGGACACCCGCACCGACGCGCTCTGCCGGGAGCTGGGCCGCAACGTCGGCCAGGACCGGTTCCGCCGGGAGACCGGGCTGCCGCTCTCCTCCTACTTCGCCGGCCCGAAGATCCGCTGGCTGCTGGACAACGTCGAGGGCCTGCGGGAGCGCGCCGAGCGGGGCGAGATCCTCTTCGGGACGATGGACTCGTGGGTGATCTGGAACCTCACCGGCGGCACCTCGGGCGGGGTGCACGTCACCGACGTCACCAACGCCTCCCGCACCATGCTGATGAACCTCCGCACGCTCCGCTGGGAGGAGCGGATCTGCGAGTCGATCGGCGTGCCGATGGAGGTGCTGCCGGAGATCCGGTCCTCGTCCGAGGTCTACGGGCACGCCAAGGGCGGCGTGCTGGACGGGGTCCCGGTGGCCTCCGCGCTGGGCGACCAGCAGGCGGCGCTCTTCGGCCAGACCTGTTTCTCGGTCGGCGAGGCCAAGTCCACCTACGGCACCGGCACCTTCCTGCTGATGAACACCGGCAACCAGGCGATCAACTCCTACGCCGGCCTGGTCACCACGGTGGGCTACCGGATCGGCGACCAGCAGCCGGTGTACGCGCTGGAGGGCTCCATCGCGATCACCGGCGCCCTGGTGCAGTGGATGCGGGACCAGATGGGCCTGATCAACAGCGCGGCCGAGATCGAGACGCTGGCCCGCTCGGTGGACGACAACGGCGGCGCCTACTTCGTGCCGGCGTTCTCCGGGCTGTTCGCCCCCTACTGGCGCTCCGACGCCCGGGGCGTGATGGCCGGGCTGACCCGCTACGTGACGAAGGCGCACATCGCGCGGGCGGTGCTGGAGGCCACCGCCTGGCAGACCAGGGAGATCGTCGACGCCATGCGGAAGGACTCCGGCGTCGAGCTGACCTCCCTGAAGGTGGACGGCGGAATGACCTCCAATAATCTACTCATGCAGAACATCTCGGATTTTCTGGACGCCCCCGTGGTGCGGCCCATGGTCTCCGAGACCACCTGCCTCGGCGCCGCCTACGCGGCCGGCCTGGCCGTCGGCTTCTGGTCCAACATCGAGGACCTGCGAGCCAACTGGCGCCGCGCCGCGGAGTGGACCCCGCAGATGGACCCGGCCGAGCGCGACCGGGAGTACCAGTTCTGGCTCAAGGCCGTGCAACGGACCATGGGCTGGCTCGATGAGGAAGGCTGACATCAGATGAACACCCCGCGCCCGACCGCCGAACCGGCCGCCATAACCCGCGCCGAACGGCGCTCCGAGACCCGGCAGCGGCTCGCCGAGGCGACCTACGACCTGCTGGTGATCGGGGGCGGCATCCTGGGCACCTCGGTGACCTGGCACGCCGCCCAGTCGGGCCTGCGGGTGGCGATGGTGGACGCCGGCGACTTCGCCGGCGCCACCTCGTCCGCCTCGTCCAAGCTGGTCCACGGCGGCCTGCGGTACCTGCAGACCGGCGCCGTGCGGCTGGTCGCCGAGAACCACCACGAGCGACGGGTGCTGGCCAAGGACGTCGCCCCGCACCTGGTCAACCCGCTCACCTTCTACCTGCCGGTCTACCAGGGCGGCCCGCACGGCGCCGCCAAGCTGGGCGCCGGCGTCTTCGCCTACTCGGCGCTCTCCGCCTTCGGCGACGGCGTGGGCCGGGTCATCTCCCCCGCCAAGGCCGCCGCCGAGGTGCCGGCGCTGCGCACCGAGCACCTGAAGGCCGTCGCGGTCTACGGGGACCACCAGATGAACGACGCCCGGGTCGCGGTGATGACCGTGCGGGCCGCCGCCGAGGCCGGCGCCACCGTGCTCAACCACGCCGAGGTCACCGGCCTGCGGCTGACCGGCGGCCGGGTCACCGGCGCCGAGCTGCGGGACCGGCTGGACGGTTCGGAGTTCGGGGTCGACGCCCGGCTGGTGCTCAACGCCACCGGCCCCTGGGTGGACCGGCTGCGCCGGATGGAGGACAAGCACGCGGCACCCAGCGTCCGGCTGTCCAAGGGCACCCACCTGGTGATGCGGCGGGTCGCGCCCTGGCCGGTGGCGCTGGCCACCCCGGTGGACAAGTACCGGATCACCTTCGCGCTGCCCTGGGAGGACCAGCTGCTGCTGGGCACCACCGACGAGGCCTACGAGGGCGATCCGGCCGAGGTGGCGCCCACCGAGGCCGACATCACCCAGATCCTCGACGAGACCGGCCACTCGGTGCGCGACGAGCAGCTGGACCGGGACCTGATGACCTACGCCTTCGCCGGCCTGCGGGTGCTGCCCGGCGGCCCGGGCGGGAGCGCCAGGGCCAAGCGGGAGACCGTGGTGACCGAGGGCGTCGGCGGCATGCTGTCGGTGGCCGGCGGCAAGTGGACGACCTACCGGCACATCGGACGCGCCGTGCTGCGCAAGCTGGCCAAGCTGCCGGGCGACCCGCTGGGCGGCGGGATGGAGCCGGTCGGCGACCTGGTGCGGCGGGTGCCGCTGCCCGGCGTCGCCAGCCCCAACGCGGTGGCCCACCGGCTGCTGGCCGACCCGGAGTTGGGCCAGGCCCTCGGCCCGGCCACCGCCACCCACCTGGCCACCCACTACGGCTCGCTGGCCCTGGACATCGCCGGACTGGTCCGCCGCGACCGGGCGTTGGGCGAGCGGGTGCACCCGGACAGCCCGGAGATCATGGCCCAGCTGGTGTACGCCAGGGACCACGAGTGGGCGGAGACCGTGGACGACGTGCTCCGCCGCCGGACCACCCTGACCGTGCGCGGCCTGGACACCCCCGAGGTGCGGCGGCGGGTCGCCGAGGTGCTGGGCGAGGCCGGCTGAGCGCGCCGGCGGGGCGCGGGGGCCAGGGCACCGTGGCACCGGCCCGACCCGGCCACCGCCGTTGCCCCGGATCGGCCGTCAACCGGCCGGCCCGGGGCCCGGGTTGACCGGTCACCACCCGGCGGGGACCGGCGCGCCCCGGCGCACGCGCCGGGCTTGCCGCGCGTCCACGCCCCCCGGGCGCCCGGCCGCCGGACCGGGCGGAGCCCGCGCCCCACTCCTCCGCGCCCCACCTCGAACCTCTGCCCGACTCCACGGTCGGTCCGCCGCACCGCCGTGACCTGCGCTTCCCCTCGGTGACCGGCCAGCCACCGTGAGCGCTGAACGCGCCACCACCCGGCGTGAGTTGACCGACGAGATCGCGCCATGCGAGGCCGGGCGCCCGGCAGCGCCTCGCGGAAGCCGCCCGGTTCGGCGACAAGCCTGCCCCGGGCAGGCGTACGAGGACGGCCGGCTGGGCACGGTCACGCCGTAGGCTGGGGCCGCACGGAAACTTGATGCAGCCGGGTCGGACAACAACCGTCCCGTCCCGGCCGGGAGGAGGCGCTGGGTGATCGAGCTCGACGGAGTCCCCGAGCTGGTTGACCCGGTCATGGTGGCCGCGTTCGAAGGCTGGAACGATGCTGGTGACGCCGCCTCCGCCGCGGTGGCCCATCTGGAACGGGAGTGGAAGGGCGAGGTGTTCGCGGCGCTGGACGCCGAGGACTACTACGACTTCCAGGTCAACCGCCCGCACATCTGGCTGGACGGCGGCGTGCGCCGCATCACCTGGCCGACGACCAGGCTCTCGGTGGTCAGGATCGGCTCCGAGGACGGCCCGGTCCGGCGCCGGGACCTGGTCCTGGTGCGCGGGATCGAGCCCAGCATGCGCTGGCGCTCGTTCTGCAACGAGATCCTCGGCTTCGCCCACGAGTTGGGGGTGGAGATGGTGGTGGTGCTGGGCGCGCTGCTGGGCGACACCCCGCACACCCGCCCCGTTCCGGTCACGAGCGTGACCTCGGACGAGGACCTGGCGCGCACGCTGGATCTGGAGGAGTCCAGGTACGAGGGCCCGACGGGCATCGTGGGCATCCTCCAGGAGGCGTGCGGGCACGCCGGCGTCCCGGCCGTGACGCTCTGGGCCGCGGTGCCGCACTACGTGGCCCAGCCGCCCAACCCCAAGGCGAGCCTGGCGCTGCTGCACGCGCTGGAGGACCTGCTGAACCTGGGCATCCCGCTCGGCGACCTGCCGGAGGACGCCCGCGCCTGGCAGCTCGGCGTCGACCAACTGGCCGCCGAGGACAGCGAGGTGGCGGAGTACGTCAAGTCCCTGGAGGAGGCGCGGGACACGGCGGAGCTGCCGGAGGCGTCCGGCGAGGCCATCGCCAAGGAGTTCGAGCGCTATCTGCGGCGCCGGGACGGGGCCCCGCCGGGCGGCGACCAGAGCTCGTACCTGCGCGACCCGGGCAGCGGCCGGGGCCGGCGGCCCCGGCCGCCGGAGAGCGAGGGCGGCTCGCCGGAGGCCGGCGGCAAGGAGCCCGAGGAGTAGCCGGCCGGGCCCCCGCACGGACCACGCGACGCGCGTCAACTCACCTGTGTCCACGGTGAGTTGGCGCGCTTTTCCATGCCCGGACGGCGCCCGGGCAGCGGGCCGTTCGACGACGGGAGCCGCACTGGCCGGGGGGCGGGGAATGTGGTGATGAGGGTGATATTAACCGCATCAATACTGACCATAGCCAGTATTTGTTTTCCTGAACACATTCCCGCACGTACCTTCTTCGCACCGGTCACGTTCCGTTCCCCCGACGCGGCCGGGTTTCCCGTCCCTGGAGGCCCAGCGTGTCTGTTTCCCCGTCCCCGTCCCCCTCGCCGTCGCCGTCCCCCGACCCCGCCCCGTCACCGACCGACGCCGGCCGCCCGGGCGACTGGCGGCCCAGGGAGGGGCAGTTGCGCTCCCTGCGTGCGGCGGTCGCCGGCAACGTCCTGGAGTGGTTCGACTGGACCCTCTACTCGATCTTCTCCACCTACATAGCCGCGCACTTCTTCGACAAGTCGAACCCGTCCTCCGCGCTGCTCTCGACGCTCGCGGTGTTCGCCGTCGGCTTCCTGGCCCGCCCGCTCGGCGGCCTGGTCTTCGGCCGGCTGGCCGACCGCAGGGGCCGCAAGCTGGTGCTGGTCGTGACCATCACCATCATGTCCGTGGCCAGCCTGGCCATCGCCCTGGTGCCCGGCTACGAGGAGATCGGCGTCTGGTCCTCGGTGCTGCTGCTGGTGGCCCGGCTGGCCCAGGGACTCGCGCACGGCGGCGAGTCCGGCGTCTCCTACACCTACGTCTCGGAGATCGCGCCGCCCCGGCACCGCGGCCTCTGGTCCAGCTCGGTGTTCTTCGCGGTCACCCTCGGCGTGATGCTGGCGACCGCGCTCGGCACCGTCTGTACCACCCTGTTCGGCGAGGACGGCACCGCCGACTACGGCTGGCGGGGCGCGTTCGTCTTCGGCGCGCTGCTCGGCCTGCTGGTGCTGTGGCTGCGCAAGACCGCCGAGGAGACCTCCGAGTTCACCGCCAAGGGGGGCGCGGACGCGGCGGCCGCCCCACGGCTCGGCCGGCGCCAGGCGCTCCGGCTCGGCCTGCTGGTGGTGCTGCTGGCCTGCGGCCACAACTGCGCCTACTACGTGTGGGCGACGTTCGCCTCCTCGTTCGCCATCTCGCAGCGCGGCATGGACTCGCAGTCCGCCTTCACCGCCAGCCTGCTGGCCCAGGCCGTGGCGCTCGGACTGCTGGTGTTCTGGGGCGCCGTCTCCGACCGGATCGGCCGGCGGCCGATGATCATCGCGATGGGGATCGCCGCGATCGTCCTCTACTACCCGCTCTCGCTGCTGATCACCGACGAGCCGTGGACACTGTTCGTCGCCCAGGCCGTCGGCATGGGCGTGTGGGCGATGGGCGCGGCGATGTACCCGGCGTTCATCTCCGAGTTGTTCCCCACCCACACCCGGGCCGCCGGGGTGGCGCTGGCCACCTCGGTCTCGGTGGCGCTCTTCGGCGGCACCGCCCCCTACCTGATGACCTGGTTCGACGAGTCGGGCCTGGCCTGGGTGTTCTGGATCTGGGTCGGGCTGCTCTCCGCGCTGGCCATCGTGGGCGGCCTGCTCGTCCGGGAGACCAGGGGCATCGACCTGGGCGCCGTCAGCTCCCCGTTCCGCGACCGGCGCCGACCGGGCGCGGGCGCCGGCCGGCGGGAGGCCGCGAAGTGACCTGGACCCCCGACTACCCCAGGGCGCTGCCGGCCCGCCGCCCCGCCGGGCACCAGCCCCGCGCCCCGCGCTGGACGCTCGGCCTGGACGCCCCCACCTCCCTGCTGACCAGCGACTACCTGGCCGTCCAGTGCGGCGACGAACGGGCCGGCGCGGTCGCCGAGTTCCTGGCGGCGGCCCGCGCCAGCCACCCGGCCGGCGACCCGGACGCCCCCGAGGCCTGGGAGCTGCTGTCGCACACCGACGAGACCGGCGCGTACAACCTGGTGCACCTGGGCTACTGGCGGGACGCCACCGCGCACGCCCGCTGGCTCCGCTCGGCACCACTGGCCCGCTGGTTCCACGGACTCGACGCGGCGACCGCCGAACACGGCGCCTGGCACGAGGTGGTCCAGGTGCCCCCGGAGCGCGCCGAGACCATCTACTCGGACCCGCGCCGCGCCTTCGGCCTGGCGGCCTGCGACGGCACCCGGATGGTGTCGATGACCACCAACGGCTACTTCGGCGCGGCCCGCGACCGGCTGCCGGTCTCGGCGATCGACCCGCTGGAGCCCGCCGGGCCGCACCGGCGCCGCACCCCGCCCGTCGCCTCCCAGCGGCGCCGGCTGCGCGCCGAGTGCGGCCACCACACCGCCGTCATCCGGTCCGGCCAGTACTGGCAGCCGGCGACCGGCGAACAGCTCGCCGACTACGAGGAGGTCCTGCGGCCCAAGCTGATGGCCGGCATGGACCACCTGCGGCGGGCGGCCGACACCGCCGGCACCCTGTCGCTGCGGGTGCTGACCAGCCTGGACCGGGAGAGCCTGCGGCCGCTGCGGGAGACCTCCGTGCTGGGCCACTTCCACAGTCTGGCCGCACTGGAGGAGTGGGCGGCCGGGCACGCCACGCACGCCGCGATCTACCAGCACGCCATCGAGAAGAACCGGCGGTACGGCCCGGAGCGCACCGTCGTCACCTGGCACGAGGTGTTCGTGCTGCCCCGCACGGCCGCGTTCGAGTACGTCAACTGCCACCCGGGGACCGGCCTGTTGCCGTACGCCCCGACGGTGCTGGCGGTGCTCCCGTGACCCCCGACGACCCGGTCGGCGAGCTGCGTGGCTACGACCTGAACCTGCTGGTCGTCTTCGCGACGCTGATGCGCGAGCGGAACGTCACCAGGACGGCCGAGCAGCTGCACATGAGCCAGGCCGCCGTCTCCGCGGCGCTCGGCCGGCTGCGGAAGCTCTTCGACGACCCGCTGTTCACGCGGGCGCCCGGCGGGATGGCGCCCACCGCCCGCGCCCACCGGCTGCACGCGCCGGTGCGGCGCGGCCTGGACAGCCTGAAGATCGCCATCGCCGGCGAGCCGGCCTTCGACCCGGCGCGCAGCGGCACCGTCTTCCGGCTCGGCATGTCGGACGACGTGGAGGCGCTGCTGCTGCCCGCGTTGATCACCCAGGTCACCGACGCCTCGCCGGACTCGTCGGTGTTCTGCCTCCAGGCGAACCGGATGACGGTGGCCGGGCTGTTGGAGACCGGGCAGGTCGAGGTGGGGGTGACGGCCGCGGCGGCGTGGGGCCCGGAGATCCACAGCCGGACGCTGTTCGCCTCCCGCTACGCCTGCCTCCACGACCCGCGCGCGCTGGGCCGGCGGGGCCCGCTGACCCGGGCCGAGTTCGTGTCGCTGCCGCACGTGATGATCAGCGCGGACGGCACCCGCGGCATCGTCGACGACGTGCTCGACTCGGAGAACCTGACCCGCCGCCGGATCGCCTCCACCGCGCACTTCGCCATGGTGCCGCTGCTGCTGGCCAGCACGCCGGCCATCGCCACCATGCCACGGCACGCCGCCGAGGTGTTCGCCGCCCGATACGGCCTGGAGGCCACCGAACCGCCCGTGGCGCTGCCCCAGTTCACCGTGTCCGCCCTGTGGCACCGGAGCAACTCGGACGACCCGCGGGTGCGGTGGCTGGTGGGGCAGCTGGCGGCGCTGGCCGCCCGGCTGGTCCCCGAGCCACCCGGCTGAGCGACCCGTCCCCCACCACCTTCCCCTGTCCGTCGAGCACTGGAGCACCACCCCATGACCAGGATCGCCCTCGCCCAGTTCGGTTCCGTCGCCTTCGATCCGGCGGCCACCGTGGAGAAGGCCGTCGACGTGATCGCCGAGGCCGCCGCCGGCGGCGCCGAGGTGGTCGTCTTCCCCGAGGCGTTCCTCGGTACCTACCCGAAGGGGCTGGCCTTCGGCAGCCCGGTGGGCCGCCGCACCGAGGAGGGGCGGGACGAGTTCCTGCGCTGCTGGCGCGGCGCCGTAGAACTGGCCGGCCCGGAGCTGGCGACGGTCGCCGAGGCCGCCGGCACGCACGGCGTCTTCGTGGTGCTGGGCACCGTCGAACGCGCCGGCCGCACCCTCTACTGCACCATCGTGCTGATCGACCAGCACGGGCGGCGCGTCGGCCACCACCGCAAGGTGATGCCCACCGGCTCCGAGCGGCTGGTCTGGGGCTTCGGCGACGGCTCCACGCTGCCGGTGGTCGACTCCCCAGCCGGCCGGCTGGGCAGCGTCGTCTGCTGGGAGAACTACCTGCCGCTGCTGCGCACCGCGATGTACGGGCAGGGCGTCGAGATCTACTGTGCCCCGACCGCCGACGACCGGGACAGCTGGCTGGCCAGCATGCGGCACATCGCCCTGGAGGGCCGCTGCTGGGTGCTGACGACCTGCCAGGTGATGCGGCGCCGGGACTATCCGGCGGAGTACGCCCCGCTGTTCGGCACCGAGCCGGACGACGTCCTGATGCGCGGCGGCTCCGCCGTGGTCTCCCCACGCGGCGAGATCGTCGCCGGGCCGGTGTACGACGAGGAGTGCCTGCTGTACGCGGAGGTCGACCGCGAGGAGATCATCCGGCAGAGCCTGGACCTCGACGTGGTCGGCCACTACGCGCGCCCCGACATCTTCGCCCTCACCGTGGACACCACGCCCCGGCCGCCGGTGACCTACCGCCGCGCCACCTGACGGCCGACGCGACGCGGGCGGTGGGCCGGCACCGGCCCACCGCCCGCGTCGTCCGGCCCGCGGTCCTACAGGGCGACGCCCAACAGGGCGTCCAGCGCGCGGCTGACCACGCCGGGCGCGCCCGGGTCCGTGCCGCCGGCACTCTCCTGCGCCGCCGCCCAGCGGTCCACCGCACGCAGC
Source organism: Streptomyces chisholmiae (assembly GCF_031845445.1). Lineage (NCBI taxonomy): Bacteria > Bacillati > Actinomycetota > Actinomycetes > Kitasatosporales > Streptomycetaceae > Streptomyces > Streptomyces chisholmiae. The sequence continues at coordinate 36,174 of NZ_JAVREO010000021.1, read as the reverse complement.
GCCGCCGGCGCGTCCAGGTCCTCCGCCAGCGCCGCGCGCACCTCGGCGAGCAGCGCCTCGGCACCCGCCGCCTCCGGGCGGGAGACGGCGTGCCGCCAGCGGCCCAGCCGGGCCACCGCGTCGGCGAGCACCGCGTCGGTCCACTCCCAGTCCGCCCGGTAGTGGTGCGCCAGCAGCGCCAGCCGGATCGCCGCCGGGTCGACACCGTCCCGCCGCAGCCGCGAGACGAGCACCAGGTTGCCCTTGGACTTGGACATCTTCTCGCCCTGGTACCCCACCATCCCGGCGTGCACGTACGCCCGTGCGTAGGGGAACTCGCCGGTCAGCACCTGGGCGTGCGAGGCGCCCATCTCGTGGTGCGGGAAGACCAGGTCGGAGCCGCCGCCCTGGACGTCGAAGCCCATGCCCAGGTGGTCCAGGGCGATGGCCACGCACTCCACGTGCCAGCCGGGACGCCCCGGCCCCAGGCTGGCGCCGTCCCAGGACGGCTCGCCCGGCCGGGCGGCCCGCCACAGCAGCGGGTCCAGCGGGTTCTTCTTGCCGGGGCGGTCCGGGTCGCCGCCGCGCTCGGCGGCCAGCTCCCGCATCACCGCCGGCTCCAGCCTGGAGACCGAGCCGAAGTGCGGGTCGGCGGCGACCGAGAAGTAGGTGTCGCCGTCCACGTCGTAGGCGGCGCCCGCGTCGCGGAGCCGCTCGATCACCGGGACGATGCCCGGTATCGCCTCCACCGCGCCGACGTAGTGCTCCGGCGGCAGCATCCGCAGCGCCGTCATGTCCTCCCGGAAGAGCGCCGTCTCCCGCTCGGCCAGCTCGGTCCACGGCTCGCCCGTGGCCTCGGCCCGCTCCAGCAGGGGATCGTCCACGTCGGTGACGTTCTGCACGTAGTGGACCCGGCGTCCCGAGTCCAGCCAGATCCGCTGTACCAGGTCGAACGCGGTGTAGGTGGCCGCGTGTCCCATGTGGGTCGCGTCATAGGGGGTGATGCCGCAGACATAGAGCCGGGCGACCGGACCGGGCGACACCGTGACCAGCGCGCCACGTGAGGTGTCGTGGAGGCGCAGGTCAGGGCTCTGACCGGGCAGGTCGGGAACCTTCGAGGCGGGCCAGGCATACATGTCCCCGAGCCTAACCGGAGCCCCCCGTCCACCACGACAGGGCCCCGGCGCCCCGTTTCGGCACCGCCACCGGGCACGTCGCGGCCGGAGGGCTCCGGGCCGGCGAGCCGACGAGCCGACGAGCAGGACCTAGATCAGCGGCCAGGGGATCGCCGGCCACTCGCCGCTGGGCGCCGGGTGGGTGCCGGCGGCCAGCAGCGCGGCCACCCGGCCGGCCAGCGCGGCCAGCTCCGCCTCGCTGAGCAGCTCCCCCAGTCGCGCGAACAGCTCGCCGCCGGCGGCCAGTTCGGCGTCGAGCGCGGCCAGCGCGGCGCGGATCTCCGGCGGCAGCGGCTCGCCGGCCCAGCCCCACAGCAGGGTGCGCAGCTTGTTCTCGGCGTGGAACGTCACCCCGTGGTCGATGGCGTACAACCGGCCGTCGGGCAGCGGCAGCAGGTGCCCGCCCTTGCGGTCGGCGTTGTTGATCACCGCGTCCAGGGTGGCCAGCCGGCGGAGCCGGGCGTCGTCGGCGTGCACCAGCAGCGCGGTGCGGCCCTCGGCCACCTCGGCGAAGCCGACCGCCTTCCAGCCCGGCTCCGGCCGCTCGCCGTCCACCAGCGCCAGCAGCTGCTCCGGGCCGCGCGCGAAGTCCGCGGCGTCCGGCGTCGGCCCCACCCACTCCTGGCACATGCCGGGCCCGAGCGGCCCGTCCCGCAGCACCGTCGGCGGCACCAGGTCCCAGCCCAGCGCCCGGCAGACCGCGTAGGCGGCGACCTCGCGCCCGGCGAGCGTGCCGTCGGGGAAGTCCCACAGCGGGCGCTCCCCGGAGACCGGCTTGTAGACGCAGGGCAGCCGGCGGCCGGCCAGCGAGACGGTGGCGTAGAGCACCGCGTTGGAGGCGTCGGTGATCCGTCCGTGGACGGTCAGCTCGCCCTCGCTCAGCAGCTCCGCCGTACTCACGCCCCGCTGCGGCGGTATCCGTTCTGGCGCGGACATACGTGTCCCTCCGGGTCGAGCGGCAGGCTGCACAGCGGGCAGGGCGGCCGGCCGGCGTTGACGACGTCGAGGGCGCGTTTGGCGAAGGCACGGGCCATGGTGCCGCTGAGCCGCACCCGCAGCATCGGCGGGCCGTTCTCGTCGTCCCGCAGCAGCCGCTCCTCGGCCTCCGCGAACTCCTCCTCGGAGGTGGCCTCCAACTCGACCAGCGCCTGCGCCTCGACGATCATGCGCTCGCTCTCGCCGTCCCAGGCCAGCGCCATGGTGCCGACCCGGAACTCCTCGTCCACGGGGACGACCAGCGGGCCGGTGTCGGCCAGCTCGGCGGGGGCCACCGCCGGCACCGTGGTGTTGCCGCCGGACCGGCGCACCACCTCGTCCAGCAGCTCGTCCATCCGCTCGGCGAGCGCCTCCACCTGCGCCTTCTCCAGGGCGACACTGGTGGTACGGCCGGCCGCCGACGCCTGTAGAAAGAAGGTACGGCGGCCAGGCAACCCGACGGTCCCGGCGACAAAGCGGTCGGGAGGGTCGTAGAGGAAGACCTGACGGGACACGTACTGCTCCGGGGGATCGATTGCTGGGACACGTGCACCCTACTGCGCCGGACGATCACCCCGCCCGGGGCGTGACCGGAAAGTCCCCCCGGGCCCGGGACCTCCCCCGGCGGCCCCCGGAAACCGTCCGAGCCGGCCTAGGCACCGCCGCCCACCGGGGTCTCGGTGGACTCGGCGGCGTCCCGGGCGGCGGCCTCGGTGCGGGGCACGAACTCGTCCAGATCCCCCGTGTCGCCGAAGCGCAGCAGCAGCGGGATCTCGGCGTAGCGGATCGCGGTCACCGAGGCGGGGTGCGGCAACAGCCGCTGGAAGAGGTCGAGATGCATCCCCAGCGCGTCGGCGACCACCGCCTTGATGTTGTCGCCGTGGGTGCACATCAGCCAGACCGCGTCCGGGCCGTGCTCCTCGGCCACCTTCGCGTCCCACTCCCGGACCGCCTCCACCAGCCGGTGCCGCATGGCGCGCAGCGACTCGCCGCCGGGGAAGACCACCGCCGAGGGCTGCGCCCGCACGGTGCGCATCAGGGGGTTCTCGGCCAACTCCTTGAGCGGCCGGTTGGTCCACTCGCCGTAGTCGCACTCGGTGACCCGCTCGTCGGCGTGCACCGGCAGCTCCGGGCGCGCCTCGGCGAGCGGGGCCACCGTCCGCGCGCAGCGCAGCAGCGGGCTGTGCACCACCAGGGCCAGCGGCACCCCGGCCAGCCGGCCGGGCAGCGCCAGCGCCTGCTCCTGGCCGTAGGCGTCCAGATCGACGCCCGGGGTGCGGCCGGCGAGCAGCCCCGAGGAGTTGGCGGTGGTCCGGCCGTGCCGGAGAAGCAACAGCGTGGGCATGGCGCCCAGGGTAGAACAGCCGGCCGGCGGCGCCGCCCCTGGCCCGACCGCCGTCCCCCGTGCGGGGCCCGGGAGTTGGCGGGGCGGCGGCCGTTCACCGGTCAAACGGGCGCCCGAACGCCACGGCCCCCGGCCCGTACGGGCGCGCGGCTCAGCCGAGGCCGGCCCGCTCCAGCGCGGCCACCCCGGCGCGCAGCCCGGCGAGCCGCTCCTCGCGGGTGAAGCCGGCCGGCGACAGCGAGAGGGTGGTGACGCCCGCGTCGGCGAACGCCCGCATCCGGTCGGCGATCCGGTCCACCGGGCCGATCAGCGTGGTGGCGTCGATCAGCTCGTGCGGCACCGCGGCGGCGGCGCCGTCCCGGTCCCCCGCGAGGTAGCGCTCCTGGATCTCGTCGGCCGCCTGCCCGAAGCCCATCCGGTGTGCCAGCGCGTGGTAGAAGTTCTGCTTGCGGCTGCCCATCCCACCCACGTAGAGGGCGGTGTACGGCCGGAAGTGGTCGGCGAGCGCCGTCAGATCGTCACCGACGGCCATCGGCACGGTCGGGACCAGGTCGAACCCGTCGAGCGACTGACCGATCCGCTCGCGCCCGGCCCGCAGATGGCGCAGCGTGGTCTCCTCCGCGTGCTCCGGCGAGAAGAAGATCACCAGCGCGCCGTCGGCGATCTCCCCGGTCTGCGCCAGGTTCTTCGGGCCGATGGCCGCGATGTACAGCGGCACCCGCTCCCGGATCGGGTGCACCGTCAGCTTCAGCGGCTTGCCCGGGCCGTCCGGCAGCGGCAGCGTCCACTGCTCGCCCTGGTGGGTCAGCCGCTCCCGGGACATCGCCTTGCGGACGATCTCCACGTACTCCCTGGTGCGGGCCAGCGGCCGGTCGAAGCGCACCCCGTACCAGCCTTCGGAGACCTGCGGGCCCGAGACCCCGAGGCCCAGCCGGAACCGGCCGCCGGAGAGGCTGTCCAGGGTGGCCGCGGTCATCGCGGTCATCGCGGGGGCGCGGGCCGGGATCTGCAGGATCGCGGAGCCGACGTCGATCCGCTCGGTCCGCGCGGCGACCCAGGAGAGCACCGTCGGCGCGTCCGAGCCGTACGCCTCGGCCACCCAGCAGACCGCGTAGCCGAGCCGGTCGGCCTCCTGGGCGACCACCAGGTTGTCCGCGTCCATCCCGGCGCCCCAGTAGCCGAGGTTGATTCCGAGCCGCATGAGATCCCCTTCGCCGCCGCCTACCGACCGGTAACGCACCGGTCATCCGGACTGTAGTCGGTACCGCAAGTACGCTCAACGCCCATGGATCTCAGGCATCTCGGCCGCACCGGACTGCGCGTGACACGACTGGGGCTCGGCACCCTCACCTGGGGCCGGGAGATCGACGACCGGGGCGCGGCCGAACTGCTGCGGACCTTCTGGGCGGCCGGCGGCAACCTGGTGGACACCGCGGACGTGTACGCCGACGGCGAGGCCGAGGCGATGCTGGGCCGGCTGGTCGGCGGCTCGGTGGCCCGCCGGGACCTGGTGATCGCCACCAAGGCCGGCAGCGTCCCCGACCCGGACCGCCGCTTCGACACCTCGCGCGGCCACCTGCTCGCCGCCCTGGACGCCTCCCTGGCACGGCTGGGCACCGACTACGTCGACCTGTGGCAGATCCACGCCTTCGACCGGGAGACCCCGCTGGAGGAGACGCTCCAGGCGGTGGACATCGCGATCAGCTCCGGCCGGGCCCGCTACGCCGGGGTCTCCAACTTCTCCGGCTGGCAGCTGGCCAAGGCCGCCACCTGGCAGCTGGCCGCCCCCGGCCGGAGCCGGCTGGCCAGCACCCAGATGGAGTACTCGCTGCTGCAACGCGGCGTGGAGCGCGAGGTGTTGCCGGCCGCGCTGGACCTCGGCATCGGGCTGCTGCCGTCCTCGCCGCTGGGCCGCGGGGTGCTCAGCGGCAAGTACCGGGACGGCGCCAGGCCGGCCGACTCGCGGGGCGCGTCCGAGGTGCTCGCCGGCTTCGTCGCCCCCTACCTGGACGAGGCGGCGAGCCGGGTGGTGGACGCGGTGTCGATAGCCGCGGACGGGCTGGCCGTGACGCCGGCGCAGGTGGCGCTCGCCTGGGTGCGGGACCGGCCCGGCGTGGTGGCGCCGCTGCTGGGCGTCCGGTCGGCCCGCCAGCTGGAGGAGGCGTTGTCAGTGGAGACGCTTAGTCTTCCCGATGAGATCCGCCGGGCCCTGGACGACGTCTCCGCCCCGGTGCACCACTACCCCGACCAGGACTGGAGTTCGCTGTGACCTCCGAGCACGCCACGCCCACCGCCGACCCGGCGGCGGAGCTGCGGGCCGCCGTGCGCGCCGTGGAGAGCGGTGAGCGCGCCGCCGCCTCGTTCTTCAACCAGCCGGCCCCGCCCCGGCCCGCGGCGCGCCCGGCGGCCGGCGGGCCGCCGCCGGCCGCCGAGGGGGCGCCGGTCGCGGTCCCGGAGGAGCTGCCGGCGCTGCTGGCCGCCGGGGGCGCGCCGGCCGCGCTGGCGCCCCGGGTCGCCGCCGCGCTCGGCGCCGGCGCGGTCGAGGCGCTGCGCGCCGACCCCTGGCAGCTGCTGGCCGCCCGGGGCGTCCAGCCGGGTCAGGCCGACGAGTTCGCCCGGGCGCTGCTCGGCGCCGAGGCCGGCCCGGGCGACGAGCGGCGCGGCGCCGCGCTGCTCGGCTGGCTGCTGGAGCGGGCCGCGCTCGCCGGGCACACGGCGCTGACGCCGGGCGCGCTGGCCGCCGGCCTCGCCGAGCACGGCGTGCCGGAGCCCGAGGAGGCGGTCAGGGCCGGCATCGAGGACGGCGTCGTGCTGGTCTTCCAGGACCGGGGCGCGCCGCCGCCCGAGCCCGGCGCGGAGCCGGCGGAGCAAGCCGAGATCCAGCTGCTGGTGGGCCTGGAGCGGTACGCCCTGGCCGAGGAGAGCCTGGCCGACGGCCTGGCCCGGCTGCGCGCCACGCTGGCGCCGCCGGCCGGCGAGGCGGCCGACGGCTGGGCGGCCGCCGCGGCGGCGGCGCCCGGCCCGTCGGCCGGCGAGCTGGTCCGGGCGGCGGCCGGGGCCGCCGTGCTGGCGCACACGGGGGGCGCGACGGCGGCGGCCGAGCCGCTGGCGCTGACCGCCGCCGCCCGGGGGCTCGGGCTGCGCGTCGCGGTCGCGGCGCACCAGCCGGCCGGCCGCCGGCGGGCGGCCGCGGCGCTGGGCGCCGAGGCGGCGGAGGCGGCGGTCACGGTCGCCGGGCTGCTGGCCGGCCGGGAGGGCCCGGGGCGGGACGCGGAGGGCCGGTTCCCGCTGGACCTGCTGGTGGTGCTGGACGCCGGCCAGTTGGCCGCCGAGCCGGCCGCCGCGCTGGTGGAGTCGCTGCCGGACGGCGCCCGGCTGGTGCTCAGCGGCGACCCGCTGCTGCTGGGCTCGGCCGGCCCGGGCCAGGTGCTGGCCGACGTGCTGGCCAGTGGCGGCTTCCCGAAGGTCGTCTCCCGCACGCCGGACCCGGGCCCGGTCGGCGAGCTGGTCTCCGGCATCGGTGTCGGCGAGCTGGTCGAGGTGGCGGCGCCGGACCGGGAGGTGGTGATCGTGCCGGTCACCGCCCCGGGAGAGGCGGTGCACCGGGCGGTCCAGCTGGTCGCCGAGTCCATCCCGCGGGCGTTCGAGCTGGCCGCCGAGCAGATCCAGGTGATCGTGCCGGCGCACGGCGGGCCGGCGGGCACCCGGGCGCTCAACGCGGCGCTCAAGGAGCGGCTCAACGCGGGCCCCGGCGCCTTCGGCGGCTTCGACCCGGGCGACCGGGTGGCGCACTCCCCGGCGCCCGGCCGGCTGCGGCTGGCCCGGGTGGTCGGGGCCGACGAGCGGGGGCTGCGACTGCGGGACGAGGACGGCGAGTTCGGGGTGGCGCGGGAGCTGGTCGCCGAGACCGTCCGGCACGGCTGGGCGGTCACCGCCCACCAGGCGGCCGGCCTGCGCTGGCCGGCCGCCGTGGTGGTGCTCCCGGCGGACGCGGCCGGCGCGCTGGACCGCCGCTGGGTGTACACGGCGTTCGGCCGGGCCGCCCGGCATCTCTCGGTGGTGCAGGGCTGCGGCCCGGCGCTGGCGGCGGCGGTCGCGGCGCCGCCGGCCGGCGAGCGGGCCACGCGGCTGCGCGCGCTGCTGCGCGAGCAGCCGCCGCCGGCGTCGGACGCGGGGTGAGGCCGCCCCGCCCCGCCCGGGCCCGCCGGGCGGGTGGGGCGGGTCGCGGTGCCGGGCGGGCGAGGTGACGCCGGCGGGCGCCCCGGTCAGGAGCCGAGCCAGCGGGGCACCTCGTCCACCGCGTCCAACGCCTCGTCGTCGAACGCGTCGCTGATGTCGAAGCGGCAGACCACCCGCTCCGGGGCGACGGAGTCGAAGGGGGCGGAGAGCCACTCCCCCGGCTCCGCCGGCTCGTCCTGGGCGGTGACCCAGAGCGTGGCGTCGCCCTCGGCGAGGCCGAACTCCTCGTGCCGGGAGGCGATCTCGTCGGCGTCGAACTCGCCGAAGAGCACGCCGAGCGCCGCCTTGACGCTGCGCCCGGCGGCCGGCTCGGCCGAGGCGTCCGGCGTCTCCACCCCCTCGGAGTCCAGCTCGGCGATGCGCGCGGCCTGGGCGAGCAGCCGCCGTGGCTCGGCCACGGTGTAGTCCCGGCGTTGGTAGACGCTCAGCACCTCCGGTTCCTCGGGGCCCTGGTAGCTGGCCCCGTCCGAGGTCGGCACCTCGAAGGGGGTGACCTCGTCGTAGGCGTCGTAGAGCAGCTCGTCGTAGACCTCGCCCGCCGCCGCCATCTCGTTAAAGGCGGCGAACACGGCGGCATCGGCCGCCTCGACCTCCGCATCGCCGGCCGCCACCCGTCGTTCGATGGCGGCCAGGTGCCGGTCGAGCGCTTCTTTGAGCGCCTCCGCGGCGGCACGGACTTCGGCAGCCGTGGGCTGCGCAGCATCAGACATGGTGCAGACGGTATCGGCATCCTGGGCTTGGCCGCACAATAGATTCGATGCCGGAATACGAGTTTCGCGATGTGTACGTGCCGCGTGGGGTCTCCCGCGCCGCCGCCACCCGTCTGCTGACCGAGCACGCCGAGTACGGACACTGGGAGCTGGCGCGGCTCCGCCTCTACCCGGACGGGAGCCGTCGGGTGCGGCTGCGCCGGCGGATCATCCGCCAGCTGCGGCCCACCTGGTGAGCCGTCCCCCCGGGCGCGGCCAGGCGCCCGGCCTGCGGAGATCCCGACCGGTGACGGCGGCCCCGGGCAGCGGCTGACCCCCGGGAACAGCCGAACGCCCCCGACGGCCGGCCGGCCGTGCCCCGGAGGCGGCCGGCCGCGCCAGGCCATCGGGCACCGCCCCGGGACCGCGGGCCGCACCGGACAAACAGAAGAACGAGTGGGCCCGCCGTCGGGACCCACTCGTTCTGTCGGCGCGCGCCGGTCGGGCTGTCCCTTCGGGCGCGGCGCCGACCGGATCAGCCCTGCTGGACCATCCGGGACCTGCGGTAGAGCAGCGCCCCGCCGAGCACCAGTCCGGCCCCCACCGGCACCGCGGCGAGCAGCGCGAAGTTGCCGCCGGTGGCGGCGAGTTGCGTGGTCTCCTCGGTGGCCGTCGGCTGCTCGGCGACCGGCTCGGTGACCGGCTCCGGGGAGGTCTCCTCGGGGACCACCTCGGGGGACTCGCCGGCCGGGGACTCACCCTCGGGAGCGGGCTCCTCCTCGACGGGGGTCTTCGGCTCCTCCGGCGGCGCCTCCGGGTTGGGCGCGTTCTCCACCGGGCTCACGCCGTTGGCGCACTCGTTGCCGGTGGTCGGGTTGAGGGCGCCGACCACGTCGACGCTGTTGCCACAGGCGTTGACCGGGATGTCGATCGGGGCTTGGACCGAGTTGCCCGAGATGAAGCCGGGCGAGCCGCTGGCGCCCCCGGTCGCCCGCGCCCCGCCGTCGCCCGCGTTGACGCAGGTGTTGCCGAACGCCGGGTTGAGCAGCCCGGCCACGTTGACGGTGTTCCCGCAAACGTTCACCGGCACGTGGATCGGCGCCTGGACGGAGTTCCCGGAGATGACCCCGGGCGAGTTCGCCGCGCCGCCCTCCGCCTCGGAGTCGGCGAAGGCGACACCGCCGGAGGCGGCCAGCACGCCGCCGGCGGCGAATACGGTGAGCAGGCCGTTTCGCGTGACCTGTCGCATGGTTCTTTCCCCTGCCTTGCTTTGGGATGGGTCGCGGGGTGGGGGGTGAGGGCACCCGCGCCCGCCGGAGAGCCTGGGCGGCCCCGGTGCGCCTACGCGCTCCGGGACCGCCGGCTCAAGCCCTCGTGGGATGGGGGTGTCGCTCAGGCGTTGACGCAGACGTTGCCGAACGTCGGGTTCAGCAGCGCGATGATGTCAACGGTGTTCCCACACAGGTTGATCGGCACGTGGATCGGGACCTGGATGTTGTTCCCCGAGATCACGCCCGGCGAGCCGAACGCGCCACCGGCGGCACCGGAGTCCGCGACCGCGAGCCCGGCACCGGCCAGCGCCAGACCGCTGGCGGCAGCCGCAGTGGCGACGACCTTCTTGATCATTACTTCCTCCTCATGGACAACGCGGACCCCAGCCGGGGACTGCATGTGTTGCAACGAGGAGCCCAAAACAAGGGCACGAAACCCCGCGGGTATTCACCTAACTTGGGGAATTCCGCACGAACGAACGATTATCGTCAGGGCAGATCAGCACTGATCGAGGAACCGGTCGAGCACCCGTACGCCGAACTGGAGGCCGTCCACCGGCACTCGCTCGTCCACCCCGTGGAACATCCCGGCGAAGTCCAGCTCCGGCGGCAGCTTCAGCGGCGCGAAGCCGAAGGCCCGGATGCCCAGGTCGTCGAAGGACTTCGCGTCCGTCCCGCCGGAGAGCATGTACGGCACGGCCCGGGCGATCGGGTCCTCGGCGACCAGCGCGGTCTGCATCGCGTCCACCAACGCCCCGTCGAAGCTGGTCTCCAAAGCCTTGTCGCTGTGGATGTCCTCACGCCGCACCCGGGGGCCGAGCACCCGGTCCAGGTCGGCCAGGAACTCCTCCTCGAAGCCCGGCAGGAACCGGCCGTCCACCGCCGCCGTCGCCTGGCCGGGAATGACGTTCACCTTGTAGCCGGCGTCGAGTTGGGTGGGCGCCGCGGTGTTCTGGAGGGTGGCGCCGATCAACTTGGCGATGCCGCCGAGCTTGGCGAGGGTCTCCTCCATGTTCTCCGGGTCCAACGGGGTGCCCAGCGCGTCGGACAGCTCGTCCAGGAAGGACCGCACGGTCTTGGTGACCCGCACCGGGAAGGTGTGCCGGCCCAGCCGGGCGACCGCCTCGCACAGCTCGGTGATGGCGTTGTCGTCGTTGGTCATCGACCCGTGGCCGGCGGTGCCGTCCACCGTCAGCCGCATCCAGTGCATGCCCTTCTGGGCCGTCTCCACCAGGTAGAGACGCAGCTTCTCGTTGACGGTGAACGAGAAGCCGCCCACCTCGCCGATGGCCTCGGTGACGCCCTCGAACAGGTCCGGGTGGTGGTCGACCAGGTGCCGGGCACCGTAGACGCCGCCGGCCTCCTCGTCGGCGAGGAAGGCGAGCACGATGTCCCGCGGCGGCTTGCGGCCGGTGCGCATCCGCTCCCTGACGACGGCCAGCGTCATCGCGTCCATGTCCTTCATGTCCACCGCGCCACGGCCCCAGACGCAGCCGTCGGCGATCTCGCCGGAGAACGGGTGGTGCGTCCAGTCGTCCGCGTTGGCCGGCACCACGTCGGTGTGGCCGTGGATCAGCAGCGCCGGGCGGGACGGGTCCTCGCCGGCGATCCGGGCGACGGTGGAGGCCCGGCCCGGGTGCGACTCGAAGATCCGCGGTTCGAGCCCCACCTCGGCGAGCTGCTCCGCCACGTACTCGGCGGCGGCCCGCTCACCCGGCCCCGAGTGGTCGCCGTAGTTGCTGGTATCGATCCGGATCAGGTCGCGGCACAGCTCGACGACCTCCTCCTCCGCGCGGCCCGGCTTGGCACGGTCCTGGCTGGGGCTGCTCTCGGTCACACTGCCTCCTCCTGCGGTACGTGCTCCCATCCTCCCCCCGCTCCGGCCCGATCCCAAGGCCGGCCCGGGCCCACCGCCGGGCGGCTCACGAGCCCGCTGACCTTTGCTATGGTTGCCCTCGTGAGCGCGACCAGGGAGTCGCGTCCGCGCCTTGTCCGGGTGGCGGAATGGCAGACGCGCTAGCTTGAGGTGCTAGTGCCCGTTTAAGGGCGTGGGGGTTCAAGTCCCCCCTCGGACACCACCAGAAACCCCAGTTGACCTGGGGTTTTTCTGTTACTAGGGGCATGCCGTGACCAGCGGCGTGACCAACGCGAGCGATCTGGCTCCGTCAGCCGACGCCTGAACTCTCCCGTTCCGCCTCGGGGCGGCCGCCCGAGGCGGCCGGCCGTGGGTGTGCATCTGACCGGCTGCCGGGCCGCGTTGGTCGGGGCGGGCGATCAACTGCCCGCGGAGTGGTCCCGGGCGAGGAGTTCCGCCGTGAGTTCGATGCAGCGGACCCGGGCGGGGGAGAAGTCGTAGGGCATCTTGGTGACCGCTTCGGAGGCGCTCAGCTGTGCGGGCTCCTCGTCCTGCACCTCGACGTCGTGGGTCTCGAAGAGCTTCTCCTCGTCCGCGTCCAGTCCGACCGCCTCGGCGGCCTTCTCCAGGGCCTTGTGGTGGGCGTACCGCCGTGCGGCGAGTTCGTCGACGCGGGGGTCATGGGGATCGATGCCGTCGTCGAGGGCGGCCTCGGCGGCGTCGAGACGGTCGTCCTCGGCCCTCAGGTCGGGGTGGGTGGCCAGCACGATGAACACGCTCGCCTGGACGGCGGCGCCCAGCGGGCCGAAGATCCGTTCCGTGACCAGCAGGGTGTCCAGGTCGGAGGGACGCAGCGCGCCCGGGGGCAGGTGGCCGAGCCGGTCCGTCACCAGTTCGGAGAGCAGCCCGAGCGGGCTGCCCACGGCCCGCAGGCGCTGGACCACGGCGCGCTGGCGTTTGATGTCGGCCTCCTTGGCGGCCAGGGCCTCCTCCAGCCGGCCCAGGTTCTCCTCGATGTCGCGGGCTTCGTCGAAGGCGGCCCGCATGTCGTCGAGGCCGATGCCGGCGTCCGCCATCCTGCGGATCCACAGCAGACGGATCATGTCGTGGTAGCCGTAACGGCGACGGCCGTCCCCGCCTCGCTCGGGCTCCGGCAGCAGACCGATCTCGTGGTAATGGCGAATCGCGCGCGGGGTGCTCCCGGCGAACGCGGCCGCATCACCGATCTTGACCTGGCGGGGAGGCGTGAAGGATGGGTGCATCGCGGAAGGGCCTTTCGTCCTGTGGTGCCTCGACGACATCACATGCCGCTACGGCATGTGCAACAGCCCACCACCCAGGCCCGCCCCCCTGCGACGGGGACCCGAGCAGGGTGACCCCGGGACCGGAGGACCGGCGCCGCGCGCACCACGCGTGACAACAAGCGGTCGGGTGAGCGGGCACCAGGCGCAGGCCGGGCACCGGTCTCGTCATGTAGAGGAAACCGCAGGTCAGGGGCCTGACGACGGGCTGTCCCTGGTGGCGGTTCACGTCCCCCGGGACACTGCCGGAAAGACCCCGGCCGAACCGGGGTCTTTCCGGTGTGTGCGGCGCGGTCGGCCCGTTCGGGGGTCCGGTGATTTCTTCGGTGGCGACCGGTAAGTCGCGACACCGGCGCCGGAGATCGACTTCCCAAGTGGCCGCCGAAATACCCGCTATCGGACTCGCCGTTCCGCCGGCATCGCGCCCTGGAAAAGCGGGGCGCGTCGGGTAATTCACATCCGATACGAGGTCGATAACGAGTTTCCCAAATCGTCTTCCGGCGACCCGAGATCCCTCCCCCGAAGGCGACCGAGCCACCCAGCCCGCCGGGTGGGCGCGGGACGGGGAAGTGGCCCGATCACGTCGTGCGCCGGGCGTCGGGGGATGGGCTCACGGCGTACTCGCTCATATCCGGAACGTGGCCGGCGCGACCTTCGACAAGGCGGGAAATTCCGACGTTACGACCGCGCGCCCCGGCGCCGGAGATCGGCGTCGGCGACGACCGAAGCGGCTCGGGTCCCCGCAGACCCGACACCGCTGAGCTGTTGGTTTCCCAGCCGGACCGGGGTGGCGGCCGGGGCGGGTTGGTCGGCTGGGCGGCGGGGGACAGTACCGCTTCGGTCGGCTTCGCCGCTGTCGTACCATCGCGCCGGATCAGCACGTCGAGAGGCCGATCGTTATCGCCTCGGAACACCTGCAATGTGCATCTTGTGGGTGGCTCATGTAAGGGTAGACGGCGTCGTAGGGTCCCCGGTCATCGGATTGTGCGTCCCCGACACCGCCGCCCGGCGTGTGATACGCGAAGGCGGCCGTCCCTTGTCCCCGACCCTGGAGCATCGTGCCGGTCATAGAAGCGAAAGGCCTGACCAAGATATTCGGCCGCAAACCGCAGCGTGGCGTGCGGATGCTGGCCGAAGGAACCGACCGCGAACAGCTCCGTCGTGAAGGACTGACGGCGGCGGTAATCAACGCCACATTCGACGTTCAACCCGGCGAGATCTTCGTCGTGATGGGGCTGTCCGGCTCCGGTAAGTCGACCCTGATCCGCATGATCAACGGTCTGCTGGAACCGACGGACGGCACCCTGCGCATCGGGGGCGAGGACGTCACCCACCTCTCCGCGGCCGGGCTGCGGGAGATGCGGCGCACCAAGGTGAGCATGGTGTTCCAGCACTTCGCGCTGCTGCCGCACCGCACCGTGGGCGAGAACGCCGCCTACGCCCTCGAACTGCGCGGGGTGAACAGGGCCGACCGGCAGCGCGCCGGTGAGGAGGCCCTCGCCCTGGTGGGGCTCAAGGGCTGGGGCGGCCACCTGCCCTCCGAACTTTCCGGCGGGATGCGCCAGCGGGTCGGCCTGGCCCGCGCCCTGGCCGCCGGCACCGACATCATGCTCATGGACGAGGCGTTCAGCGCCCTGGACCCGCTGATCCGCAAGGAGATGCAGGACCAGCTGCTGGAGCTCCAGTCCGAGCTGGGCAAGACGATCCTGTTCATCACCCACGACCTCAACGAGGCCATGCGGCTGGGCGAGCGGATCGCGATGATGCGCGACGGGCGGATCGTGCAGGTCGGCAGCGCCGAGGAGATCCTCAACGAGCCGGCCAACGACTACGTCTCGCAGTTCGTGGCCGACGTGGACCGCACCCGGGTACTGACCGCGGGCGCCGTGATGGAGCGCCCGGTCGCCGTGGTCGGGCCCAAGACCGGCCCGAAGGCGGCCCACCGGCTGATGCGTGAGCACCAGACCCAGGCGCTGCTGGTGGTCAGCAACGACCGCAGGGTGCGGGGCGTGGTCTACGAGGAGGACATCGCCGAGGCCGTGCGCGCGGGCGTCGAGGCGCTGCCGCTGCGCACCGAGGGAGTCGCCCAGGTGAGCCCGGACGACTTCCTGGCCGACCTGTTCCAGCACGCGGCCGCGACCCGCGCGCCGCTGGCCGTGGTGAACGAGGCCGGCGCGCTGGTCGGGATCATCCCCCGGGTGACCCTGCTCAGCGCGTTGACGCCGCCGAGCGTCGACGATCCGCGCGGCGACGGGGCCGAGGCCGCCCTTGAGACCACCGCCGGAGGCGCCCGATGAACTCGCTGCCGCACCTCCCCCTCGGGGAGTACGTGGACGACGGCATCCGGTGGATCAAGGACAACATGTCCGGGCTGCTGGACAGCATCAAGGATTCGCTGGAGTTCCTCGTCGAGGGCCTCAGCGACTGGCTGCTGACCCTGCCCTCGCTGATCGTCGTCATCCTGTTCGCGCTGCTGGGCACGGCCGTCCGGTCGGTCAGGTTCGGGATCTTCGCGCTCCTGGGCACCGGCCTGATCGTGAGCATGGAGCTGTGGGAGCCGGCGATGCAGACGCTCGCCATGGTCCTCGTCGCGACGTTCATCGCGGTGCTGATCGCCGTCCCGGTCGGCGTGCTGGCCGCCCGCAACAACACGGTCAGCGCCGTCGTCCGGCCGGTGCTCGACCTGATGCAGACCATGCCGGCGCTGGTGTACCTGGTGCCCGTGGTGATCTTCTTCAGCATCGGCTACGCGCCCGGTGTGGTGGCCACCATCGTCTTCTCGATGGCGCCCGGCGTCCGGCTGACCGAGCTGGGCATCCGGCAGGTCGACAAGGAGACCGTGGAGGCCGGGCAGGCCTTCGGCGGCACGCCGTGGCAGATCCTGCGGGGCATCCAGCTGCCGCTCGGGCTGCCGACCATCATGGCCGGCGTCAACCAGGTGATCATGCTGGCCCTGTCGATGGCCGTGATGGCCGGCTTCGTGGGCGCCGACGGGCTCGGGAAGATCGTGGTCGAGTCGCTGTCGCGGGTCAACGTCGCCGTCGGCTTCGAGGCCGGGCTGGCGATCGTGATCCTGGCCATCTTCCTGGACCGGCTCACCGGTGCCATCGGGCAGCCCACCGGGCGCTCGTTCACCGCCTTCCTGCGCCGCCGCCGGCAGGCGGCCGAGCGGGCCGCCAGCGAGCGGGCCGCCACCGAGGAGGTCACCGCCGGGCGGGACGCCACCTCGTTGCGGAAGTCGCCGACCGTGCCAGCGGCGTGACCCCCCGGGTCAGAAAACTCGCACTCCCCCCTGTTGTCGAAGAGAGAAGAGAACTCATGAGAACCCCCACCTCCCGGCGCCGTCAGCTCTCCGCCGTGGCCGTCGCCGCGACCCTCGGACTGACCCTGGCCGCCTGCGGCGACTCGGACGACGACGAGAGCAACGGCGGTGGCTCCGGTGGCGGGGACACCATCACCCTGGGCTACATCCCGTCCTGGACGGACGGCCTGAGCACCGCCTACCTGCTGGAGCACCTCCTCGAAGAGGCCGGCTACACGGTCGAGCACGAGGAGATCAGCGAGGCCGGCGTGCTCTACACGGCGCTCGCCGAGGGCGATGTCGACATGTTCCCCTCGGCCTGGCCCGAGGTGACCCACGCCTCCTACATGGAGCAGTACGGGGACCGCATCGAGGACATCGGCGCCTACTACGACAACGCCGTCCTCACCTTCGCCGTTCCCGAGTACAGCGAGATCACCTCGATCGCCGAGCTGCCCGACTACGTGGACGTGCTCGACGGCCGGATCGTCGGCATCGAGCCCGGCGCCGGCCTGACCGAGGCCACCCAGGAGAGCGTCATCCCGACGTACGGCCTGGACGAGGCCGGCTTCTCGCTGGCGACCTCCTCCACCTCGACGATGCTCACCGAGCTGGGCAACGCGATCGACTCGCAGGAGGAGATCGTCGTCACGCTCTGGCGTCCGTTCTGGGCCAACGCCGAGTTCCCGGTGCGCGACCTGGAGGACCCGGAGGGCGCGCTCGGTGAGGCCGAGGCCCTGCACTTCCTGGGCCGCGAGGGCTTCGGCGGGGACTTCCCCGAGGTCGCCGAGTGGATCGCGGGCATCCAGCTCTCCGACGAGGAGTACGGCGCGCTGGAGGACCTCGTGGTGAACCAGCACCCGGACGACCCGGCCGCCGGCGTCGCCGAGTGGCTTGAGGAGCACGCCGACGTGGTCGGCGCGCCGCCCGCCGCCAGCTGACCCGATCGAACCGATCGAACCGGCCGCGACCAGGCACCGGCTCGGCCCCACCGTCCCCGTTCGGGGGCGGTGGGGCCGAGCCGTGTGCGTGGACCGGGTCGGATGATCGCTCGGGGCGGTTCGGGCGGGCGGGTGCGGGCGGGCCCTCAGGCGGCGGCCGCGAACTCCCGCCGGTGGTCGCGGACCCAGCGCTCGAAGCTGCCCGCCGGGCGGCCGAGGATCCGCGGCAGGTGCTCGGTGACGTAGTCCGCACCACCGGAACGCGCCCAGCCGACGCCGGTGGCCATCCCCGCCGGCAGCTGGTCGAGCCGGTCCACCTCGGTGACCCGCACCGGCCGGCCGAGCACCGCCGCCAGCGTCGCCGCCTGCTCGGGGAAGGAGAGCGGCGCGGGGCCGGTCAGGTCGTACCGCTGCCCGTCGTGCGCCGGGTCGGTCAGGGCGGTGACCGCGGCGGCGGCCACGTCCCGCGGGTCCACGACCGCCTGCCGGGCGTCGCCGGTCAGGTTCGGGATCGGCTCCCCCGCCTCGATCAGGGGCCGGTACCAGAGGAAGTTGCTGGCGAAGCTCGGCGGCCTGAGCATGGTCCAGGCCAGCCCGCTGGCCTCGATCGCCTCCTCGGCCGCGAGGTGCCACCAGCCGACGGTCGCCCCCTCGAACAGCGCGCCGCTGCCGATCGCGGAGAGCTTGACGATCTTCCGGACCCCCGCCGACCGGGCGGCCGTGGTCAGCGCGATCTCGTGGTCCGCGGTCGGCTCGGGTGGGGCACTCAGCAGGAAGACGGCGTCCACGCCGGCGAGCGCGCGGGCCAGCGAGTCCGGGTCGGTGAAGTCCGCCCGCACCCCGCCGGGCAGCGCGCGGCGGGACATCGCGCGGTGCGGCAGCCCCCGTTCGGTGAGCAGGCGGACGACGTGCCGGCCGATGGTGCCGGTGGCACCGGTGACAAGGATCATGGGGGGACGATGGCACCGCGCCCCCCGCCGCTGATAGGAGAATTCGGCACCGCTGTCGGCCGACCGCCCGTCGGCCGACCGCCCGTCGGCCGACCGCCGTCAGCCGGTGCCCCGTCGGCCGGCTACCGTGGGTGGGGTGAGTTCTCTGCTCGTGCCGCCCGCGCTGCGGCCCTGGGTGGCCGGGGTCGACGTCGCCACGGCGGACCACTCGGTGGCGGTCGACCTGCCCGACCACGCCAGCACGCTGCTGCTGCGCCGGGACAGGCGGGAGTTGGTCGCGCTGGGGCCCCGCACCCGGGCGTCGTACCACCTCGGCGCGGCCGGCCACTCCTGCGTGCGGGTCCGGCTGCGCCCCGGGCGGGCGCTGGCCCTGTTCGGCCGGCGACCGGGCGAACTCACCGACCGGGCGCTGCCCCTCGACGCGCTGCCGGGCCTGGACCTCGACCGCCTCGCCACCGACCCGACCGGCGCGCTGACCGCGGCGCTCGCCGACCGGCCGCCGCCGTCGGGACAACTCGACGTGGCGGCCCGGTTGTTGGCGGACGCCACCCCGGTCGCCGCGGTCGCGGCCCGGCTGCGGCTCGGCGAGCGCCGGCTCCGCGCCCTGTTCACCGAGGCCACCGGCCTGTCCCCCAAGCGGTTCGCGCGCATCGACCGGCTGCGCGCGGTGCTCGCGGCCGAGGCCGGCCGTTGGTCGGAGATCGCCGTCGCCGCCGGCTACTACGACCAGTCCCATCTGACCGCCGAGTTCCGCCACTTCATGGGCGTTCCCCCGGCCGCCTTCACCGCCGGCCGCCGCCCCGCGGCGGACCGCTGCGTACCCTGAGGCGGTGCGGGGGGTTGAGGCCGCGGGCCGGTGGACCCGGCGTCGAGGAGTGGGCGGCCCCGGGTGGACGCACCTCGCGCGACTGGCTGGTCGACACGGCGCTGTGCGGCGCCGCCGTGCTGCTGGGTCTGGTGGTCCTCGGCGTGGTGCGCGAGCGGGGCGAGATGCCGCGGTGGGTGGCGGAACTCGATCCGGTCCTGGGACTGTTGGCGTGCCTGGCGCTGTGGTGGCGGCGGCGCCACGCGCTGGCGGTGGCGCTGCTCGGGGTGCCCGCCGTGGCGCTGGCCAGCAGTGCCCTGCCGGCCGGTGCGGTGCTCGTCGCCAACCTCGGGCTACGGGTCCGCGAGCGGCGCGCGGTGCCGGTGCTCGGGCTCTACGTGCTGCTGGTGACGCCGTCCGGCGCGCTGGTGTCGCCGGCGGGGGACGAGGCGTGGTTCGACGCCGCGTTCTCGCTCACCTACCTGCTGGCCGCGTTCTCGATCGGTTACGGCCTGCGCGCGCGGCGGCTGTTGGTGGCGCGACTGCGCGCCGACGTGGCGGGGCAGCGGGCCGAGCACGCGCGTCGGCTGGCGGAGGCCCGGCGCGCCGAGCGGCGGGCGATCGCCCGCGAGATGCACGACGTGCTGGCGCACCGGGTCTCCCTGTTGTCCCTGCACGCGGGGGCGCTCGCCTACCGCTCGCGGCAGGCGGCGACGGGCGTCGGACCATCGCTCAGCGGCGCTGAGGTGGCCGACAGCGCGGAGGTGATCCGCGGCAACGCGCACGCCGCCGTCGGGGAGTTGCAGGAGGTGCTCGGCCTGCTGCGTGCCGAGGGAGACCCGGCGGCGGCCGGTGGGTGGCAGCCGCGGATCTCCGACATCGGCGGCCTGCTGGCCGACGCCAGGGCGGTCGGACAGCCGGTCGAGCTGCTCGACGGTCTCGATCACGCCACCGTCGGCGAGCTGCGCGCGCAGTCGCACCGCACCGGGTACCGGGTGGTGCAGGAGGGGTTGACCAACGCCCGCAAGCACGCCCCCGGTTCGCCGACGACGGTGCGGCTGGCGGGTGGGCCGGGAGACGGGCTCACGGTCGAGGTGCGCAACGCGCTGCCCGCACGGCCGGCCGGTGCCGGCGGGGTGCCGGGCGCCGGGGCCGGCCTGGCGGGTCTCGCCGAACGCGTCCGGCTGGACGGCGGCACCCTGGAGTACTCGCCCGCCGGCGGCACGTTTCTGTTGCGTGCCCGGCTACCGTGGCCGGCGAGGTGACGCCGTGATCCGAGTGCTGTTGGCCGACGACGACCCCCTGGTGCGGACGGGCCTGCGCCTGCTGCTGCGGGGAGCGGGCGACATCGAGGTGGTCGGGGAGGCGGCGAACGGCGCCGAAGTGGGCGACGCGGCCCGTCGACACTCGCCGGACGTGGTCCTGATGGACCTGAGGATGCCGGTCCTGGACGGCCTGGCGGCGACCCGGGCGCTGGCGCGCGGGGGCGCGGACGCGCCGCCGGTGATCGTGCTGACCACCTTCGACGAGCCCGGCCTCGTGGTGTCCGCGATGCGGGCCGGCGCGGCCGGCTACCTGCTCAAGCACGCCGAGCCGGCGGAGATCGTGGCGGCTGTGCGGCTCGCCGCCCGCGGCGAGCCCGCGCTGTCCCCGGCCGCGGCCCGGGCCCTGATGGCGCACGCGGCGGCGGGCGGCGGGGACGGCCGGGCGGAGCGGGCCCGCCGTCGGCTGGCGCTGCTCAGCGACCGGGAGCGGGCAGTCGCCGAGGCCGTCGCCGAGAGCCTCTCCAACAGCGAGATCGGGGCGCGTCTGCATCTGTCGGTCGGCACGGTCAAGGCACATCTCTCCAGCGCGCTGACCAAGCTGGGCCTGGACAACCGGGTCCAACTGGCGCTGCTCGCGCACGACGCCCGGTCGGCGCGCTCCTAGCCGGTGGTAGGACCTGGCCGGTTGGCCAGTCGGTCTGGCCGTTCGGCAGAGGCGGGCGAGCCGGCCGGCTCCCTAGCGTGTGGGGCATGATCCCGCACGCCGCGGCCGAGGCAGGCCGCACCGTCCCCTCCGCACCGAGCTCACCAACCGGCCGACGGGCCGCGGTACTCGGCCTGTTGGTGCTGTCCCCGATCAGCGCGGAGTACCTCATCGGCTACGGCGAGAGCACCGGCCGGCCGCTGGAGCTGCTGGCCGGTCTGCTGATCCTGGCTCCGCTCTACGGCACCGCCGCGGTGCTCGTCCGCGAGGCGGCCCGGACGGCCGGCCGGGGCTGGCCGACGGTCCTGCTGCTCAGCGCGGCGGCCGGGCTGGTCCAGGCGGGGCTGGTCGACCAGAGTCTGTTCCACCGTGACGTCGCGACGGACGATCCGGAGTGGGCGACCGAGCCGTGGCGCACGGTCGTCCCCGGCCTGGGGGTCGACGCCGCGAGCCTGCTGAACTACGTGGGCGGGCACGTGGTCTGGAGTTTCGCCGCCCCGATCGCGGTGGTCGAGGCCAGTGCCGGGCGGCTCGCCGATCGACGGTGGCTGGGTCGGGGCGGGCTGTGCGCGATGGTGTCGCTGTGGGCGCTGAGCGCCGCCCTGGTGTACCAGGACACCGGGGCCGACGCGGGCGCCGGCGCTGGCCGGTTGACGCTGGTCGGGCTGACCGTGGTGGCGCTGGTGGGGGCGGCGTTCGCGGTGCGGCCGGGGCGGTCCGGGTCCGCGTTGGCGGCACCGGCCTGGTGGTGGGTGGGCGGCGTCGCCGGCGGGGTGTGGGTCGGCAACCTCCTGTTGCCGGCGACCTGGTGGGGTCTCGCGGTCAACGTCGTCGTGCTCTGCGCGCTGTGCGGACTGCTGCTGTGCTGGTCGGGGCGGCGCGGTTGGGGGCCGCGGCAGGTACTCGCGGTGGCGGGGGCCGCCCTGGTCGTGCGGGGTGGGCTGGCCTTCGCGGTCGAGCCGCTCGGCGAGGTCGACTCGTCGACGAAGTACCTCGTCAACGCGGCACTGTTGGCCGGGGTGGTGGTGCTGCTGCTGGTGGCGTGGCGGCGCACGGGGCGGCGGGAGGCCGGCGCGTGCTGACGGTCCGTGGCGTCTCCTATCTGGTCGACACGGCGAGCGAAGCCGACGTGCGACGGGATCTGCGGACCATCGCGCGCGACCTGCGCTGCACCGCGGTGATGCTCGTCGGCGGTGACGGGGCCCGGCTGGTGGCGGTGGCGCGCCTCGCCATCGGCACCGGGCTCGACGTCCACCTGCGGCCGCACGTGCCCGACGTGCCCGTCGCGCGGTTGCTCGACCACCTGGACGGGCTCGCCACAGCGGCCGAGCGGCTGCGCCGCGAACACCCGGGTCGGGTGACGCTGTTGGTCGGCAGCGAGTTCTCGCACACGGCGCCGGGCATCGTTCCCGGACGCTGGTCGTTCCTGCGCCTGCGGCTGATCCTGCGGTTCCACCGTCTGCTGCGGCGCCGCGTCGACCGACGGCTGGACGGTCTGCTCCGCGCCACCGTGCGCACCGCCCGGCGCCGCTTCCACGGGCCACTCGGCTACGCGGCGGCCGGGTGGGAGAACGTCGACTGGTCGCTGTTCGACCTGGTCGGCGTCAGCCTCTACCGCTCGGCGGGCAACCAGGCCGGCTATGTCGAACGGCTGCGGGGACTGGTGGGGGGCCACGGCAAGCCCGTCGTCATCACCGAGTTCGGCTGTGGCGCCTTCGTCGGGGCCGAGCTGCGGGGCGCCGGGTCCTTCGGCATCGTCAACTGGTTCGCCGCCGCCCCGCGGGTGCGTGGTGACCACCCGCGCGACGAGCGGGTCCAGGCCCGCTACCTCGGTGAACTCATCGCGCTTTACGAGGCGGAGGGGGTGTACGGCTGCTTCGTCTTCACCTTCGCGATGCCCGACTTCCCGCATCGCGCGGACCCCGGGTTCGACCTCGACAAGGCGGGGTTCGGGATCGTGGCGGTCGACGAGTCCGGCGCCCGCCGTCCCAAGGCCGCCTTTCACGAGGTCGCACGGCGCTATCGCCGGTCGGGTGGGAGCCACACCGCGGGCGGGCCGGACGACACGTGCGGCGGCGGGCCCGTCCCGGCGGGCCGCTGACCCCGGTCGGGGCCGCGCACCCGCACGGATGGGGTGTCCGGCCACGGGCGGCTGGGGTGCCGGGCTGTCGTACCGTGGGGGGCCATGGGCGACATCACGCTGCTGCTCGTTGACGACCACCCCGTCGTGCGGGACGGGCTGCGGGGCATGTTCGGTGCCGTGGCCGGGTTCGAGGTGCTCGGGGAGGCGGCGAGCGGAGCCGAGGCCGTGGAGTCGGCGCTGCGGCTGGACCCGGACGTGGTGCTGATGGACCTGCGGATGCCGGGTGGGGGCGGTGTCGAGGCGATCGCCGAGTTGGCGCGCCGTGGCGCGCGGGCCCGGGTGCTGGTGCTGACCACCTACGACACGGACAGCGACACGCTGCCCGCGATCGAGGCGGGCGCCACCGGGTACCTGCTCAAAGACGCGCCCCGGGAGGAGTTGCTGGCCGCCGTGCGGGCGGCGGCCGAGGGCCGGTCGGTGCTCTCCCCCGCCGTGGCCTCCCGGCTGCTGGGGGCGCTGCGCGCCCCGGCGCGGCCGGCCGACGGGACGCTCTCGGAGCGGGAGCGTGAGGTGCTGGCGCTGGTCGCCCGGGGCACGTCCAACCGGGCGGTGGCGGCCCGGCTGTTCATCAGCGAGGCCACCGTGAAGACCCATCTGACGCACATCTACCGGAAGTTGGACGTGCGGGACCGGGCCGCGGCGGTCGCCGCCGGCTACGACCTGGGCATACTCGGCGGCGACTGACGTTCGGCCGAGGCGGGTCAACCGATCGGTTGATGGCCGGGTCGAGCGGGTCGGCCGATGTGGCGGGCCCCGGCCGGGCGCGATGCTCAGGCCATGACCAGGACGAACAGGCCCGGCCGTGACGGCCGGCGGCCCATCATCGAGGTGCGCGACCTGCGCAAGTCCTACGGCGGCCGGACCGTCGTGGACGGCGTCTCCTTCGACGTGGCGGAGGGTGAGATCTTCGGCATCCTCGGCCTCAACGGCGCCGGCAAGACCAGCACCGTGGAGTGTGTCGAGGGGCTGCGGGTGCCCGACGCCGGGCGGATCCGGGTGGCGGGGCTCGACCCGGTCGCCGACCACGCCGCGGTCACCGGGGTGTTGGGCGCGCAGCTCCAGGAGAGCGCGCTGCAGGCCAAGCTCACCGTCCGGGAGGCCCTGGAGCTGTACGCGGCGTTCTACCCGCGCCCGTTGGACTGGCGCCCGCTGGCCGAACGGCTGGGCCTGACGGCCCGGCTCGGCACCCGGTTCCACGTGCTGTCCGGCGGCCAGAAGCAGCGGCTGTTCATCGCGCTCGCGCTGATCGGCGCGCCCCGGGTGGTGGTACTGGACGAGCTGACGACCGGGCTCGACCCGCGGGCCCGCCGGGACACCTGGGCGCTGATCGAGGACGTCCGGGACAGCGGCGTCACGGTGCTGCTGGTCACCCACTTCATGGAGGAGGCACAGCGGCTGTGCGACCGGATCGCGGTGCTGGACAAGGGGCGGATCAGCGCGCTGGACACGCCGGCCGGGCTGATCGGCCGGGCGGCCGGCGCCACGGTCATCTCGTTCACCCCGTCGGAGCCGTTGGACGAGAAGCTGGTGAGCGGGCTGCCGGGGCTGGCGAGCGTCGGGTGGGAGGGCGACCGGATCACCCTGAGCGGCGGCGACGAGACCGTCGAGGCGGTGCTCTCGCTGCTGGCCCGCAGCCGGATCAGGGCGCACCAACTCCGCGTCACGGACGCCACCCTGGACGACGCCTTCCTCGACCTGACCACGTCGTGACCGGCGCCGCCCGCGCCCGGCACCCCGTGGACCCCGCCCGTACGAACAGGAGCAGTACATGACCGGCCAGACGACCCTGCTCGCCCCGGAGACCGGCGGACGGCGCCGTTCGGCGCGGGCCGCCGTGCTGCGCGCCGAGGCCAGGCTCTACCGGCGCGACCCCACCAACCTGCTGGCGATCGCGCTGCCGCCGGCGCTGCTGCTGGTCCTGGGGCAGGTGCCGATGTTCCGCGAGGCCGAGGCGGACCTCGGGGGCCTGCGGGTGATCGACCTCTACGTGCCGGTGGTGGTGCTGATCGCGCTGGTCACGGCCGGCCTCCAGGTGCTGCCGCCGACCCTCACCGGCTACCGCGAACTCGGCGTGCTGCGGCGGATGTCGACCACCCCGGTGCGGCCGGCCACGCTGCTGTCCGCGCAGATGGCGCTGAACGGCGCGGCGGCACTGCTGTCGGCGCTGCTGTCGTTGGCCGTCGGCCGGTGGGCGCTGGACGTGGCGCTGCCGCGCGAGGCCGCCGGGTACGCGCTGGTGCTGCTGCTGGCGGCGGTCGCCTGCCTGGCGCTGGGCGCCGTGGTCGCGGCGCTGGCCAGGACGGCGAAGCACGCCTCCGGCATCGGCACGGCCGTGTACTTCCCCGCGCTGTTCTGCACCGGCCTGTGGATCCCGGTGCGGAGCATGCCGGACGTGCTGGCGGACGTGGTGGCGTACACGCCGTTCGGCGCGGCGGCCGAGGCGCTGGACCGGGCGGCGGCCGGCGGTTGGCCGGCCTGGTCACAGCTCGCGGTCCTGGTCGGCTGGGGCGTGGTCGCCTCGGCGGCGGCGGTCCGCTGGTTCCGCTGGGAGTAGCGGGGAACAGCGGGGAGCAGAGCCGGGACGGGGACGGGGGGCGGGGCTGTGCAGACTGGGGGGATGACGAGACCGGGGACGGAGGTGGACCGCCGGTGGGCGGCCGTGCTCCGGTGGCATCCGTACGGGCTGCTCGCCACCGGCGCCGTGCTGTCGGTCGCGGCGGCCGAACTGACGCCGACGGCCGGCGAGCGCGGCGCGGTGCTGGCGCTGGTGGTCGGGGCGCTGGCGCTCCAGCTGTGGTGGGGGCGGGCCGGCCGCCGGCACCCGACGGCGGACGCCGTCTCCGCCGGGTACTTCGTCGCGCGGTGGGCGCTTTCGGTGGCGCTCACCTGGCTGGCGCCGTTCTTCGCCTTCTACGCGGTCACCGGCTACATCGACAACAACGACCTGCTACGGGGCCGGCGTTGGCCGCGGCTGGGGGCCTTCGCCGCCTCGCTCCCGGTGGCCGCGGCGCAGGCCAGCGGGGTGCCGTTCGACGGCGCGCAGTGGTGGGCGATGTTCGCGGGGCTGCTGCTGGCCAACAACGTGCTGCTGGCCGTCGTCACGCACCTGCTGCTGATGGAGGAGGAGCGCTCCACGGAGCGGGCGGCGACCATCGCCGAGCTGGAGGCGACCAACGCGGCGCTCCAGCGGGCGCTGGACGAGAACGCCGCCCTCCAGGCGCAACTCCTGTTGCAGGCGCGGGAGGCGGGCGTCACCGACGAGCGCACCCGGCTGGCGGCCGAGCTGCACGACACCATCGCCCAGGGCCTGACCGGCATCATCACCCAGCTACAGGCGGTCAGCACCGCGACCGATCCGGCGACGGCCCGCCGACACGTCGACCGGGCGGCCGAGTTGGCCCGCGGCAGCCTGGGCGAGGCGCGCCGCTCGGTGCGGAACCTGGCCCCGGCGGGGCTGGCCCACGACGAACTCCCCGACGTGCTCCGCGACACGGTCGCGAGGTGGGCCGAACACAGCGGTGTGCGGGCGGAGTTCACCCGCACCGGGGCGGTGGGCGAGCTGCACGGCGAGCTCTCCGCCACGCTGCTGCGGATCACCCAGGAGGCACTGGCCAACGTGGCCAGGCACGCCGCGGCCGACCGGGTGGGCGTCACGCTGAGCTACATGGACGGCGAGGTCACGCTGGACGTCCGGGACGACGGCCGGGGCTTCGACGCACGGCGGCCGGCGCCCGGCGGCCGGCACGGCGGCTTCGGGCTGGCCGGGATGCGGGCCAGGGCGGAGCGGGTGGCCGGCTCGCTCACCGTCGAGTCCGAGCCGGGGCACGGGACGGCGGTCTCGGCCCGACTCCCGCTGGTGGGCCCGGAGTAGGCCCGGTCGGGGCGCGAGGCGGCAGGCGATCGGGGGCAGGGCGATCGGGGGCAGGGCGGTCGGGCGGCAGGCCGGCCGGGGAGAGGGCGCGGGGGCGCCCCGGGGCGCCGGCCTTCCTCCTCCCCCCTCGCGAGGAGGCCGGGCCGGCACGCCCGGGGGCGGCCGAACACCCGTTTCGGGCGGGGCCGTTGTACGAAAGTACGGACCGGGGGGCGGCGTTGGCGTCCGGCCGGGGGTGGAAATCCCCTACCGACCAACGGAGTAGCCAGGTGGCTTCTCCACCTTCCGCGGTACCGCGCTGGGTTGACTCGACCCGGCCGGACCGGCGTTACGCTGCGGTGATGCGCCCCTGGACGTCGTCATCCCCGGACCGGCGGCACCGCCCGGCGCCCTCGCGCGCCACCAGTGCCGTGGACGCGGCGATCGCCCTGGCGATGGTGGGCGTGGCGCTGTTGCTCGGCCGCGACGCGCCGTCCGAGGGGTGGCCGGAACCGGATGCCCGGGCGCACGTGTTGGCGGCGGCGGCCCAACTGCCGGTGGCGTTGCGCAACCGGGCGCCGGTGGCGGTGTTCGGCGCCACCCAGGTGGTCGGTTTCTGGTACGTCAGCCTCGGCTTCTGGCCGGTGGTGTGCACCTTCGGCCCGTTGTTGGCGCTCTACACGGTGGCCTCGGCGCGGCCGGTGCGGGTGGCGGTCGGCTGCGCCGGGGTGTTGACCACGCTGTGGTTGTACGGCGGGATCGTCAGCGGCGGGCAGTCGCTGCTCTCGGTGCTGGCGCAGGCGCTGCTGTTCTGCGGCGTGCTGGTCTGGTTCGGCGCCCTGGCGCGACGGGCCGCCGAGCTGACCCGCCGGCTGCGGGCCGAGCAGGCGGCCCGCGCCCAGCGCGCGGTCGCCGACGAACGGCGGCGCATCGCCCGGGAGTTGCACGACATCGTGGCCCACCACATGTCGGTGATCTCGGTGCAGAGCGGGCTGGCCGGCTTCGTCTTCGACTCGGACCCGCCGACCGCGCGGGCCGCGTTGGGCACCATCGCCGGCACCAGCCGGGAGGCGCTGGACGAGCTGCGCCGGATGCTCAGCGTGCTGCGCGACGACGCGCCGGGCGGCGGGGAGTTGGCCGGGGAGAGCGCGGCGCCGATGCCGGGGCTGGCCCGGGTCGGCGAGCTGGTGGACCGGGTGCGGGGCGGTGGACTGGACGTGGCGCTGCGCGTCGACGGCGAGCCGCGCCCGCTGGCGCCTGGCGTGGACCTGTGTGCCTACCGCGTCGTGCAGGAGGCGCTGACCAACGTGCTCAAGCACGCCCCCGGCGCGCACGCGACGGTCGAACTCCGGTACCGGCCACGCCATGTGGCGGTCAGCGTCACGGACGACGGGAAGGGGGTGATTCAGGCCGAAGTCGCGCCGGGCGGCGGCCACGGGTTGATCGGCATGCGGGAGCGGGCCAAGCTCTACGGCGGGACCATCGCCATCGGCCCGCGCGCGGCGGGTGGGTTCGCCGTGGAGCTGACGCTGCCCACCTCGGGGGCGGCCCGCGGAGAGGAGGACGACCGCAGGCCATGACCAGGGTGTTGATCGTGGACGACCAGTTCCTGATCCGGGCCGGGCTCGTCGGGCTGCTCAACGCGGCCCCCGGGGTGGAGGTGGTCGGGGAGGCGAGCGACGGCGAGGAGGCGGTGCGGCTCGCCGCCAGCACCCGGCCGGACATCGTGCTGATGGACATCCGGATGCCGGGCACCAACGGCATTCAGGCCACCGAACGCATCCTGGCCGAGGCCGACCGGGACCCGCCGCCGCGCGTCCTGGTGCTGACCACGTTCGACCTCGACGAGTACGTGTACGGCGCGCTGCGCGCCGGCGCCTCGGGGTTCCTGCTGAAGGACTCGGACCCGGAGCGGCTGCTCGCGGCGGTGGCGGCGGTGGGCGGCGGGGACTCGCTCTTCGCGCCCAGCGTGACCCGCCGGCTGGTCGCGGCCTACGCCCGGCAGGCCACCCCGTGCGCCACCGCGGCGCCCGGGCCGCGCCGGGACCTCGGGGCGTTGACCTCGCGGGAGCGGGAGGTGCTGCGGCTGACCGGCCTCGGCCTGTCCAACGCCGACATCGCCGGCCGGCTGCACATCAGCACGGCCACCGTGAAGACCCACCTCAACCGGACGATGAGCAAGCTGCACCTGGACAGCCGGGCCCAGGCGGTGGTCGTCGCCTACGAGACGGGCCTGGTCACGCCGGGCCGCTGAGGGAAGCCCCCGCCGGAGCGGCGGGGCAGCCACCGCGCGCCGGTCAGTTCACCAGGAACCAGACCGCGTAGGCGAGGAAGAAGGCCACCATCAGGCCGGCCACCACCAGCACCGCGATCAGCGGGCCGGCCGCCCAGCCGGTCACCGGGTTGTGGGAGTCGTCCGGGCCGGTGAACGAGGTACCGCCCTCGGCGGGCGGGGTCTCGCCGGGCGGCGTGGCGTCCGGGCGGGTGGCGCCGCCGGGCCGGTAGCCGGGGGTCCGGTAGGGATCGGGGTCCGTGTTGGTCACCGTCATGGGGGCCGGGTACCAACCTGGCCGCCGGTCACACCCGCGGGTCGGTCCCGGTCGGTCCCGGTCGGTCCCGGTCCGGCGGTGGACGGCCGTGATCTGTGCTGGTCAGGCGCGGTCTGTCCTGGTCAGGTGTGGTCCCTCCTGGTCAGCGGCGGTCCGGCCTGGTCTGCCGCGGGCTCCGGCGGGCGCCGGGCGAGGACCAGGCGGCAGCGCGGGGCACCGTCCGGGCGGAGCCCCAGCTCGGGCAGCGGCAGCGTGCGGACCCCGGTGAAGCCGGCGGCGGTCAGCTCGGCGCGGGCCACGGAGAGCGGGAAGGTGCGGTAGTACATCACGAACGGTGGGTGCCACAGCGCGTTGCGGGCCCGCATCGCCGCGTCGAAGCCCCACAGCAGCCAGTAGCCGGCCGAGCCGACCCGGGGCGGGGCGGCGACCGGGAACGCCAGCAGGCCGCCGGGACGCAGCGCGGCCCGGGTGGTGGCGAACAGGGCGCGCCGGTCGGCGGCGAGGAAGTGGCCGAAGGCGCCGAAGCTGACGGCCAGGTCGAAGGCGCCCCGGAAGGGCAGGGCCCGGGCGTCGGCCCGGAGCAGCGCGGGCGGCGGGCCGCCGGCGCGTTCCCCACCCGCCGCCTGCGCCTGCGCCGCCGCCTGCGCGAGCATGCCGGCGCTGCGGTCCACGCCGACCACCGCGCGCCGGCACAGCCGCCGCAGCACGTGGAATCCGGCGCCGGTGCCGCAGCACAGGTCCAGGCCGCGGTCGAACGGGCCGAGCCCGGTCAATGCCCGGGTGGTGGCGGCCAGGACGGCGTCCGGGGTGCGGAACGGCGTGTGGTCGAAGGCGGGCGCCAGCAGGTCGTAGCCGCGCTCCACCGAGGTGAGCGCCTGCCCGACCAGCTCACGCGCGGAGGGCCCCTGCGGCGAGAACATCCGGCCAGGGTAACGGCGTGCCCGAACGACCGTCCCGACACGGCCACCCTGTCCCACCCCCGACACGACCAGGGGAACTTTCGCCGCCGGCAGCGAAAGTAGGCCGTCTTCTGTCACCAACTCCCCGCATTCTGCTCGCGGTTGACGGCTCTTTGTGCCTTGACAGCCACTACTTTCGCCTCGACATTGCCCCCATGCTGCTGTCGATGCAGGACATGACAAAAAGCTTCCTCGGCATCCGCGTCCTTCACGGCGTCTCCCTCGACCTCGCCCCGGGTGAGGTGCACGCCGTCGTCGGCGAGAACGGCGCCGGCAAGTCCACCCTGATGAAGCTGTTGAGCGGCGAGTACCGCCCGGACGCCGGCCGGATCGAGATCGACGGAACAGCGCGCGCCTTCGACCACCCGGCCCAGGCCCAGGCCGCCGGAGTGGGCATCATCCACCAGGAGTTGGCCCTGCTGCCGGACCGCACGGTGGCGGAGAACGTGTTCCTCGGCCGGGAGCCCACCCGCCGGGGGCTGGTCGACCGGTCGGCGATGGCCGCGCGGACCGCGCGGCTGCTGGCCGAGCTGCACGCCGAGGAGATCGGCCCGCACACCCCGGTACGCCAACTGTCCGTCGCCCGGCAGCAGATCGTCGAGGTGGCCAAGGCGCTCGCCGCCGACGTGCGGGTGTTGGTCATGGACGAGCCGACCGCCGCGCTCGCCGAGCACGAGGTGACCACCCTCTTCGCCCTGGTGCGCCGGCTGGCCCGACGCGGCCTCGGCATCCTCTACGTCTCGCACCGGATGCGGGAGATCTTCGAACTCTCCCAGCGAATCACGGTGTTGAAGGACGGCCGGCGGGTGACCTGCCTGCCCACCGCGGCGACCGACGTGGCCACGGTGGTGCGCGCCATGGTGGGCCGCGAGCTGAACGCCTACTACCCGCCGCGGGCCGCGCCGGGCAGCCTCGGCCCGCCGGTGCTCACCGTCACCGGCGGCGGGAACGCACGGCTGGCCGACATCGACCTGACCGTCCGGGCCGGCGAGGTGCTGGGCGTCGGTGGGCTCCAGGGCTCGGGGCGCAGCGCGCTGGCCCGCGCGCTCTTCGGCGCCGACCCGTTCACCCGAGGCGGCATGACGGTCGCCGGCCGGGAGGTCAGGCCGCGCCGGCCCCGGGAGGCGATCCGCGCCGGGATCGCGCTGGTCGGCGAGGACCGCAAGAGCGAGGGGCTCGTACCGCGCCAGTCCGTGCGGGACAACACCCTGCTGGTGACCCGGGCGGTCGGGGTCGGCGAACGGGGTGACGACGAGGCGACGGTCGGCCGGCTGCTGGACCGGGTCCGGCTGACCGGCCGCGGCACCCGGCAGGAGGTGCGCTACCTCTCCGGCGGCAACCAGCAGAAGGTGGTGATCGCCAAGTGGCTGGCCGCCCGCCCCCGGGTGCTGCTCTTCGACGAGCCGACCCGGGGCGTGGACGTGGGCGCCAAGGCCGCGATCCACGCCCTGGTACGGGAGTTGGCGCGGGACGGGCTGGCGGTGCTGCTGGTCTCGTCGGAGCTGCCCGAGCTGCTCGGCATGAGCGACCGGGTGCTGGTGCTGGCGGACGGCCGACCGGCCGGTGAACTCCCGGCCGGTGCCGACGAGGAGGCGGTCATGCGGCTGGCGACCTCGGCCGCGGCCCGGACGGGGGCGGCGTGAGGGCGGCGGCGGTCGCGCCGGCCCCGGCGGCCGGCGGCTGGGCGCGGGCACGCCGCGGGCTGGCCGACCCCGCGGTCGGCATCTGGCTGGCGGCGCTGGCGGTGACCCTGCTCGGCTGGCTGGTGGTCACCGCGCGCGGCGGGGAGTTCCTCACCCAGCCCAACATCACCGGCATCCTGCAGAACAGCGTGGCACTCGGGCTGATCGCGCTCGGCCAGACGCTGGTGATCCTCACCGGCTCACTGGACCTCTCGGTCGCCTATCTGGCCTCGCTGGGCACCCTGGTGGCCGCCGAGGTGATGGCCGGCCAGGACGGCAACATGCTGCCGGCCGTGCTCGCGGTGCTCGCGCTGTGCGCGGGCGTCGGCCTGGCCAACGGGCTGATCGTCACCCGGCTGAAGGTGAACGCGTTCATCGCGACGCTCGGCGTGGCGCTGATCCTGCGCGGCTGGATCGAGGACAACTACACCGGCCCGGCCGGCGAGGTGGCGCGGTCCTTCCAGCGGCTGGGGTACGACCGGATCGGCCCGGTGCCGATCTCGGTGTTCCTGCTGCTGGGGGTGGCGCTGCTGCTCTGGTTCGTCCTGCGGCGCACCCGGCTCGGCCACCACATGTTCGCCACCGGCGGCGACGAGCACGCCGCGCGGCTGTCCGGGGTGCGCACCGAACGCACCGTGGTGATCGCCCATGTGCTGTGCGCGCTGTGCGTGGGCGTGGCGGCGCTCTTCCTCGCCGCCCGGTTCGGCGCCGGCTCCCCCTGGGCCGGCACCGAGGCCCGCTACGACCTGGAGTCCATCGCCGCCGTGGTGCTGGGCGGCACGCTGCTGGCCGGCGGGCGCGGCGGGGTGGTGGGCACGCTGGGCGGGGTCACCGTGCTGGCGGTGCTGGACAGCGTCTTCAACCAGCTGGCCGTCGACCCGTTCGTCAAGAACGTGCTGCGCGGCGTGGTGATCATCGCCGCGGTGGCCGTCCACGCCAGGGGCCGCCGCCGGACCGGGAGGACGTCATGACCGCGACCACCGCCCGGCCGGGCGCCCGACTCGGCCGGCTGGCGGCCCGGTTGGGCACCGCGCTGCCGGTCTTCGTCCTGCTGGCGCTGCTGCTGGCCGCGTTGGCCGTGACCGACCCGGGGTTCTTCGAACCGGACCGGCTGCTGGCCTTCGTGCGCCGGGCCGCGCCGCTGGTGCTGCTGGCCGCCGGCCAGTACCTGGTCGTCGTCAGCGGCAACTTCGACCTGTCGGTCGGCGCGATCGTCACCACCGGCGTGGTGGCGGCGGCCGAGGTCTACCACCGGTTCCCGGACGCCCACTGGCTGCTGGTGACGCTGGCGCTGGTCGCGGCCGGCGCGCTGGTCGGCCTGGTCAACGGGCTGGTCAGCACGGTGCTCCGGGTGCCGTCCTTCATCGCGACGCTCGGCATGATGCTGATCCTGGAGGGCGGCGTCTTCTACTGGACCGGCGGCTCCCCGACCGGCTACCTGCCGGACGACTTCCGGGCGTTGGGCCGGCACGACGCGTTCGGCTGGCTGCCGTGGGCGGTGCTGGTGTGTGCCGCGGTGGGCGCCGCGGTGTGGCTGCTGACCCGGTCCCGGCTGGGCCGGACACTGATCGCCACCGGGGACAGCGAGCGGGCCGCCGAGCTGTCCGGGGTGGCCACCGGCCGGGTGCGGGTGGTCGCGTTCGTGCTGTCCGGCGCGGCGGCGGCGCTGGCCGCCGTGCTGGTGGGCGGCTTCTCCGGGGTCTCGGCCCAGGCCGGCTCCGGGATGGAGTTCGAGGCCATCACCGCCGTGGTGCTGGGCGGGGTGCTGCTCGGCGGCGGCCGGGGCTCGGTGCTGGGCGCGATGGCCGGCGCCTTCGCGCTGACCGCGCTCTTCGCGCTGCTCAACCTGCGGGGCGTCGCCGGCGCCCTGGAGTCCACCGTGCAGGGCCTGATCGTGATCGCGGCCGTGGCGGTGGGCGCCGCCAACCGGCCGCGCCGGCGCCGCCGTTCCGCCAACCGGCCGCCGCCGACGGCGGCCCCCGCCGACCCGTTCACCCCCTCGTCTGGAGGCCCCACCCCATGAGCCGACCCACCAGGAGCCGACACCCCGTGAGCCGACCCGCCACGAGCCGACACCCCCGGAGCGACAACGGCCGGCGCGCCGTCCCGGCGCTGGCCGCCGCGCTCGCCGCCGGCCTGCTCGCCGCCTGCTCGTCGGACGCGCCACCCGAGGCGCCGGCCGACCCGGCGGCCTCCGGCGGCGACGCCGAGGCGGCGGAGTTCTTCGAGGAGGACGAGTACCAGCGGCAGTTGGCGCTGGCCGGCGAGACGCCGGAGGGCCCGGCGGACCGGCCGTGGGAGCAGATGCTCCGGCCCGAGCCGGTGAGCACCGAGGAGTACGCGATCCCCGACGCCGAGGTGCACCTCTGTTTCTCCAACGCGGGCGTCTTCAACCCGTGGCGGCAGGTGGGGCTGACCACCATGGAGGCGGAGGTGGCGCAGCACCCGGAGATCGGCGAGTTCACCGTGCTGGACGCGGAGGGCAAGGACGACAAGCAGATCTCCGACATCCAGCAGCTCAGCACCCAGGACTGCGACCTGCTGATCGTCTCCCCCAACACCACGGCGACGCTGACCCCGGCCGTGGAGGAGGCGTGCCAGCGGCTGCCGGTGATCGTCTTCGACCGGGGCGTCAACACCGACTGCCCGGTGACCTTCGTCCACCCGGTGGGCGGCTACGCCTACGGCGCGGCGGCCGCCGACTTCCTGGTGGAGCGGGTGGAACCCGGCGGGAAGATCCTCGCCCTGCGCATCTCACCCGGCGTCGACGTGCTGGAGAACCGCTGGTCGGCGGCGGAGTTGGCGTTCGAGGAGAGCGAACTGGAAGTCGCCGACGTGCGGTTCACCGAGGGCGACCCGGCGGTGGCCAAGGCCGCGGTGACCGACGCCATCCAGCGGCACGGCACCATCGACGGGGTGTGGATGGACTCCGGCGCCACCGCCGTGGCCGCCGTCGAGGCGTTCGAGGACGCCGGCCTGCCGGTGCCGCCCATCACCGGGGAGGACCAGCAGGACTTCCTCCAGGCGTGGGCCGACCGCGACCTGACCGCCATCGCCCCCGGCTACCCGACGTTCCAGTGGCGCACCCCGGTCATCGCGGCGCTGAAGGTGCTGCGCGGCGAGCCGGTGCCGGGCGAGTGGGTGCTGCCGCAGCCGGTGATCACCGAGGAGAACCGGGACGCCTACCTCGACCCGGAGCTGCCGCCGCTGCACTACGCGCTGTGCGGCTGCGCGGACCTGCCCGGCTACCCCGGGGACTGGGGAGGCCGCTGATGGGCGTGCCGATCGGCGCCAACCCGTGGATCTGGCACTCCCCGGTGACCGACGCCGCGCTGGCCGAGACGGTGCCCAGGCTGGCGCGTTGGGGGTTCGACGCGGTGGAGCTGCCGCTGGAGTCGCCCGGCGACTGGGCGCCGCGGCCGGTCGCCGCGCTGCTGGCGACGCACGGGCTGCGCCCGGCCGCGGTGGTCGCGGTGATGCCGCCGGGCCGCGACCTGGTGTGCGCGGAGCCGGCCACCGTCCGCCGCACCCAGGACTACCTGCTGCACTGCGTGGACGCCGCGCAGGCCACCGGCGCCCCCGTGGTCGCCGGGCCCGTCTACGCGGCCGTCGGCCGCACCTGGCGGATGACGCCGGCCGAACGGACGGCGGCCTACGCGCAGTGGCGGGAGTACCTGGCGCCGGTCGTGGAACAGGCGGTCGCCGCCGGGGTGCGGCTGGCCGTCGAACCGCTGAACCGGTACGAGACCAGCCTGTTGAACACGGTCGGCCAGACGCTGACCGCGCTGGCCGGACTGCCACCCGAGGGCGTCGGGCTGGCCCTGGACACCTACCACCAGAACATCGAGGAACGGTCCCTGGTCGGCGCGGTGCGGGAGGCCGCCGGCCGGATCGCGCACGTCCAGGTCTGCGCCAACGACCGGGGCGCGCCCGGCGCCGACCACCTGGACTGGCCCGGCTTCCTGCGGGCCCTGCCGGCGGCCGGCTACACCGGCCCGCTGTGCCTGGAGTCCTTCACCGCGCACAACGACAGCATCGCGGTGGCCGCCTCGGTCTGGCGCCCGCTCGCCGACAGCCAGGACGCCCTGGCCACCGACGGCCTCGCCTTCCTGCGCCGCGCCCTGGCCGATCGCTGACCCCCGCCGCCCGGCACTCCCCCGCCACCCCCACCCGGCGTTCCCCCCGCCACCCCCACCC